>NZ_JAOCMC010000002.1:4187500-4584460 GCF_056172695.1 Stenotrophomonas sp. GSD10 | reverse complement strand
GTCAGACTTTTTCAGTCTGTCAACACCTTCGCTCGATCATCTCGTTCGGCGGTGGTGGGCGCCCTGTTGTCGCTGAAGCCCCTTGGTGGCGACCCCTGCGACGGGGAGGAGAAGTATGTCCCCATCTGCATCATTTGTGAAGGGGGTGTGGCGATTTTTTCAACGGATGTTGCATCCGTTCATGCGTCGCGCTGCGGGAGGACCCCATGAAGAGCAGCCGAGCGTGGGCTCGGCTCTACAAGAGCATAAGGAAGGGCCGGCTGGCGCCGGCCCTTCCTTTGTCTCAGGCAGCGACCAGGCGCACGCGGGCGAAGGTGCGCTTGCCGACCTGCAGCAGGCCTTCGAAGCCCGGCTGCAGCACCTGCTGGCCATCTTCCACTACTTCGCCGTCGACCTTCACCGCGCGCTCCTTGAGCTTGCGGTTGGCTTCGGAGTTGCTCGGGGTCAGCCCGGCCGCGGTCAGCAGCGCGGCGATACGCAGGCCCTCGGCCGGGATCGCCACGTCCTGCAGCGGCAGCTGGGTGATGTCGCCCTGCCCGGTCACCGCCGCTTCCCAGCCGGCAATGGCCTGCTCGGCCGCGGCGGCGTCGTGGAAGCGGGTCGCCAGTTCACGCGCCAGGCGCAGCTTGACCACGCGCGGGTTGAGGCCGCCAGTGGCCACCTGCTCGCGCAGCTGCACCGCTTCGACCTGGCTGATGTCGAACGACAGCAGCTCGATCCAGCGCCACATCAGGGTGTCGTCCACCTTCATGGTCTTGGTGACGATGTCGATGGCCGGCTCGCTGATACCAATGTAGTTGCCCAGCGACTTGGACATCTTGTTGACGCCGTCCAGGCCTTCCAGCAGCGGCATGGTCAGCACCACCTGCGGCTTCTGGCCATGGTGTTCCTGCAGGCCACGGCCCATCAGCAGGTTGAACTTCTGGTCGGTACCGCCGAGCTCGACGTCCGCTTCCAGGGCCACCGAGTCGTAGCCCTGCACCAGCGGGTACAGGAACTCGTGGATGGCGATGGACTGCTGGGCGGCATAGCGCTTGGCGAAGTCGTCGCGCTCGAGCATGCGCGCCACGGTGTGCTGGCCGGCCAGGCGGATCATGTCGGCCGCGCCCATCTTGCCGAACCACTCCGAATTGAAGCGGACTTCGGTACGGCTGCGGTCCAGCACCTTGAACACCTGCTCCTCATAGGTGCGGGCGTTGGCCAGCACGTCCTCGCGGCTGAGCGGCTTGCGGGTGAGGCTCTTGCCGGACGGGTCGCCGATCATGCCGGTGAAGTCGCCGATCAGGAAGATGACCTGATGGCCGAGGTCCTGGAACTGGCGCATCTTGTTCAGCAGCACCGTATGGCCCAGGTGCAGGTCGGGCGCGGTGGGGTCGAAGCCGGCCTTGATCCGCAGCGGACGGCCTTCCTGCAGGCGCGCACGCAGATCCTCGAGCTTGAGGATCTCGTCGGCACCACGGCCGATCAGGGCAAGGGCTTCTTCAATCGAGGACACGTGACTACTCCCGGCAACGCCGATTCTTGTGTGGGGTGTTAAAGCAAAGTTAACCCGATTGGCTTCACAAAAGCCAATGGGCACAAGGGTTTGACGCGGTTTTCTCAGGTGTCTATGGTAACCGGCGTTTAGGCCCGCGCTCCCGGGCCGTCAGGAAAAATCGCCGATGCACAATTCCGAACAAGGGCGCGCACGCAAGCAGCGCTTCCAGGAACGCCTCCACGTCCTGCACGACAACGCCCTGCATCGGAAGCTCAGGCAACACCTTCCCGCCGCCTTCAATGAACGCTGGACCCGGCGCCATTGGATGCATGCCAGCCTGTTCGCGACCATCGGTGCGCTGGTGGCGACGATCGTCCCCGGCTTCTCGCACACCATCGATGCGCCCTTCGCCGACAGCCACACCAGCCTGGCGCTGCCGTTGCCGCCGCTGGCCCTGGCCCGCCAGCAACAGGTACCCGGTGACAGCTGGCAGGTGCTGCGCGTACAGCGCGGCCAGACCCTGAGCGATCTGTTCGACAAGGCCGGCATCCCGGCCACCACCCTGCACCGGGTACTGGACCACCCCGGCGCGCGCGAGGCGCTGACCAAGCTGCGGCCGGGGGCCGAGATCGCCTTCGACATGCCGCTGTCGGGCGACCTGCGCAGCATCCGCTTCGACCGCGATGCCGACAACCGGGTGGAACTGAGCCTGGCCGGCGATGACATCAAGGAGAAGGTGACCCAGCGCGAGACCTCCACGCGCACGGTGGTCACCAGTGGCGAGATCACCAGTTCGCTGTATGCGGCCGCGCGCCGGGCCGGGCTGTCGCCGTCGGCGATCGCGACGATGACCGACGACATCTTCAAGTACGACATCGACTTCTCCAAGGACCTGCAGCCGGGCGACCGCTTCAGCGTGGTGATGGATGAAACCTGGCGCGAAGGCGAGAAGGTGGACACCAGCAAGATCCTGGCAGCGACCTTCACCACCGGTGGCAAGACCTATTCCGGCTTCCGCTTCGACCGCAACGGCAAGTCCGAGTACTACGACATCAACGGCCGTTCGCTGAAGAAGAGCTTCATCCGCATGCCGATCCCGTTCGCACGGCTGAGCTCGACCTTCGGCGCGCGCAAGCACCCGGTGCTGGGCAAGATGCGCATGCACAAGGGCGTGGACTACGCCGCGCGTACCGGCACCCCGATCATGGCCGCCGGCGACGCCCGCGTGCAGTTTGCCGGCGTGCAGCGCGGCTACGGCAACGTGGTGATCCTCGACCATGGCCGCGGCCACACCACCCTGTACGGGCACATGTCGCGCTTTGCCAACATCAAGACCGGCCAGCGCGTGGCGCAGGGCACGGTGATCGGCTATGTCGGCTCGACCGGCCTGGCCACCGGCCCGCACCTGCACTACGAATTCCGCGTCAACGGCGAGCACCGCAACCCGCTGACCGTGACCATGCCGCCGCCGGAACCGCTGAAGGGCGCCGAGCTGGTGGCCTTCCGCGCGCAGACCGCGCCGGCGATGGCCCGCATCCAGGGCATGGAGAAGCTGATCTACGCCGATGCCAGCCCGGCACCGACCAGCCGCGACGAGGCCGCCCCCGAGGTGGCCAGCGCCAAGGACAAGCAGGCGACCGGCCGCAAGCGCGGCTGAACCCCTGCGTTGACGAAGAAGGACGCGGCAGCCCAAGCTTGCCGCGTCCTTTTTATGCTCGCCATGAACACCACTGCCGCCACTGACGCCCCCTGTACCTTGGCCTGATGTCGGGCACCAGCGCCGACGGCATCGATGCCGCGCTGGTGCAGTTCCCCGACGGCGGTGGCTGCCGCTTCGTGCATGGGCTGACCGCCCGCTGGGAGCCGGTGCTGCGCGCACGCCTGGTGGCGCTGGGCGAAGGCGGTCCGCTGGACTCGCTGGAGGAACTGGGCGAGCTGGATGCGCG
Source organism: Stenotrophomonas sp. GSD10 (assembly GCF_056172695.1). NCBI lineage: Bacteria > Pseudomonadati > Pseudomonadota > Gammaproteobacteria > Lysobacterales > Lysobacteraceae > Stenotrophomonas > Stenotrophomonas sp. GSD10. Next base: position 4,581,037 of record NZ_JAOCMC010000002.1, on the reverse strand, counting down.
GATCGCCATCCACTTCGCCGAGGCGGCCAACCAGCTGCTGGCCGAGGCCGGCGTGGACCGCCGCCAGGTGCGTGCGATCGGCTCGCACGGCCAGACCGTACGCCATCGGCCACTGGCCGAGCCGGCGTTCACCGTACAGCTGGGCGATGGCAACCGCATCGCCGAACTGACCGGGATCACCACGGTAAGCGACTTCCGCCGCCGCGACGTGGCGGCCGGGGGCCATGGCGCGCCGCTGATGCCGGCCTTCCACCTGGGCATGCTGGGTGCGGCCGACGAGGACCGTGCGGTGCTCAACCTGGGCGGTATCGCCAACCTGACCCTGATCCCGCGCGAGGGCCAGGTGCGTGGCTTCGATACTGGCCCGGCCAACGCGCTGATGGATGCCTGGTGCCAGCGCCACACCGGCCGCACCTTCGATGCCGACGGCGCCTACGCGGCCAGCGGTGCGGTGGATGACAGCCTGCTGGCCGGTTGGCGTTCGGACCCGTGGTTCGATCTGCCGCCGCCGAAGAGCACCGGCCGCGAACAGTTCCACCTGGCCTGGGCCGAGATGCACATGGGCGAAGGGCAGTTCGCCGCCGCCGACGTGCAGGCCACCCTGCTGGAACTGACCGTGGCGACGGTGGCTGACGCGTTGCTGGCGCAGCAGCCGCAGACCCGCCGGCTGCTGGTGTGCGGCGGCGGCGTGCGCAACCGGCAGCTGATGAAGCGGCTGAGCGCACGGCTGCCGGGCGTGCAGGTGGAGTCCAGCGCGGTGCATGGGCTGGACCCGGAGTACGTCGAGGCGATGGGGTTTGCGTGGCTGGCACAGCGGACGCTGGACGGACTGGCCGGCAACCTGCCGAGCGTGACCGGGGCCCAGGGGCCGCGGATCCTGGGTGCGATCCATCTGGCGTGAGCAGAAGCAGCCGAGCATGGGCTCGGCTCTACAGCATTGCGGCGCGGCCGCTAATCGAAGCCCTGCCCTGCTGGCAGGGCCTGCAGGGCGGCGATGGCATCAGAGAGTGCGTCGACTTCGGGATCGCCAAAGCCGGAGCGGACCTCCAGTTCACTACTGAACAGCCCCTGCTCCAGCAGCGCGGTGCAGGTCTGTTCATGGGTCCAGCCGCGGGCCACGGCGACCCGGCGGATGCGTTCCAGCAGCAGCGGGTCCAGGTCCCGCAGCACAACGTCGGCCATGCTCACTTCCCCGTTCGCAAGGCACCGCCCCCTCGGCGCGTCGGGGCGATGATCCCGCAGACCGGGCGGGCAGGCAATCAGGCCGCCGGTGGCGGGGTCCGGTCGACGATGCGCGGCCACAGCCACGCCAGCAGCAGCAGCGTCGGCACCACGGTGATCGAGCTGAGGATGAAGAACGTGCTGTACGACGTGGCTTCCACGATATATCCGGACACGCCACCGACGAACTTGCCGGGCAGGTTGGCCAGTGACACCAGCAGCGCGTACTGGGTGGCGGTGAAATTGCGGTCGGTGAGCGAGGACATGAAGGCCACCAGCACGGTGCCGGCGAAGCCCTGGAACAGGTTGTCGGCGCTGAGCGCAGCGTAGAACGCCCACAGCTTGCCCGGGTTGTGCGCCATCAGCAGGAAGGCCAGATTGGACAGCGCGACGCCGAGTGCGGCGACCAGCAGCATGCGACGGAAGCCGAACGCGGCCACCGCGATGCCGCCCAGGAAGGCGCCGCCGATGCCCATCCACACGCCGAACAGCTTGGACACCGTGGCGATGTCGGCCTTGTCGAAGCCCGAGTCGAGATAGAAGGGACCGGCCATCACCCCGATGACCTGGTCGGGGAACTTGAACAACCCGACGAACGCCAGCAGCACCAGGGCCAGTGCCACGCCATTGCGGCTGAAGAAGCTGGTGATCGGCTGCACGAACGCTTCGGCCACATCGATGCGGCGCTGCACGGCCGTGGCCGGGCGCTCCGGCTCGGCGCACACCAGGGTGGTGATGATCGGCAGCAGCATCAGCGCGGCCATCGCCAGGTAGGCAATGATCCAGCCTTCGAACTGGGCCAGGTACAGCGCGCCGGCCCCGGCCAGGATCAGGCCGATCCGGTAGCCCAGCGTATAGGTGGCGGCCAGTGCGGCCTGGGCGGTCTGCGGGGCGATCTCGATACGGTAGGCATCGACCGCCGAATCCTGGGTGGCGCCGGCAAACGAGGCCACCAGCACCCACGCCACCAGCGGCCACACCCCCTGCTCGGGGCGTACGAATGCCAACGCCACCAGGCCGACCAGCACCATCACCTGCGATACCAGCAGCCACGAGCGCCGGCGTCCCAGCCCGCCGAGCAGCGGGAAGGCATAGCGGTCCAGCAGCGGCGCCCACAGGAACTTGAGCAGGTAGAAGAAGCTGGCCAGGCTGATCAGGCCGATGCTGCCCAGGTCCAGGCCGACATCACGCAGGCGGGTGGACAGGGTCTGCGAGGCGATCAGCAGGAATGGCAGGCCGCTGCCGAAGCCGAGCATGGCCATGGTCAGTGCCGAGGGCGTACCGAAGGCGCGCTTGATCCCGGCCCAGCCCTTGTAGCTGGCCGGCGTGGCCGCCTCGGTCACAGGTCGTAGTCCACGGTGAACGGGGCGTGGTCGGAGAAGCGCTCGTCGCGGTAGATCGAGCAGCTGCGCAGGCGATCACGCAGGCCCGGGGTGATGAACTGGTAGTCGATGCGCCAACCGACATTGTTGGCACGGGCGGCGCCGCGGTTGCTCCACCAGGTGTAGTCCTCGCCGGTGGGGTTGAGCAGCCGGTAGGCATCGGCCCAGCCGCGACCGGCGGCGACATCGGCGGCCTGGCCGTGGTCGGCGCACAGGGCGTTGAGCCAGTCGCGCTCCTCCGGCAGGCAGCCGGAATTCTTCTGGTTGGACTTCCAGTTCTTGATGTCCAGCGCCGAACGGACGATGTTCCAGTCGCCGCACAGCACGTAGTCGCGGCCGCTGCGCGCCCACTCTTCAAGGATCGGCCGCAGCCATTCCATCACTTCGAACTTGAAGCCCTGGCGCAGGTCGCCCGAGCTGCCGGACGGAATATAGAAGGAGACCACGCTGAGGTTGCCGTAGCGGGCCTCGATGTAGCGGCCTTCGTCGTCGAACGGGGCCCAGCCCAGCGAGGTGATGACCTGGTCCGGCTCGCGCTTGCTGTAGATGGCCACGCCGCTGTAGCCCTTCTTGGTGATGGCGTCGCGGTAGAAGCAGTGGTGGCCGTCCGGGCGGAACATCGGGTCGGTCAGCTGGTCTTCCTGGGCCTTGGTTTCCTGGATGCACAGGACGTCGGCGTCCTGGGCCCGGAACCAGTCGAGGAAGCCCTTGGTTGCGGCCGAACGGATGCCATTGGCGTTGAAACTGATGATGCGCATGCGGGGAACCTGCGGCGGGAAACCGGGCAAGCATACCGGTTGCCTGCGGGGCTGCGCAGTCTGCCGGCGCCCCCGGGCGGGCCTTCACAGCGGGCCAAACGAGCGCGAAACGCCCAGCTGGATTAGGATTTGTGCTCCAAATGAAGATGAATCGAGTTTTGATGAGCGACCACCGCCACCGTTTCCTGCAGCTGGCCCTGACCGCCGACGCCCTGCGCTTCGGCCAGTTCACCCTCAAGTCCGGCCGCCTGAGCCCCTATTTCTTCAACGCCGGTCGCTTCGACTCCGGTTCGCTGCTGTCCCAGCTCGGCGCCTGCTACGCCGATGCCATCGACGCCACCGGGATCAAGTACGACGTGGTGTTCGGCCCGGCCTACAAGGGCATTCCGCTGGCCACCGCGATGGCCTGCGAGCTGGCCCAGCGCGGTCGTGACCTGCCGCTGTCGTTCAACCGCAAGGAAGCCAAGGACCATGGTGAAGGCGGCCAGCTGATCGGCGCCGACATGAATGGCAAGCGCGTGCTGATCGTCGATGACGTGATCACCGCCGGTACCGCGATCCGCGAGGCGTTGGCCATCATCCGCGGCGCCGGCGGTACCCCGGCCGGCATCGTGGTGGCGCTGGACCGCCAGGAGATCGCCTCGGAGAGCGACCGCCGTTCGGCCGCGCAGTCGGTGGCCGAGGAAGCCGGGATTCCGGTGATCGCCGTGGCGTCGCTGGCTGACCTGCTTGATTTCGCCTCCGGCAACCCGGAACTTGTGGGCTACCGGCAGCCGCTGGAAGCCTACCGGGCCCAGTACGGCGTTCGTTCGACCCGCTGACCACCCAGGGGAAAGGCCATGTCCCGCGTTCCTGCTGTTCTCTTCACCGGCCTGCTGCTGGCCGTGCCGTTCACCGTGCCGGCGCAGTCGCGCGACCCCGGCAAGGTGGAGAAGAAGCTGTACTGCTGGAACGAGGGCAAGGAACGGATCTGCAGTGATTCGCTGCCGGCCGATGCGGTCAACCACGCCCGCGAGGAGTTCAACGCGAAGAGCGGCCTGCGCAATGCGCAGGTCCAGCGCGCGTTGACCGACGCCGAACGCGCCGAGGCCAGCACGGCCGCGGCGCAGCAGCAGCTGGACCTGATGGCCGTGCAGACCCGCCAGCGCACCGAGCAGGCGATGCTGTCCACCTATGGCAGCGAGGACGACCTGCGCCGGGTGTTTGCCGAACGCCAGGAAGTGCTGGACAACAACCTCAAGACGGCCGAGTACAACGTGGCGAGCATGCGTGAATCGCTGGTGGCGCTGTTGTCGGCCGCCGGCGATCGCGAACTGGGGGCGCCCCGGTGGCCGAGAAGCAGGCCGAGGCGATCCGCCAGCGGCACGCCCAGCTGCAGTCCCAGCAGCGGCTGCTGGCCGGGTTCGCGCAGCAGCAGCAGGCGTTGAAGGCCGAGATCGAAAGCACCCTGCAGCGCTATCGCGAGCTGAAGGGGCTGGCACCGGCGAGCCAGGCCCCGTGATTCCCGGGTAGCGTCGAGCTTGCTCGACTGTTCCTGCCCGAGAATCAGTCGAGCAAGCTCGACTCTACGGAAAGCATCACCCGGCATGGCGGGGGATACAGAAGGCGGGTCTGGTTACGGGTTGGCCCACCGAATTTATGCACTCTTTACGCGTCGGCCCGGTCCGGCGCGTAGTGCGTTTATGGGGGGCAGGACGACGATGGCGGCCTGAGGTGGAGGGGTTCCACCAGGACGCTATTGCAATGTCCCCCTGGCTGTCGTTGTTGTGTGGCGTGCTGGTGCTGGTCGCCGCCGCCTATCTGCTTTATGTCGTGCTGCGGCCCGAGTCGTTCTGACGGAGCCTGACATGACTGAGATGCTTTTGATTATTGCCGTCAGCGTTGTGCTGGCGTGGCCGCTGGGCGTGTACCTGGCGCGGGTGATGCGTGGCACGCCGATGAAGGTCGACGTGCTGTTCCACTGGATCGAGAAACCGCTGTACCGGGTGTTCGGTGTCGATCCATCGCGTTCGATGTCCTGGCGCGGCTACGTGCTGGCGTTCGTGCTGAGCAACGTGGTGGTCGCTGTACTGACCCAGGCGGTGTTCATGACCCAGGCCTGGCTGCCGTTGAACCCGGACCAGATCCCGAACATGCGCTGGGACACCGCGCTGCACACGATGATCTCGTTCCTGACCAACACCAACCAGCAGCACTATTCGGGCCAGGCGCAGCTGTCCTACCTTTCGCAGATGACCGGCATCACCGGCCTGCAGGTGGTGACGCCGATGATGGGCCTGGCGTTGGCAGTGGCTACGCTGCGCGCGTTGTTCTCGCGTGCGCCGCAGGCTGCGGCGGCCACCGGGGCCGGCGATGACCGCCAGGTGGCAGTGGGCAACTACTATGTGGACGTGGTGCGCCTGTGCGTGCGCTTCCTGCTGCCGCTGTGCCTGGTGTGGACCCTGCTGCTGACCAGCCAGGGCGTGCCGTCGACCATGGACGGTGGCCCGCAGGCCACGCCGATCGATGCCAGCGCCGGCATGGCCCAGCAGAAACTGCCGTTGGGCCCGGTGGCGGCGATGGTCGCGGCCAAGCAGCTGGGTGCCAATGGTGGCGGCTGGTACGGCCCGAACAGCAGCTTCCCGCTGGAGAACCCGACGCCGCTGTCCAACGCGCTGGAAGTGCTTGGCATCCTGCTGGTGCCGATGGCGGTGATCTTCATGATCGGTGCCTTCACCGGCCGCCGACGCTTCGGCGTTCTGGTGTTCAGCTGCATGCTGGGCATGTCGCTGCTGTCCACCGGCGCGATGATGTGGAGCGAGGGCCATAGCGCCAGCGCCGCCACCCCGCTGCTGATGGAAGGCAAGGAGGTGCGTTTCGGCGCCGACGGCACCGCGCTGTGGGCGGCGGTGACCACCCAGGTCTCCAATGGCTCGGTGAACGGCATGCACGATTCGCTGGCGCCGCTCAGTGGCGGCATCGCGATGGTCAACATGCTGGTCAGCGCCATCTGGGGCGGCATCGGCTGCGGCCTGCAGCAGTTCATCGTGTACCTGCTGCTGGGCGTGTTCCTGGCCGGCCTGATGACCGGGCGCACCCCGGAACTGTTCGGCCGCAAGCTGGAGACGCCACAGGTACGCCTGCTGGCGCTGCTGGTACTGCTGCAGCCGATCACCCTGCTGGTGTTCACCGCGATCACCCTGGCCGTGCCCGGCCTGGCCGGCACCTCCAACCCCGGATTCCATGGCATCAGCCAGGTGTTCTACGAGTATGTCTCGGCCTATGCCAACAACGGCTCGGGCTTCGAAGGGCTGGGTGACGCCACGCTGTGGTGGAACCTGAGCTGCTCGCTGGTGCTGCTGCTGGGCCGCTTCCCGCTGCTGATCATCCCGCTGGTGGTCGCCGCGCAGCTGGCCGCCAAGCGCCAGGCGCCGGAATCTGCCGGCAGCCTGCAGATCGAAACGCCGACCTTCGCCCTGACCCTGGTCTCGGTGATCGTCATCCTGACCGTGCTGCAGTTCATGCCGGCGCTGGTACTCGGCCCGATTGCCGACCACCTGAGCCTGGGACTGCACTGAGGACACCCCCATGAGTAGTCATGCAAGTTCAACCCGTAGTTCCCATGCGCCGCGCCCTGCCCTGCTCGATGCCGCCGGCCTGCGCCGTGCGCTGATCGAGGCGGTGCGCAAGCTGTCGCCGATGCACCTGGTACGCAGCCCGGTGATGGCGGTGGTGATGGCCGGCACGATCGTGGCGGCGATCGTCACCCTGACCGGCAATGCGCCGCTGGGCTTCGGCCTGGCGGTGACCGCGATCCTGCTGGTGACCGTGCTGTTCGGCAACTTCGCCGAGGCCGTGGCCGAAGCCCGCGGCCGTGGCCAGGCCGCCTCGTTGCGCCGTGCCCGCCAGGATCTGGTGGCACGCCGGCTGGCGGCACCGCAGCCGGATGCCGCCGAGACCCAGGTTCCGGCCGCCGAACTGCGGCCGGGCGACCACGTGATCGTCAGCGCTGGAGAACTGGTGCCGGCCGATGGCGAGATCGTGCAGGGCCTGGCCACCATCAACGAAGCGGCGGTGACCGGTGAATCGGCACCGGTGCTGCGCGAGGCCGGCACCGACCGTTCCGGCGTGATCGGCGGCACCAAGGTGCTGTCCGACCAGATCATCGTGCGGGTGACCGCCGAGCCGGGCCACAGCTTCCTGGACCGGATGATCGCGCTGGTGGAAGGTGCCAACCGGCAGAAGACCCCGAACGAGATCGCGCTGACCCTGCTGCTGGCGGCGATGACGCTGACCTTCCTGGTGGTGGTGGCGACGCTGCCGGCCATCGGCGCTGCAGTTGGCGTGCAGGTCGATCCGCTGCTGCTGATCGCGCTGCTGGTGTGCCTGATCCCGACCACCATCGGTGGTCTGCTGCCGGCCATTGGTATTGCCGGCATGAACCGTGCGCTGGCCGCCAACGTGCTGGCCAAGTCGGGCAAGGCAGTGGAAGTGGCCGGCGACGTCGATGTGCTGCTGCTGGACAAGACTGGCACCATCACCTACGGCGACCGCCAGGCCAGCCACTTCCATCCGCTGGCCGGCATCGACGCCAGCCAGCTGCGCGAAGCGGCACTGCTGTCCTCGCTGGCCGACCCGACCCCGGAAGGCAAGTCGATCGTGCGCCTGGCCCGCGAACAGGGCTGCGCCACCGCCGAGCCGGAGCATGCCGACTACCTGGCCTTCAGTGCACAGACCCGCATGTCCGGTGTCGACCTGGAACACGGACGGCAGATCCGCAAGGGTGCGCTGGACGCGATCCGCAACCACGTGCAGGCGCTCGGCGGCAGCGTGCCGGCTGAACTCGGCGGACGCGTCGAGCAGGTGGCACGCAATGGCGCCACCCCGCTGGTGGTCGCCGAGGGCCGCCACGTACTGGGCGTGATCGAGCTGTCGGACGTGGTCAAGCACGGCATGCGCGAGAAATTCGCGCAGCTGCGGGCGATGGGTATCCGCACGGTGATGATCACCGGCGACAACCCGCTGACCGCCGCCGCCATCGCCGCCGAGGCCGGTGTGGACGACTACATCGCCGAGGCGCGCCCGGAAGACAAGCTGGCGCGCATCCGCCAGGAACAGGCCGGCGGTCGCCTGGTGGCGATGGTCGGTGACGGCACCAACGATGCGCCGGCGCTGGCCCAGGCCGACATCGGCCTGGCAATGAACTCCGGAACGCAGGCGGCGAAGGAAGCCGGCAACATGGTCGATCTGGATTCGGACCCGGCCAAGCTGTTGGCGGTGGTGGAAGTGGGCAAGCAGCAGCTGATCACCCGCGGCGCGCTGACCACGTTCTCGCTGGCCAACGACGTGTCCAAGTACTTCGCGATCCTGCCGGCACTGTTTGCCGCCGCAGTTCCGACCATGGCCGCATTGAACGTGATGCAGCTGTCCAGCCCGCGCAACGCGGTGCTGGCGGCGCTGATCTTCAATGCCCTGGTGATTCCCGCGCTGATCCCGCTCGCCCTGCGTGGCGTGCGCTTCCGCCCGGCCACCGCAACGGCGCTGCTGCGCCGGAACATGCTGGTGTACGGCCTCGGCGGCGTGCTGCTGCCGTTCGCGGCGATCAAGCTGATCGACCTCCTTCTTGTCCTGGTATTCGGCGCATGAACCGTTCTGTTTCCACTTCGTCTTCCCTGTCCCGCGAACCGAAAGCCGACGCCCGCGTGGCCAGCCTGCAGGACAGTGCCAGCTGGCGCCCGGCGATTGGCCTGGGCCTGGCCACGCTGCTGCTGGCCGGTGCGGTCTATGCCGGCATCGCCACCGGCTTTGCCGGCCTTGCCTTCCCGGGCCAGGCCGAAGGCAGCCTGCTGCGCGATGGCAACGGCCAGGTGCGTGGCTCGGTATGGCTGGCGCAGCCGTTCACCGCCGAAGGCTATTTCCAGGCGCGGCCGTCGGCGGCCAACTACGATCCGATGGCGGCGGCCGGTTCCAACCTGGCGCGCAGCAACCCGGCGCTGGCCGAACGCGTGGCCGCCAGCACGGCGGCCGTGGCCGCACGCGAAGGCGTGGCGCCGGCGCAGGTGCCGGCCGATCTGGTCACCCAGTCCGGCGGTGGCCTGGACCCGCAGTTGTCGCCGGCCGCGGCCCAGCTGCAGGTGGCCCGCGTGGCGCGCGCCCGTGGGCTGCCGGTGGAACGGGTGCAGGCACTGGTGCAGGCACATACTGAAGGACGCCAGTGGGGCCTGTTCGGCCAGCCGCGGGTGAACGTGGTGACGCTGAACTTTGCCCTGGACCACGCGGCCAAGGCGCCGTGATGCCGGCCTGCACCCGCTGCGCGCACAATGGCCGGCATGACAGCGGCACCCATGACTGATGTGCGTACCCGCCAGGCCGATGCCCTGGTGGAAGGCCTGCAACGCGAAGCCGGTGGCAAGCTGACCGTGTTCCTCGGCGCGGCGCCGGGCGTGGGCAAGACCTACACCATGCTGACCCGCGCGCAGGAACAGCTGCGCCGCGGTGTCGACCTGGTGGTCGGGCTGGTGGAAACCCACGGCCGCGCCGATACCCAGGCGCTGCTGGAGGGCCTGCCGCAGCTGCCGCTGAAGGACGTGGCCTACCACGGCCACGCCCTGCAGGAGATGGATCTTGACGCCGTGCTTGCACGGCGTCCTGCGCTGGTGCTGGTGGACGAGCTGGCGCACCGCAATGCGCCGGGCAGCCGCCACGAGCGACGTTGGCAGGATGTGATGGAACTGCTGGACGCCGGCATCGACGTCTGGACGACGGTCAACATCCAGCATCTGGAAAGCCTCAACGATGTGGTGATGCGCATCACCGGCGTGCGGGTCAGCGAGACGGTGCCTGACGGCGTGCTCGATCGCCTGCATGACATCGTGCTGGTCGACCTGCCGCCCCGCGAGCTGATCGCGCGCCTGCAGCAGGGCAAGGTGTACGTGCCCGAGCAGGCCGCGCAGGCGCTGCAGGCGTTCTTCTCGCCGGCCAACTTGACCGCACTGCGCGAGCTGGCGATGCAGGAGGCCGCCGACCGCGTTGACAGCAGCCTGCGCGAGACCCGTGCCGCACGCGGCGAAGGCAACCTGCCGCTGCGGCGTGGCGTGCTGGTGGCCATCGATGGAGGTGGCCAGAGCGAGTACCTGGTGCGGGTGGCGCGGCGCATCGCCGAACGCCGCGACGCACCGTGGACGGTGGTGACCGTGCAGAGCCGCCGCCAGGACGAGGCGACCCGGCGCGAGATCGATGCGGCCTTCGCGCTGGCGCGGCGGCTGGGCGGTGACGCCGAGCTGCTGCATGGTTCCAGCATCGCCGATGCCCTGCTCGACCATGCCGCGCACAACGGCGTATCCACCCTGGTGCTGGGCCGTACCCGCGAACGGCCGCTGGCACGGATGTTCAACCGCACGCTGACCCAGCAGCTGATCCAGCGCGGCGCGCACTACGAAATCACCATCATCAGCACCCCGCAGGCGCGCGCGCGATCGCGACGCGAAGGCCTGTTGCCGCCGGGGCGCGGCATCAGCTACGAGCCGGTGCAGGCGCTGATCGCCACCGCCCTGGCCTGTGCCGTGGCGTGGCTGGCCGAGCGCTGGGTGGGCATGGCCGACCTGTCGATGGTGTTCATCGTGGCGGTGGTGCTGGTCGCCGCACGCACGCGCGCCAGCGTGGCGGTGATGGCCGCGATCCTGTGCTTCCTCGCCTACAACTTCCTGTTCATCGCGCCGCGCTTCACCTTCGCCATCGGTGCGCGCCAGGGCGTGATCACCGTGTTCCTGTTCCTGGCTGCGGCACTGGTAGCCGGACGCCTGGCATCACGCCTGCGCATGCAGGTGATCGCGCTGCGTGCGGCCAACCGCCACGCCCGCGCGCGCCAGCAGCTGGGCCGCCAGCTGGCCAGCGCGGCCGGCAATGGCGAGGTGGCGCAAGCCGGGCGGCACGCGCTGGAACAGGCCATGGACGTGCCGGCGTGGCTGCGGATCGGGGCCGACACCGCCACCGGCGGCCGCAGCCAGCCAGGCGACACCGATCTGGCGGCCGCCGATTGGGCCCTGCGCCACGGCCAGCCCAGCGGCCGCTTCACCGATACCCTGGCCGGCGCGCAGTGGTGGTTCCTGCCGCTGCTGGATGGCGAGGACCGCGCGATCGGCGTGGCCGGACTGTACCTGCCCGGTGCCCAGGCACGCCTGTTGCCCGAGCAGCGCCAGCTGGCCGAGGCGATGGTCGACGACATCGCCCAGGCCGCGCTGCGCACCCGTCTGGTGGCCGAACTGGAGCAGGCGCACGTGAGCAACGAGACCGAGCGCCTGCGCTCGGCCCTGCTCTCTTCGGTATCGCACGATCTGCGCTCGCCGCTGGCGGCGATGATCGGTTCGGCCGACAGCCTGGCCAGCTATGGCGGGGCGATGGACAGCGCCGACCGCCGTGCCCTGCTGGACACCATCCTGGTCGAAGGCGAACGACTGGACCGCTACATCCAGAACCTGCTGGACATGACCCGGCTCGGCCATGAAGGGCTGAAGATCAACCGCGACTGGATCGGCGTGGACGAGCTGATCGGCTCGGCGGCGCGGCGCCTGCAGCGCTACCAGCCGAAGGTGCGGCTGGAACTGGACATTCCGTCCACACTGGCGCCGATCTGGGTGCACCCGGCACTGGTCGAACAGGCGGTGTTCAACGTGATGGAGAACGCCGCCAAGTTCTCCCCGCCCGACGCCGCCGTGCAGGTGCAGGCGCGCGAGCTGGATGGTCAGCTGCGCATCGACGTGATCGATGCCGGGCCCGGCATTCCCGACGACGAGCGCGCACGCATCTTCGACATGTTCTACAGCGTCGAGCGTGGTGACCGCGGCCGCCACGGCACCGGCCTGGGACTGACCATCTGCCAGGGCATGATCGGCGCGCATGGTGGCAGCGTGCAGGCGCTGCCAGGACGCGATGGTCGCGGTACCCTGATCCGCATCACCCTCCCCTGCTCAAGCCAGCGTCCCACGATGAGCCCGACTCCGACTGATGCCAGCGCGCCGGCCCCGCGCGTGCTGGTGATCGATGATGAAACCCAGATCCGCCGGTTCCTGGACATCAGCCTGCGCGCGCAGGGCTACCAGGTACGCCAGGCCGAGAATGGCCAGCAGGGACTGCAGATGGCGGCCAGCGAAGACATGGACCTGGTGATCCTGGACATCGGCCTGCCGGACATGGAAGGCCATGAGGTACTGGAGCAGCTGCGGCAGTGGAGCCAGGTGCCGGTGATCATGCTGACCGTGCGTGCCGGTGAAACGGAAAAGGTGCGGGCGCTGGACAACGGCGCGAACGACTATGTGACCAAGCCGTTCGGTACCCAGGAACTGATGGCAAGGGTGCGGGCACTGCTGCGCACGCGCAGCGTGCCGACCGACGGCACGCCACCGGTGTTCGACGATGGCCACCTGCACGTGGACCTGGTGCGCCGCGAAGTGGCGCTCGATGGCGAGCCGGTGGCACTGACCCGCAAGGAATACGCACTGCTGTCGCTGCTGCTGCGCAATGCCGGGCGGGTGGTGACCCAGCCGCAGATCCTGCAGGAAATCTGGGGCCCGACCCACCAGCATGACACCCACTACCTGCGCATCCTGGTCGGCAAGCTGCGGCACAAGCTGGGCGATTCGGCACTGGATTCGCGCTACCTGTTCACCGAACCCGGCGTGGGATTGCGGTTCAAGGGGTGAAAGCGTGCCGACCAACGGTCGGCACCCACGGCCCCGGGTCAGAAGCCCAGCGGGGTGTCGCCCAGCACCGGCTGCAGCTGGCTGCGGAACAGGGCCTGGATGCGTTCCAGTGCGGCCTCGTCGTTGCCTTCGAAGCGCAGCACCAGCACCGGCGTGGTGTTGGAGGCACGCACCAGGCCCCAGCCATCGGCGAAGTCCACGCGCAGGCCGTCGATGGTCGACAGGCGACCGCCCACATACGGGTTGTCCGGCGACTGCGCCGCCGCCACCAGCATCGCCACCAGCGCGTGCGGTGTCCCGTCGGCCACCGGCACCTTCAGTTCCGGCGTGGCGACCATTTCCGGCAGTTCGCCCAGCACTTCGTCCGGCGTTTCCTCGCGCTGGGCCAGGATCTCCAGCAGGCGTGCAGCGGCGTACAGGCCATCGTCGAAGCCGAACCAGCGTTCCTTGAAGAAGAAGTGGCCGCTCATCTCGCCGGCCAACTCGGCATCGGTCTCGCGCATCTTCGCCTTCATCAGCGAATGCCCGGTCTTCCACATCAACGGGCTGCCACCATTGCGCAGCACGTGGTCGGACAGCTTGCCGGTGCACTTCACGTCGTAGATCACCATCGCGCCCGGGTTGCGCATCAGCACATCGGCGGCGAACAGCATCAGCAGGCGGTCGGCATAGATGATCCTGCCTTCGCCGGTGACCACGCCCAAGCGGTCGCCGTCGCCATCGAAGGCCACGCCGAGGTCGGCACCGAAGCGCTTGACCGTCTGCACCAGGTCTTCCAGGTTGGCCGGTTCGCTCGGGTCGGGGTGATGGTTGGGGAAGGTGCCGTCGACATCGCAGTACAGCGGAATGACTTCGGCACCGATCGCCTCCAGCAGCTGCGGCGCAAATGCACCGGCCACACCGTTGCCGGCATCGGCCACGACCTTCAACGGGCGATCCAGCTGCACGTCATCGGCAATGCGCTGGATGTAGTCGGCGCTGACGTCGCGCTGCTGGTAGTCACCCGGTTCGGTGGCCTGCACCAGGCGGCCCTCGACGATGCGCGCGTAGAGATCGGTGATGGCATCGCCGGACAGCGTCTCGCCGCCGATGACAATCTTGAAGCCGTTGTACTCGGGCGGGTTGTGGCTGCCGGTCACGGCCACGCAGGTGCCGGTACGCAGGTGGAAGGCGGCGTAGTACACCACCGGCGTCGGCGCCAGGCCGATGTCGATCACCGCACAACCGGCGCGGCGCAGGCCTTCGGCCAGGCCCGCCGCCAGCTCCGGGCCGGACAGGCGGCCATCACGGCCGATCACCACCTCGCGCAGCCCCTGTTCCAGCGCCACGGTGCCGATGGCCTGGCCGATCAGCGCGGCGGTCTTCGGCGTCAGTTCGCTGCCGGTCACGCCGCGGATGTCGTAGGCACGGAAGATCCCCGCCGCCAGCTCTTCGGCCGGTACCGGCGGTGGCGGCGGAGGGTGGCATCACGGTTGGCCGCGCTGGCCACCGGCGGTGGGGACTGCTGCAGGCTTTCGCTCAGGGTCGGGCCCAGGTCGGCCTCGACCGCCGAAGCACGGCGCGGCAGCGGCAGCGACGCCGGCAAGCGATGACGCCCCACCACCAGCAGCACGGCGATGAACGCCAGCAACAGGGCAACGATGGCGCTGGCCAGCGCGCCCAGGCCCAACGGCCCGGCCTCGACGCTGGGCACCGACGCGGCCAGCCGCAGCGGCGTTCCCGGAATGGGACGCGCCAGTGCTTCGGCACCTTCGGCCAGGCTGGCATTGCCCTGGCTGACCAGGTCGCGCACACCCTGGCGCAGGCCAAGGAAACCGCTGGACGGCGCACTCACCTGGTCCAGCGCCGAGGTCAGCCGCAGCAGCGGCTGGCGCACATACACCACGGCCGGGCCGAGGTTACCCAGCTGTACCGGCGCGGCCAGACCCAGCCGGTTGCCACCGCCGTCGCGGACCACCCGTACGCCGGGCTTGCCTTCGGCCAGCGCGGCTTCCAGCAGGGCCAGGCGGGCATAACCGAAGGCCGCCGGATCGGCATAGGCGGTCGCCAGCTCGGAGGTCAGCACCTCCACCTGTTCCACGCCGGTCCAGCTCTCGCGCAGGGCCAGGGCGGCAGCGGCCGCGTCACCGGCCTGCAGCGCCTGCTGCACGCGATCGTTGTTCAGGTGCTGCTGCAGCTGCTGCACCTGGCCGGCGGCGGCCTGCTGCAGCCCCTGCACGGCCTGGTCACGCGCCTGTTCCAGCGCCTGGCCGTTGGCCTCCTGGCGCCATTGCTGCACCGCGCTCCAACCGAACCAGCCTGCCAGCAGGACCAGCAACACCCCCAGAAGGGGAGCACTGCGCCCCAATGACCGTCCCCGCTGTCCTTCCCCGATGCCGCTCATCGATGTCCCCTGTCAACGCACCCCGGTATGGCCGAATCCACCCGTGCCCCGCACGCTGTCGGTGAAAGTATCCACCACCTGCAGGCTGACGCGGGCAATCGGCACGACCACCAGCTGGGCGATGCGATCACCCGGCTCGATGGTGAAGGCTTCGCGGCCACGGTTCCACACGCTGATCAGCAGCGGCCCCTGGTAATCGGCGTCGATCAGGCCGGTGCCGTTGCCGAGCACGATGCCGTGGCGGTGGCCCAGCCCGGAACGCGGCAGGATGACCGCGCACAGGTTCGGATCGGCAATATGGATGGCCAGGCCACTGGGCACCAGCGCGGTGTCGCCGGGCTGCAGGGTCAGCGCGGTGTCCAGCGCCGCACGCAGGTCCATGCCGGCGCTGGCTTCGGTGGCGTAGGCCGGCAACGGCCAGCTGTCGCCGAAACGCGGGTCGAGCAGCTTGACCTGCAACGGCTGCGGGGAAAATGCCGGTGTGGATACCGCCTGGGTCATGCCTGAAGCCTCCGCGCGATCAGCGCCAGCAGTTGTTCGGCCAGCTCGCGCTTGGAGGTGGCCGGGAAGTTCTGTTCGCCGTCCTGCCAGAAGGCCGTGGCGGCATTGTTGTCGCTTTCGAAACCGCCGCCACTGATGCCGACCTGGTTGGCGATCACCAGGTCCAGGCGCTTGTCGACCAGCTTGCCACGAGCATATTTCTCCACATCGTGGGTCTCGGCGGCAAAGCCCACCACCAGTTTCAGCGACTGGGTCTGCGCGGCGACCTCGGCCAGGATGTCCGGGGTGCGCACCAGTTCAATCACCAGCGACTGGCTGTCGGCAGTCTTCTTCAGCTTCTGCGCGGCCACCTGGCGCGGCGTGTAGTCCGATACCGCCGCTGCACCGATGTAGATGTCGGCCGGCAGCGACTGCAGCACGGCATCGCGCATCTGCGCGGCCGAGCGCACATCGATGCGCTGCACGCCGGGCGGCGTGGGCAGTTGCACCGGGCCACTGACCAGCACCACCTGTGCGCCCATCGCCGCGGCCGCGGCGGCCAGGGCGAACCCCATCTTGCCGCTGCTGCGGTTGCCGACGTAGCGCACCGGGTCGAGATCTTCGTAGGTCGGGCCGGCGCTGATCAGCAGGCGCAGGCCCTGCAGCGCGCGGGTTTCCGGCGCGGAAACGGGGTGGCACCGCTGCTATTGGCGGCCAGCGCGGCCACGATGTCGCCCGGTTCGGCCAGACGGCCGGGACCGGATTCACCTTCGGCCAGCGGGCCATCGACCGGACCGATCACCTGCGCGCCGCGCTGGCGCAGCAGGGTGATGTTGGCCTGGGTGGCCGGATGCAGCCACATGCGATGGTTCATCGCCGGGCAGATCGTCAGCGGCGCGGTGCTGGCCAGGCACAGCGTGCTGACCAGGTCATCGGCATGGCCCTGGGCCAGCCGCGCGAGCAGATCGGCGGTACCCGGGGCGACCACGATACGGTCGGCCCAGCGCGCCAGTTCGATATGGCCCATGGCCTGTTCGGCCGCGCTGTCCCACAGCGTGGTGCGGGTCGGCTGCCCGGACAGGGCCTGGAAGCTGAGCGGGGTGACGAACTGCTGGGCACCGGCGGTCATCGCCACTTGTACCTGGGCGCCGGCGTCGCGCAGCCGCCGTACCAGCTCCAGGGCCTTGTAGGCCGCGATCCCGCCTCCGACGCACAACAGCAGTTTCTGGCCTTCCAGCGCGCGGGCCGGCGCCGGGGAAGCGTTGGGGGAGTCAGCCACCTGGATTTCCTGTGCAAACGAGGGCGCTAGCTTACCCGATGGCCGGTAATGTCCCGGTGCAGGGCGCACATAGCCGGCAGCTATCAGCAGATGGAACTTGCACTACGCCAATTTCTGCATCCGGAACCGTGCGATTCGGAACTTTCCTATACCTGTAGGCCGACCACCTTTGCAGAATCGTGGTTGGCCACCGCTGGTGCGCCGCTTCGCCTTCCGAGGATCCCACGTGCAACCGCGCATCATCATCGCCGACGACCACCCCGTCGTCCTGCACGGTATCCGCATCGTGCTGCAGACCCATCTGATGGACGTGGTCGGCGCCGCACGTGACGGCGCCGGGCTGCTGCATCTGGTGGAGCGCGAAGCGTGCGACGCCGTGCTGACCGACCTGTCCATGCCCGGCACCGGCCCTGATGGCCCCGAGCTGATCGGTGAACTGCAGGCGCGCCACCCGGCGCTGCCGGTGGTGGTGCTGACCGGCGCCCGCCACCCGGGCCTACTTGATGGCCTGCTGCGCGATGGCGTGGGTGGCCTGGTCGACAAATGCGCCGATTTCGGCCAGCTGCCGCAGGCGCTGAACGCGGCGATGGCCGGCCAGGTCTTCGTTTCGCCACAACTGCGCCACCACCTTGAAGCACGCGACCTGATGTTCGCGCGTGAACCGTCGGCGCTGTCGGCGCGCGAGCAGGAAGTGCTGGACCTGCTGGCGGCCGGCCTGAAGGTCAATGCCATTGCGGCCCATTGCGGCCGCAGCCCGAAGACGATCAGCCGGCAGAAGGCCGAAGCCAAGCGCAAGCTGGGCCTGCAGACCAACCAGGAACTGTTCGCCTATCTGCAGCGCCGGCGCGATTGAGGCATTGGCCGACCCGCGCGCGCGGGGTGCGCCGATGGAAAGCCGCGACCAGCCCGGCGATGATCAACATATGCCCATCCACGAGTGGCCCGAACAGGAACGTCCCCGCGAGAAACTGCTCGCGCACGGCGCTGCCCTGCTGTCCGATGCTGAATTGCTGGCACTGTTCCTCGGCTCCGGGTTCGGCGGCCGCGATGCCGTGCACACCGCGCGCGATCTGCTCGCCGCGCATGGCCCGTTGCGGCAGCTGCTTGACCGCCCGGCCCGCGACCTGGCGCGGCTGCCCGGTCTGGGCCCGGCGCGCAGCTGCACGCTGGCAGCTGGTCTGGAGCTGGCGCACCGCTACCTGGCCGCCGAACTGCAGCAGGGCGAGCCCGTCGGCAACAACCCGGTCGCGGTCGGCCGCTACCTGCAACACCGGCTGCGCGGCCAGGCCCGGGAGATCTTCATGGTGCTGTTCCTGGACAACCGGCACCGCCTGATCGCCTGCGAGGAACTGTTCCAGGGCACCATCAACGCGGCCCCGGTGTACCCGCGCGAAGTGGTACGACGGGCCCTGCTGCACAACGCTGCGGCGGTGATCCTCAGCCACAACCACCCCTCCGGCGACCCGGAACCCTCCAGTGCCGACACCCGCATCACCGACGAGCTGCAGCGGGCGCTGGCGCTGGTGGACGTGCGCCTGCTGGACCACTTCGTGGTGGGTGAGGGGCGGCCTGTTTCGTTTGCTGAACGAGGGCTGCTGGCCCAGCCACAACCGCGCCTGTTCGGCTGAGCGGGGCCGGCTGCCGGGCTCCGCCCCCGCCAGGCAGGCGGGGCTCAGCGTGGCTGCGGATATCTGCGCTAAAATGGGCGATTCCGCCGCTCATTCTCACAGCAGGCCTCGTGAAAAATCTCCTCCGCGCCCTGATCAGCCAAGGCATCGAAGCCTTGCGCGCCAATGGCACCTTGCCCGCCGACTCCCTGCCGCCGGACTTCGTGGTCGAGCGCCCGAAGACCCGCGATCACGGCGACTTCGCCACCAATGCCGCAATGCTGCTGGCCAAGGCCGCGCGCAGCAATCCGCGCGCGCTGGCCCAGGCGCTGGTCGAGGCGCTGCCGCGCAGCGAGGACGTCAGCAAGGTCGAGATCGCTGGCCCTGGCTTCATCAATTTCCACCTGGCCCCGGCCGCCTACCAGCGCGAAGCCGCTTCGGTCATCAAGGAAGGCCATGACTACGGCCGCAACCTGTCCGGCAATGGCCGCACGGTCGGTGTGGAGTATGTGTCGGCCAACCCGACCGGTCCGCTGCACGTCGGCCACGGCCGCGCCGCCGCGATCGGCGACTGCGTGGCACGGGTGCTCGATGCCAACGGCTGGAACGCCAAGCGCGAGTTCTACTACAACGACGCCGGCGTGCAGATCGAGAATCTGGCGCTGTCGGTGCAGGCGCGCATCAAGGGCATCGCACCGGACCAGGACGGCTGGCCGGAAGGCGGCTACCGCGGTGAGTACATCGCCGACGTCGCCCGTGCCTACCTGGCCGGCGCCAGCGTCGACCTGGAAGGCACCCTGGTGGTCGGCGCCAAGGATCCGGACGACATGCAGGCGATCCGCCGCTTCGCCGTGGCCTACCTGCGCAACGAGCAGAACCTGGACCTGGCTGCGTTTGGTGTCGACTTTGACATCTACTTCCTGGAAAGCTCGCTGTATGCCGACGGCAAGGTCGCCGAGGCGGTGGCCAAGCTGCAGGCTTCGGGCCACACCTATGAAGAGGGCGGCGCGCTGTGGCTGCGCAGCACCGACTTCGGTGACGACAAGGACCGCGTGATGCGCAAGTCCGACGGCACCTTCACCTACTTCGTGCCGGACGTGGCCTACCACCTGTCCAAGTGGCAGCGCGGCTACGAGCGCGCGATCACCGAACTGGGCGCCGACCACCACGGCTCGCTGGCACGCGTGCGCGCCGGCCTGCAGGCCATGGAAGTGGGCATCCCGCAGGGCTGGCCGGAGTACGTGCTGCACCAGATGGTCACCGTCATGCGCGGCGGCGAAGAAGTGAAGCTGTCCAAGCGTGCCGGCAGCTACTTCACCCTGCGCGACCTGATCGACGAAGCCGGCCGCGATGCGACCCGCTGGTTCCTGATCGCGCGCAAGCCCGATTCGCAGCTGACCTTCGACATCGATCTGGCCCGCCAGCAGAGCAACGACAACCCGGTGTTCTACGTGCAGTACGCGCACGCGCGCGTGTGCAGCCTGTTGCGCCAGGCGCAGGAGAAGGGCCTGGTGTACGAACAGGGCAACGGCCTGGCCAACCTCGCACGTCTGGGCGACGACGCCTCGCTGGCGCTGATGAACGAGATCTCGCGGTACCCGGAAGTGGTGGAAGCGGCCGGCGTGGCGCTGGAGCCGCACCTGGTGGCGCAGTACCTGCGTGAATTGGCGCATGCGTTCCACACGTGGTATCACGGGACGCCAGTGCTGGTGGACGACAGTGTTGAGCGCAATGCCAAGCTGACCCTGGCCTGCGCAGCACGCCAGGTGCTGGCCAACGGCCTCGAACTCCTGGGCGTCAGCGCCCCGGAAAAAATGTAAGCATCAGGAGACGCAGTACACATGGCAGCACGACGCGGCAAAAGCCAGGCACGACGCAACAGCGGCAGCCAGGGCACACCCGGATGGGTGTGGCTGGTGGCCGGTGTGGCGATCGCCGCTGTGGTGTTCCTGGCGGCGCCGAACCTGTTCAAGGGCGAAGGCGATGGTTTCCTGCGCGCTGGTCCGCAGCCGAACCCGAACGCGCAACCGGCCCCGGTCGCCGATGCCGACAGCGATGTCGGCAGCCAGCCGACCGCGCAGCCGGCCACGGCCAAGCCCGCCGAAGCGGAAAAGCCGGCCGCCACCCAGTACGACTTCTACACCCTGCTGCCGGGCAAGGAAGTGGAGATGTCCGACGCCGAACTGGCCGCCAGCGCGCGTGCCGAAGAGCAGCGCCGGGCCAAGGCCGAAGCGTCGCGGGCGCAGGCTGCGCTGGAAGGCAAGCCGGTGCCGCCGGCCAGCACGTCCACTCCCGCACCGACGGCAACGGCCAGCGTCGCCAGCACCGCACCGGTGACCGCGACCAACCGCCCGCTGCCGGCACCGCTGAGCGAGCGCCCGGCCGCGGCAACGCCGTCGGCCAGCACCGCACCGGCGTCGACCAGCACGGCGGCCACCACCCCGGCGCCGCGCGCGGAAACCGCACCTGCCGCATCGGCGACGCCCGCGGCCGCTGCCGCACCGGCGGCCGCCGACAATGCGCGCTACATCCTGCAGGCCGGCGCATTCGGTGCCTCCGGCGATGCCGAAGCGACCAAGGCCAAGCTGGCGATGATGGGTCTTGCAGCACGCGTGGAATCGGCACAGATCAACGGCAAGACCGTATACCGCGTGCGCATGGGGCCCTATGGCACGGCCGGCGAGCTGTCCGAAGCCAAGCAGAAGCTGGATGGCACCGGGCTGCAGGCCATGGCGATCAAGGCGCAGTGAGTCTGCGGGTGTGAATGAAGAAAGCCGGGCATTGCCCGGCTTTTTTGTTTCGTAGAGTCGAGCTTGCTCGACTGCCGTTCGCAGCGCCCGTCGAGCAAGCTCAACGCTACAGGACGCCCCACCCGCGATGGCACGACAGGTCAGCCTTCGCGGGCCACCTGGAAACCGGCGAACGACTGGCTGACCGGCATCAGTTCCAGGCGATTGATGTTCAGGTGCGGCGGCAGCGTGGCCACCCAGAAGATCTGCTCGGCGATGTCCTCGGCGGTCATCGGGTTGGCACCGCTGTACAGCTTGTCCGAGGCGTTCTGGTCGCCATGGGTGCGCACCACGGTGAACTCGGTTTCGGCCATGCCCGGCTCGATCGTGGTCACGCGTACGCCGGTGCCGTGCAGGTCCGAACGCAGGCCCAGCGAGAACTGGCTGACGAACGCCTTGGTGCCACCGTAGGCATTGCCACCCGGGTACGGATAGACGCCGGCCACCGAGGAGATGTTGATGATCGCGCCCCTGCGCTCCACCAGCTGCGGCAGCAGGCGATGGGTCAGCGTCACCAGCGCGGTGATGTTGGTGTCGATCATGGTGGTCCAGTCCGACAGCTTGGCGCCCTGCGCCGGCGCGGTGCCCTGCGCCAGCCCGGCATTGTTGACCAGCAGATCGATCTCGCCGAAGGCCGGTGGCAGCGCCAGCAGTGCTGCTTCCATCGCCACCGCATCGCGGATGTCGAAGGCGGCGGCGTGCACCACATCCTTGCCATAACGGTCGACCAATGGCTGCAGGCGCTCGCTGCGGCGGCCGGTGGCGATCACCTTCCAGCCCGCCTGGGCGAAGCGGTGGACGGCGGCGGCGCCGAAGCCGGAGGTGGCGCCGGTAATCAGGACGGTGCGGGTCATCAAGCAACTCCAGGGCGAAAACCAGGCCCCCATTCTGGCACCGTCGGCCGGCGCCTGTGTTGCCGGATCGGCCAGATCCGGGGTCGGACCCTCTGCTCCGAACAGGGATCTGACCCCAGCTGCAGGGGGCCGGTACAATGGGCCATGATCAACAACGATGTCCTGCGCAGCGTGCGCTACTCCCTGGACCTGGGCGACCAGCACGTGGTGACCCTGTGCCAGATGGCCGACCCGGCCTTCGCCGTGGATGCCGAACAGGTGAAGGCCTGGCTGCGCCGCGAGGATGAAGCCGGTTTCGAGGCGATGAACGACAGTGCGCTGGCGCACTTCCTCGATGGGCTCATCGTGCACCTGCGCGGCCGCGACGAGAGCCAGCCGCAGCGTGCGGTGGAAACCCGCATCGACAACAACCTGGTGCTGAAGAAGCTTCGGGTGGCGTTCCAGCTGCGCGATGTGGACCTGATGGAGATCTTCGCCAGCGCCGGTTTCAATGTCTCCAAATCGGAAGTCGGTGCGCTGTTCCGCCAGCCCGGCCACGTCAACTACCGGCGCTGCCTGGACCAGATGCTGCGCAATTTCCTCAAGGGCCTGAGCCTGCGCCTGCGCGGCTGAGCACGGCCTCGACGAAGGCCCGTGCCGCCGGTGTCGGCAGCCGCTGCCAGACCAGATGCACGCGGCGGGTCGGGGTGGGCTGCAGCGGAATCTGCACCACGCCCTGGAAGCCGTCGGCGATCGGCGCCGGCACGATGCCCACCGCCAGCCCATGGCGGACGAAGCGCTCGACCAGTTCCATCAGGTTGACCTCGAAGCGCACCGTGTGCGGCAGGCTGGCGGCAGCGAAGGCGTCATCGGTCTGTCGGCGCGCACCGGTGCCGCGCGGAAAATCGACCAGTGCCTCATCCTGCAGCGCGGTCAATGGCAGCCGCCTGCGCCGCGCCAGGCGGTGCGACGGGGACAGCACCGCCACCAGGTCTTCCTCCTGCAGCGTCTGGTGACAGACCCCCTCCAGCGCCGCCGAGGGCGCCAGCCCGACCAGCGCCACGTCCAGCGCGCGCGATTGCACCTGTGCGATCAGGTCTTCGCTCTTGTCCACCCGCAACTGGAATTCCACCTGCGGGTGCACCTGCTGGAAGGCAGCCAGCATTGCCACCACGTCGATGCCGGTGAGTGAGGAAATCTGCCCGATGGCCAGCAGGCCACGCACTTCACCACTGACCGCCGCCACATCGGCACGCAGGTGACGCAGGCTGGCCAGCACCTGGCGCGCGTGCACCAGCAGCGCCTCCCCTGCGGCGGTAGCGCGGACCAGGCGCGGCAGGCGCTCGAACAGCGTGGCACCCAGTTCCTTCTCCAGCGCAGCGATCTGGTGGCTGAGCGCGGACTGCACGACATGGCAGCGTTCGGCGGCACGGGTGAAGTTGCCTTCCTCGGCCAGGGCGACGGCGAACTCGAGCTGCTTGAGGTTCACGCTTGTATCTTGTTTTCAGATGGCAGGGATGATGATGATTCATTTCCATCATGACTGCAGCAAGCGGACACTGTGCGCCCCACCCACTGGAACACCGCGTGAGCCTGCCCCTTCCCCCTCTGCACCGCTGGCAGGTGCTGCTGATGTCGGTGGCCACCGGCGTGGCCGTGGCCAGCAACTACTATGCGCAGCCCCTGCTGCATACCATCGCCGATGCCTTCGGCGTGCCGTTTGGCCAGGCCGGCATGGTGGTCACCGCTGCGCAGTTGAGCTATGCCGCCGGGCTGATCCTGCTGGTGCCGCTGGGTGACCTGTTCGAGCGCCGCCGCCTGATCGTAGTGATGAGCCTGCTGTCGGCCGGCGGCCTGGTGATCAGTGCCTGTGCGCCGTCGCTGACCTGGCTGCTGGTGGGCACCGCGATCACCGGCCTGTTCTCGGTGGTGGCGCAGGTGCTGGTGCCATTCGCCGCCACCCTGGCCGCACCGGAGCACCGCGGCCGCGTGGTCGGCACGCTGATGAGCGGGCTGCTGCTGGGCATCCTGCTGGCGCGCACCGTGGCCGGCCTGCTCTCGAGCCTGGGCGACTGGCGGCTGGTCTATGCCATCGCTGCGGCCACCCTGGTACTGACCGCGCTGGCCCTGCAGCGCGGCCTGCCACGCTTCCACCACAGCGCAGGCTTGGGCTATTTCGCCCTGCTGCGCTCGATCGGCGTGCTGTTCGTGCAGGAACCGGTGCTGCGCCAGCGCACCCTGCTGGGGGCGTGCAGTTTCGCCATGTTCGCGATCTTCTGGACCCCGCTGGCCTTCCTGCTGGCGCAGCCGCCGTATGCCTACAGCGATGCCACCATCGGCCTGTTCGGTCTGGTCGGTGCCGCTGGCACGCTGGCCGCCGGACTGGCCGGGCGCATGTCCGACCGCGGCCAGAGCGGGCGCGCCACGGCCATCGCGCTGGTGCTGCTGCTGGTGTCGTGGCTGCCGCTGGGGCTGTCCACCCATTCGCTGCTGGCGCTGCTGGTGGGCGTGGTGGTGCTGGACCTGGCCGCGCAGCTGCTGCACGTCAGCAACCAGAACCTGATCTACGCCTTGCAGCCGGCCGCGCGCAACCGGCTCAACGCCGGTTACATGACCGGCTACTTCATCGGCGGCTCGCTGGGCTCGCTGCTGTCGGCGCAGGTCTACCAGCGCTACGGCTGGACCGGCATCTGCGTGGCCGGTGCAGCCGTGGCCGTGCTGGCGCTGCTGCTGTGGTTGCCCGGCGCGCTGCGTGCGCGCCAGGCCACGGCTGCCGACTAGAAGCTGCCCTGCAGCGCCAGTTCCCAGCGTCCCCCAGCATTGCCCGGGAACAGGCGTTTGGCGGCGCTGTCGGTGTCGTGCACGGTGGCACGCAGTTCCCAGGCCGGCGTCAGCGTGGCGATCGCGCTGAGCTGGCCATGCAGGTAATCCGGCCCCTGCGCGTTGGCCAGCCAGTACTGGCCAACCGCCGCTTCCAGGCGGAAGCGCTCGTGCAGCGGCACGCGTACGCCCAGCTGTGCATAGGTACCGCGATGGCCGCCGGCCAGTGCATCGTTGGAATGCGCCAGCTGCAACCAGGCGCGCTGTTTCCAGGTCAGCGTAGTGTTGAGCTCGGTCCAGTCCAGCGCGCGTCCGGTACCCGGGTACAGGTAGCGGGTCAGGTTGGCATCCAGTGTCCAGTCCGGTGCCAGTGCGCCGGACCAACCCGCCACCAGATCGAACTCGCTGCGTGCGCCATTGTCCGGTTCGAACGACACGTTGGAACCCCACACACTGGCGTACCAGCCCGACGGGATCGAAACCTTCGCGCCGGCCTGTACCGCCGGGTCGCCATCGCTCTGCGAGCTGCCGCGCCACACGTAGTCACTGGTCAGCGCCGCACTGCCGCTTACCTGCACCTGTGCCTGCGCGCTGCCGATACCCAGCAGACCTGCCAGCGCGGCCACGGCCGCCGCCATCATCCCCTTGCTGTTCACTGCACTTGTTTCCTCGTCGAAAGCGGCCACGCCGCCGGGACGGCAGTGTCGAAGGCAAGGCCGTAACGGATCGAGGGGTTGCCCGGCCAGCGGCGCAAATTCGGCGTAAATCCCACTGATCCGGGCCTGCGCTTGCCGGCGCGGTATCATGGCGCCTCGTTTCCAGGAACCAACCGCGTGGACGCCATCCTGACCCCGGTATCGATCGGCGAGCTGATCGACAAGATCACCATTCTCGAGATCAAGGCCGAGCGCATCGACGATGCCGCCAAGCTGGCCAACGTGCGCACCGAGCTGGCCGGTCTGCTGCCTCTGCTGCAGCAGCAGCTGCAGGCGCAACCGGCATTGACCGCCTTGAAGCAGCAGCTGAAGGCGATCAACGAGCGCATGTGGGACATCCAGGACCAGCTGCGCGACAAGGAAGCGGCCCAGGTGTTCGACGATGCGTTCATCCAGCTGGCGCGCGGCGTGTACGGCACCAATGGCGAGCGCATCCAGGTAAAGAACGAGATCAACCGCGTGGCGGGTTCGGCGCTGGTGGAAGAAAAGCAGTACCAGGGCGGGTAAGCCGGCTCATCCACAGTCGAGCAGATGGCGGAAGCGGAACAGGTCGCCATCGCCACGGATGCCGAGCTTGCGGTAGGCCGAGGTCTTCTGCGAGCTGATCGTGCTGGCCGAGCGCCCGGCGCGCAGCGCCATTTCGCTGGTCGTCATGCCCTTCAGCACCAGGCCGAGTACCTCGCGCTCGCGCCGGCTCAGGGGCGGCAGTGCGGGTGTAGGCAACCTGCGGATCCGCGGCAGGTGCAGTGCGGTACGCAGCTCCGGCGGCACGAAGCGCCCCCACGCGCCACCACCTCGATGGCGCGCAGCAGGACATGCGGCGGCGTTGATTTGGACAGGAACCCGCGTGCGCCCGCGCGCAGCGCGGAGTTCACCGTGCTGGCGTTGCAGTGCGCCGACAGCACCAGCACCGGCAATGACGGCCATCGCTGCGACAGCAGCCGCAGCAAGGCCAGGCCGTCACCCTGGTCGCCCATCGGCAGCGCGTCGATCAACAGCAGATCCACGCAGGTCGGGCTGCGCTCAAGCAGGTGCAGCAGATGGCGTTCGCTGGACAGGCTCAGCCGCACCTGCACGCTGGCGTGCTGGCGCAACAGCACTTCCACACCCAACCGCAGTACCGGATGCGGATCCAGCAACGCCAGGCGTCGTGGTCGATCGGGAAGCACAGGCGGAAAGGCGGGTGGCATCGCGGCATGTCCAGCAGCACGGGACAGTCACCGTAGGTCGATGCCGCCGCCAGCGGAATCCAATTCATTGCAACGCAGCAATGGCACCCTGCCGGTGGTCAGGCGCCATTTCGGTTCGTCACAACGCAACAGGCCCGGCATTTGCCGGGCCTGTCGAGGCATCGTCAGCGCGCAGGCGCGCCGAGGAGGCAATTACCAGCTGAAGCGCGGGCCGACGGTGTATTCCTTGTCGCCGTCGCGGTTCATCTTCAGCTCGCCGTTCAGGCCCCAGTTCTGGTTCAGCTTGACCTGGCCACCCAGGCGGCCGTACCACTGGCCTTCCGGATTGATGCCGTGCTTCTTGGAGTAGTCTTCGTAGCCGACCAGGCCATAGACCTCGGCGTGGGCGCCGAAGGCGGTGCGGATACCGGCTTCAGCGCTGTAGCCGTTGAAGTCCAGGCCATGCTTCTGGTCCAGCTTCTGGTAGGCAACGCGGGCAATGAAGTCGGTCGACGGGGCGATCTCGACGTTGTAGCCGGCACCGACCTTCCACTGGTCGCGCTTGATGTTGGTGTGGTCGATTTCCTGGCGGCTGTATTCACCGAAGGCGTGGAAATTCGGCAGGAAGCCGTAAGAACCCTTCACGCCCCAGCCGTCGGACTTGAACGCATCGTTGTCGGTCTTGGCGTAGTTGGCTTCGGCGTAGTTGTAGGACAGGTTCTCAGCAGCCGAGGCGGTAAACGGCAGGGCAGCGGCCAGGGCCAGAGCAATCAGCGAATTCTTCATGGGGGTACACCTTTACTTTCTTATGGTGTGCAGCAGCGCCAGGGCGCCATCGCATCGGGAATGTAAATTCTCCGTTATTCGCCCCAACGCTCCCTGAAAACAGCGGTCTTCGCATTGCTGAATTTTTGGCTTGATTCAGGCTGTTTCTGGCATACGCGCGCGGCGCGCGTGCATTCTCCCTGCAGCTTTCCCTCACCTTTCAACCGTTGTCGATCCAGCCCGCTCTGGTTCGTCGGTTACTTGAAGGCCGTGCATGCGGCACGGTCCACTGCGGAGGCAGGCAATGAGCTACATCGATGGTTTCGTACTGGCGGTCCCCACCGCCAACAAGGAGAAGTTCCTCGCCCACGCGCGCGCGGGCAATCCGATCTTCGTCGAGTTCGGCGCGCTGCGCGTGGTCGAGTGCTGGGGCGATGACGTGCCACACGGCAAGACCACCGACTTCTTCGGCGCGGTGAAGGCCACGCCAGAGGAAACGGTGGTGTTCTCCTGGATCGAATGGCCGGACAAGCCCACCCGCGACGCCGGCATGGCCAGAATGATGGAAGACCCGCGGATGGATCCGGCCAAGAACCCGATGCCGTTCGACGGCGCGCGGATGATCTACGGCGGCTTCGTGCCGATCTACGAACTGAAAGGCTGAGCCGGCGCGACGCGCTCAGCGCGCGTCCGCCTCGTCGCTGGCAGACCCATGGCCGGCGCCCAATGCGGCGCCGGCACCCAGGCCCATGCCGGCGCCCATCCCACCGCCCATCCCGCCCCCGCTCCGCCACCGGCGCGGCCACCCTTGGCATCGCCCTCGCTACGGCCCTTGCTGCCGCCGCCGCCGCCGCTGCTGCCGGGCCGGGTCGGGCCCTGCGGTGGAATCTGCAGATCGGCCGGAATCGGCGCCAGGTCCAGCGCTTCGCGCACGAAATCGCGCAGCGAGATCACCAGTTCGTGGGTGTGTACCGGCCGCCCCTGTGCCAGTTCATTGGCGGCACGCGCCGCCAGCCGCACCTGCTCGTCGGTGCCCAGCAGCAGGATGTCCGACAGCGCCGCTTCAACCGCATCGCGGATACGACGCGCGCGATCCGAACGCGGTTCGGCGATGCCTTCGGCCTCTTCGCGCTGGCGCAGGTCGCGGCGATGGGCAGGATCCACCCCCAGTTCGCCGGTGAAGGAGCCGCCCAGGGTCTTGTAGGCCGCCATCAGGGTGCGCAGGCGCTCGTTGATCTGCCGGTTCTCGCGCTCACGGCGCTGCTGCAGGGTCTGCATCACCAGCAGGCGGATGCCCACGCCCAGCAGGGTGATCAGCACCAGGCCGGCCAGGGTGGACAGCACGCCCTGCCAGGAACTGAAATCGATACCGCGCATGCTCGGGGCTCCGGCCGGAAGAACCTGCATCTTGCCCCAGGCCATGTCCCACAAATGCGAAAGGCCCCACCACCCGTTGGGCGGCAGGGCCTTCGGTCACAGCGCGATTACTTGCGCTTGGCGACCTTGCGCACGGCCTTGGCCGGGGCCTTCTTGGCGGCAGCCTT
Organism: Stenotrophomonas sp. GSD10; assembly: GCF_056172695.1. Taxonomy (NCBI): domain Bacteria; kingdom Pseudomonadati; phylum Pseudomonadota; class Gammaproteobacteria; order Lysobacterales; family Lysobacteraceae; genus Stenotrophomonas; species Stenotrophomonas sp. GSD10. The sequence continues at coordinate 4,551,614 of NZ_JAOCMC010000002.1, read as the reverse complement.
CTTGGCCGGAGCCTTCTTGGCAGCAACCTTCTTCAGCGGTGCAGCCTTCTTGGCGACAGCCTTGCGGGTGGCGGCGACCTTCTTGCCCACGACCTTCTTGGCAGCAGCGGTCTTCTTGGTGGCAACCTTCTTGGTGGCGGCAACCTTCTTGCCAACAACCTTCTTGGCAGCGGCGGTCTTCTTGGTGGCGACCTTCTTGGTGGCGGCAACCTTCTTGCCGACAACCTTCTTCGCAGCCACGGTCTTCTTGCCGGCGACCTTCTTGGCGGCAACGGTCTTCTTGGCCACGGCCTTCTTGGCGGTGGCGACCTTCTTGCCGACCACCTTCTTGGCGGCCGCGGCCTTCTTGGCAACGGTCTTCTTGGCGACGGCGGCCTTCTTGGTGGCAGCCTTCTTCACGGTGGCGACCTTCTTGCCGGCAGCCTTGGTGGTCTTCTTGGCAGCGGCGGCCTTCTTGGTCACGGCCTTGCCGGCAGCGGCCTTCTTCTTGGCCACTTCCTTCTTCAGGGCAGCGGCTTCGGCCTTGGCATTCTTCTTGGCCGTTTCCAGCTTCTTCTTCGCCTTGGCAACGGTCTTGCCGACCGACTTGGCAGCCTTCTCGGCCTTCTTGGCAACGGTCTTCTCGACCTTGGCCACAGCCTTCTTGGCCTTGGCAACGCGGGTACCGGCAGCCTTGGTGGCGCGCTTGACGGTCTTCTTGACCGACTTCACGGCGTCTTCGGCGGCGTGGGCGATGGTCTCGCCGACGTTGGTGGCGGCTTCTTTGACGTTCTCGACGGCGTCGGTCACGACCGACACACCATTACCGTTGCTCATGTTGCCCTCCTGCGGGCCTTAGGTATCAAAACGGGGCGATGCTATACCGACATTGACGATCGTGGAACGGGGCATGCACCGTCAATCGCATCTGCTGCGACGGCAATGGTGTAGCTGGTTGCCTTCGCCGGGCTTGCAGGTGTGCAGGAAACCCCTTTTTTCAGTGCTGCGCCGCACGCCAGGCACGGCGGCAACGGCGTGTCGCGTGCATCGGTCCGGGTACGGCCGCAGGTGCAGGTTGTGGTGTCCTGCAGCACCCGGTTGCGCGGAACTGCGCAAGTATCGGCCGGTACCGGCTGCGTTCGCGGCGTGCCTGGACGCTGCACGCATGGCCTCCGCCGGTGTCGCACTCTGCGTTCGTGACCTCGCCTGGCGGCGAGTTCACGCATCCGACTTTCATGGCGCATTTATCCAGATCGCGACAGACTCATTCAGCTTGTTTTACCGTAGGGCCGAACGGCCCTCCCTCCCGCCTGCGAACCGACGCCCATGCGACCGCTACCCACCCTGCTCACGCTCGCAATCGCCGCCGCCTTCGGTGGCTTCGTTGCCACCGGCATCAACGCGCACCTGGACAATCGCGCCGATGCAGCGCCCCTGCCAGCGGTGCTGCCCACTGCGGCGGCGCTGCCGGCTTCGGTCGCCGGGCAGGCGGTACCGTCGCTGGCGCCGATGCTGGAAAAGGCCATGCCGGCCGTGGTCAGCGTCAACACCAAGCAAGTGGTGCGCGTGCGCAACCCGTTCTTCAACGACCCGTTCTTCCGTCGCCTGTTCCCGGATATTCCGCAGGAGCGCATCAACGAATCGCTGGGTTCGGGCGTGATCATCGACGCCAAGGAAGGGCTGGTACTGACCAACCACCATGTCATCGACAACGCCGATGACGTGCAGGTGACGCTGGCCGACGGGCGCACGGTCAAGGCCGAGTTCCTCGGTTCGGACCGCGACACCGACATCGCACTGATCCGCATCCCGGCGCAGAATCTGACCGACATCAAGCTCGGCAACAGCGACCAGCTGCGCGTGGGCGACTTCGTGGTGGCCATCGGCAACCCGTTCGGTTTCAGCCAGACGGTCACCTCGGGCATCGTCTCGGCGGTGGGCCGCAGCGGCATCCGCGGGCTGGGCTACCAGAACTTCATCCAGACCGATGCGTCGATCAACCCCGGCAATTCCGGCGGCGCGCTGGTCGACCTGCAGGGTCAGCTGGTCGGCATCAATACCGCCAGTTTCAACCCGCAGGGCAGCATGGCCGGCAACATCGGCCTCGGCCTGGCCATTCCGTCCAACCTTGCGCGCAGCGTGGTCGACCAGCTGGTCAAGCATGGCGTGGTGGTGCGCGGAACGCTGGGCGTGGAGAGCCAGAACCTGACCGCGCAGATCGCGCAAGGCCTGGGCCTGGGCGAAACGCGTGGCGCGCTGATCACCCGCGTGCTGGCTGGTTCGGCCGCCGCCGCCGCGGGCCTGAAGCCGGGCGACGTGGTGGTCGCAGCCAACGGCCAGCGCGTGGACAGCGCCGAGGCCCTGCACAACGTGGAAGGCCTGGCCGCGGTGGGCAGTGCGATGGCATTGGACGTACGTCGCGAAGGCAAGCCCTTGCAGATCAAGGCGACGCTGAAGGAACAGGCGCGTGCGGTCACCGGCGACAGCCTGGACCCGCGCCTGGGCGGCGCCACCTTCGTTGACCTGCCCGAATCGCTGCGCCAGTCCGGCGCAGGCGGGGTGCTGGTCAGCGAGGTCAAGCGTGGCAGCCGTGCGGCCAGCAACGGCCTGCAGCAGGGCGACATCATCACCGATGCCACCGTAGGTGAATTCGCTGATCTGGCCAGCTGGCGCGCCAATTTCCAGCAGCGCCCACCGACCCTGGTGCTGCGCATCCTGCGCAACAACGGCCAGCAGCAGGGCCAGCTCGTGATGCGCTGATCGCTCTGCCGTAACACCTCCTATACCCCGGCAATGCTATTGCTGTCAGTCCAGGTCGGCAGCGCCGACACCCGTTCCCCCATCGCAACAGGAGTGATTCGATGAGCCCCACCAATACCGAGAACCTGAAGGAACACCTGGGTGAAGCCGGTTCCCACCTGAAGCAGGCCGCCAGTGCTGCCGGCGGTGCGATCAAGGGTGCGACCGGTGCAGCGACCGACGAGCTGCGCATCGGCAAGGCCAACGTCAAGGCTGAACTGTCCGACAGCGCCCTGTCCGGCCTGGCCGCCGCCGAGTTCGGCGGTGCCGCCGCCAAGGAACAGGTCGATGCACTGATGGACAAGGGCAAGGACCTGATCGACAGCGCCGCTGAACTGATCCGCGAACGTCCGCTGGCTTCGTTCGGTGTGGCCTTCGCTGCCGGCTGGATCATCGCCAAGTTGGCCCGCGGCAGCAGCGACAAGTAAGCGACAGCGTGAGCGAAGACACCACGCAAACGCCTGATCCAGCGGCGACCCCGCCGCTGGATGAGAGCATCCGCCAGGTCGGCGCGGCCGGTCGTGCTGCTGCCGATTCGGCCAAGCACACCGTGCGTTCGCTGCGTCGGCTGGCATCTGCCGATTTCGCACTGGCCCGCAGTGCATTCGGCCGTGCGCTGGCCTGGGCCGGTGTGGCCATCGTGTTCGGCGCCTCGGCCTGGCTGCTGATGGCCGCCACCCTCATCGCCCTGCTGCAGAGCTGGGGCCTGAGCTGGCTGCAGGCGCTGCTGATCACCTCGCTGCTGAGCCTGGCAGTCACCGGCTATGCGATCTGGCGGGTGTCCTACTTCTTCCACCACACCGGCATGCACGCCACCCGGCGTCAGCTGTCACGCCTGGGCCTGTTCGACGAGCCCAGCGAAGACGATCCCGATGCCGAGGTGCAGCTGCCGGAGGGCAAGCCATGAAGTTCGGCGCGCTGCAGCGGCGGGTGAAACGCTGCGAACAGGTGGTGACGGTGCGCCTGGGCGAGACCCAGGACCACTGGTCCACGCTCAGCCAGGTCTGGCGCCAGGGCTGGTCGCCGCTGCGAATCGTGGTGGTCGGCCTGGCCGGCGGCTTCATCGCCGGCAAGCTGGAGGTGCCAGGCAAGGTCAACGGTGCACGCTGGCTGCAGATGGTCGGTTCGGTCTCCAACCTGTTCGCCAGCGCACAGGCGGCGTTCGCCACCGCGATGGCCGCACAGGCTGCCGCCTCCGCCGACGATGCGGCCGACGACGCCGACCAGGCCAGTGAACATGCACAGGCGGCGGCCTCCACCGCTGAAGCGCGGCCCGCACCGCACCCGGCGCCGGAACCGGAACTGCGCGAACCGCGCCCGGCCGAAGCGGCCACCGAGCTGTCCGAACGTTGATTCATGGAATCCGCCGCGCCGATCACGGCCGGCGGATAATGCGTTCCCCTTCCTGGTTGCCGCATCGATGAGCGAGTCCCTTCTGTCCCCCGCACCGGGCACCCCGGACGCACCCGAGGCGCCGCTGCCGCCACCGTCGCGCCCACGCGGGCCGATGTCGCTGGTGGTGCTGGCGACCCTGGCGATGGGCTTCACCCTGTGGGCCGCGCAGGACATCATCCTGCCGGTGCTGCTGGCGATGTTCTTTGCGCTGGTCGGCAACCCGATCCTTCGACTGTTGCAGAAACTGTGGATTCCACGCGCACTGGGCGCGCTGCTGATCCTGGGTGCCGGCCTGGGCGTGACCGGTGCGCTGGCGGTGCAGCTGATCGGCCCGGCCATGGACTGGGCGCAGGAGGCGCCGCAGCAGCTGCGCAAGGTGGCCCGCCAGGTGCAGGACCTGACCAAGCCGGTGCAGCAGGCCAACCAGGCCGCGGAGAACTTCGCGCGCGTGGCCGGCGGTGACAGCAACCACAAGGTGCAGGTGATCCGCGCCCAGCTGGACGACCCCTACCGCATGCTGACCCGTGCGCCACGGCTGGCCGCCTCGGTGCTGGCCGTGGTGCTGCTGACCCTGTTCTTCATGATCTACGGCCAGAGCCTGCAGCGCGCGGCGATCGCGCTGTTCCCGAACCGCCAGCAGCAGCGCTTCACCAGTGACATCCTGCGTTCGATCGAGCGCGAGGTCTCGCGCTATGTGCTGACCATCAGCGTGATCAACACGCTGGTGGGCCTGGTGTTCGCCGGCGTGCTGATGCTGCTTGGCATCGGCCTGCAGGAGGCGTTGCTGTGGGGCACGGTGGCCGCGCTGCTGAACTTCGCACCGTACGTGGGCCCGCTGATCGGCGTGACGCTGATGCTGTTGATGGGCTTCGTCGAGTTCCGCGACCCGTTGCAGGCGCTGCTGCCAGCGGCCGCCTACCTGGGCCTGCACACCCTGGAAGGGCAGATGGTGACCCCGATCGTGCTGGGCCGGCGCATGAAACTGTCGCCGCTGGTGCTGATCCTGGCGCTGATGGTGTTCGGCTGGGCCTGGGGCATGATCGGCCTGCTGCTGGCGGTGCCGCTGCTGGTCTGCATCAAGCTGGTGCTGGCACGGCTGGAGGGCATGCAGGGCTGGGCGCGGCTGCTGGAATGAACGCGGCAGCGGCGGCGGCGCGCAGACGGCAGGGCCGGAGCGAGGGCAGAACTGGCAGACTATGCCCCCTTTTTCGGATGGATCCGTTCGGATGATCTCCTTCGCCACGCGTTGCCTCGCCCTGGCCTGCCTTGCCGCTCCCGCCTTCGCCGCCGCACCACCGACCGCCGAACAGGCGCGTACCCAGCTTGTTGAAGCGGTGACCTGCAAGCGACACCTCACGCCCCAGCAGTTCGACGCCATGGCCCGGCTGCTGGCACCGGCCCCGGCACGCGCGCAGAACGGCGAATCCAGCGGCGAGTTCCGGCTGACCACGCCCTTGATGGTGCTGGGCCAGCCGGTGAACCGCCTGCAGTCCTATGACGGCGCCAGCGGCGAGGACGGCATCGACAGCTTCACCGCGTACTTCAGCACGGCCAGCGTTGAGCAGATCGCGGCCCTGGCGAAGATGACCGACCCGGTGGCGGGCAGCTACACGAAGGAAGTGGGCCGACACAATCTGGACGTGCAGGCGTTCGACCGCCAGACCACCATCGCCTGCTCGTACAACCTGCGCTGACCCGGCCCAGCGCCCGTGCCCCGCCCGCCGCGCCGCATGAAAGCCCGCGCGGGCAGGGGTAGAATGGCGGGGTGAATTTCCCCGTCCAAGCCATCACCCTCGACCTTGACGACACGCTGTGGCCGTTCGCTCCGATCGGCGCCCGCATCGAACAGGTCCTGCACGCGTGGATGTGCGAGCACAGCCCGGCCACCGCCGCGATGTATCCGGTGGCGGCGATGCGTGAACTGCGCGAGCGGCTGTACCACGCCCATCCGCACCTCCACCACGACCTGAGCGCGCTGCGCCGGCTGACCCTGCACGAAGCGCTGCACACCAGTGGCGCCAGCCTCGATCTGCTGGAACCGGCGTATGAGGTGTTCTACGCCGCGCGCAACCAGGTGGAGTGCTACCCCGATGCGATCGATGCGCTGGCGCGTATCGCTGCGCGGGTACCGGTGGCGGCGCTGAGCAACGGCAATGCCGACCTGGAACGGATCGGCCTGGCCCATCATTTCGCCTTCCAGCTGGGTTCGCGCGAACACGGCGCGGCCAAGCCCGAGGCCAGCATCTTCCACGCCGCCTGCACCCGTTTGGGTGTGGCGCCGGCCCAGGTACTGCACGTCGGCGACCACGCCGAGATGGACGTGGCCGGAGCGATTGCCGCCGGCCTGCGCGGCTGCTGGATCAACCGCGAGGCCGCCACCTGGACCCATCCGCAACTGCAGCCGGACCTGCAGTTCGACACCCTCACCGGCCTGGCCGACTGGTTGGACGCCAACCTCGACGCCGCCGCACCCCGGAGTATCTGACGCATGAGCGAGATCACTGGCTTCACCGCCGACACCACCGCGGCACTGCCACTGTACGTGCTGGACCGCGAACAGTTTGCCGCCTGGAAAGACGGTCAACCGGCCGCGACCCAGGCGTGGCTGGCCTCGCAGGGCTTCAGCGCCGGCGCGCACAGCGTGGCCCTGCTGCCCGGTGCCGATGGCCTGGCCGGTGCGGTGATCGGCGTGGGCGATCGCGCCGATGCCTACAGCTATGCGCACGCGCCGCACGCGCTGCCGGAAGGCAGCGTCTGGCAGCTGGCCAATGAACTGCCGGCCGCCGAACAGGCGCTGCTGCAGCTGGGCTGGGGCCTGGGCAGCTACCGCTTCGACCGCTACCGCAAGCGCAACCGTGCGCCGGCACAGCTGGTGGCTGCACCGTCGGGCGAAGTGGCCGACCTGATCGCCGCCAGCCTGCGCGTGCGCGACTGGGTCAACACCCCGACCGAAGACATGGGCCCGCAGCAGCTGGAAGATGCCGCGCGTGCGCTGGCCGATGCACACGGTGCGCAGGTCGAGGCGATCACCGGCGATGAACTGCTGAAGCAGAATTTCCCGGCCATCCACGCCGTGGGTCGCGCCTCGCATCGCGCGCCGCGCCTGGTGGTGCTGCGCTGGGGCAAGGACACCGATCCGTCGCTGGTGCTGGTCGGCAAGGGCGTGTGCTTCGATACCGGCGGCCTGGACATCAAGCCGGCCGACGGCATGCGCAACATGAAGAAGGACATGGGCGGCGCCGCCCACGCGCTGGCCCTGGCCGGCCTGGTGATGGCGCGCGGGCTGCCGGTACGCCTGACCCTGCTGGTACCGGCGGTGGAAAACGCGATCGGTCCGGATGCGTTCCGCCCCGGCGAAGTGATCGCCACCCGCAAGGGCCTAAGCGTGGAGATCGACAACACCGACGCCGAGGGCCGCGTGATCCTGTGCGATGCGCTGACCTTTGCCGGTGAGCAGACGCCGGACCTGGTGCTGGATTTCGCCACCCTTACCGGCGCTGCCCGCATCGCGCTGGGCCCGGATCTGCCGGCACTGTTCAGCAACGACGACACGGTGGCCCAGCAATGGCTGCAGGCTGGCGATGCAACGCGCGACCCGGTCTGGCGCATGCCGCTGTGGCGCCCCTACCTGCGCTACCTGAGCAGCGGCATTGCCGATCTGGCCAACGCCGGTTCGCGCATGGCCGGCTCGGTCACCGCCGCGTTGTACCTGGAGCGGTTCCTGCAGGACGGCCAGCGCTGGGCGCACCTGGACGTGTATGCCTGGAACGATGGCGAGCGCCCGGGCCGTCCGGCCGGTGGCGAAGCCCTGGCGCTGCGCTCGGCATGGGCGATGCTGAAGGCGCGTTACGCCTGAGGCACGCATGCCCCGCCCTTCCCCGGCCCGACCGCCGGGGACGGCACGGGCACGGGCACGGTTGAGTCGACTGTTAGTCGACTGCTCTTCAAGCCGACGGCTCTTAAGACCGACTGCCCTTCAATTGGAACCGGCCGTGAAACCCCTGCGCTGCGCGCGATAGTCGACTGACAGTCGACTCTACCCAAGCGTTCGGCGCGCTCTGGAAGTTTGACGAAAAATTGAATTTCGGCCGCGGCCGGGTTCTGCGAGGATGTGTGGGTCGACCACCCACACGCTCCGTGAAGGCAGGACTCCGACCATGTCGCTCTTCCGCTACACCCGTGCCGGCCAGACGCCAGGCGCACCGCGCACGCCTTCGCCACTGCTCTGGATCGCACTGATCGCGCTGATTCTGGGTGCGGTCGCGCTGACCTTCGCCTGGCTGGCCGGCTGGATCGGCAACCGCCTGACCGCACAGCGCTTCACCGACACCATCGAGGCCACCGGCCCGGCCCATCCGGGTTTCCGCCGCGCGCACAGCAAGGGCATCTGCGTGAGTGGCTGGTTCGAACCCAGCGCTCAGGCGCCTACCCTGTCCAGCGCACGGGTGTTCTCGCAGACCCGGGTGCCGGTGATGGGCCGCCTGTCGATCGGCGGTGGCGACCCCTACGGCGCCGACAACACCGCACGCGTACGCAGCCTCGCGGTGCAGATGGTCAGCGACGATGGCCAGGAATGGCGCATGGCGATGAACAGCTTCCCGTTCTTCGCCGTGCCCAACGCCGAGGCGTTCTTCGAGCAGACGCGTGCCTCCATTCCCGACCCGGCCACCGGCAAGCCCGACCCGCAGAAGATGGCGGCGGTGCTGGCGAAATACCCCAGCGCACAGGCGTTCCAGCAGTGGGCCAAGACCGCACCGTGGACCAGCAGCTGGGCCGACACCACCTTCAACAGCGTCAACAGCTTCTGGTTCACCAATGCGCAGGGCCAGAAACGTGCGGTGCGCTGGCGCTGGCAGCCACAGGCGGCGGTGGTGGAGATGGATGCGGAAACGCGCAAGCAGGCCAGCGTCGATTTCCTCAGCCAGGAACTGAAACAGCGCCTGGCCAATGGCCCGGTGCGCTGGAACCTGGTCGTCAGCACCGCCGCGCCCGGCGATGCCATCGATGATCCGTCGGTGCCGTGGCCCGCGTCGCGCGATGAGGTGGTGGCCGGCGTGCTCAGCCTGGACCGCATGCAGTCGCAGGAGGAAGGCGCCTGCGGCCAGATCAACTTCGATCCGCTGATCCTGCCCAGCGGCGTGCGCGGCAGCGACGATCCGATCCTGGCTGCGCGCTCGGCCGTGTATTCGCAGTCCTTCAACCGCCGCGAACGCGAGCGCGCCAGCGGCAATGTCGAGCAACCGAAGGGGGCCACACGATGAGCACCGGCAACGGCCACTTCAACCTGCTGGCGCGGGTGCTGCACTGGACCATGGCGCTGATGATCATCGCCATGCTGTTCATCGGCGTGACCATGGTCGCCTCGCTGCATCTGCGTCCTGCGCTGATCGACCTGCACCGCCCGCTGGGCATCGCGATCCTGCTGCTGGTGTTGCTGCGCCTGTACAACCGCCTGCGCCATCGCACGCCGCCGCTGCCGGCGGATCTTCCGGTATGGCAGGTGATGGCGGCCAAGGCCTCGCACTGGATGCTGTACGCGCTGATGCTGGCGATGCCGCTGATTGGCTGGGCGATGCTGTCGGCCGGCGGCTACCCGATCGTGCTCGGTGGTGGCCTGCACCTGCCGCCGATCGTGCCGCATACCCCGGCGCTGTATGCCGCCCTGCGCAACGCGCACAGTCTGTTGGCCTACGTGTTGTTCGCCACGGTACTGATGCACGTGGGTGCGGCGCTGTTCCACCTGTGGGTGCGGCGCGACGGGGTGTTCCAGGCGATGGCGCGCGGAAAGGATTGAAAGGATTCGCCGGGCGTTCCCGGCGGATCGTTTCCGCGACTGCGGAGGGGTGTCACTTTCTTTGCTCGTGCACCACGCTGCAGGAGCAGCGTGGAACGGCGTAGCCGGCCCATAGGGTGGCGCACAGGGATGTGCGCCATCAAGAAAGTAACCAAAGAAACACGCCGCCAGATCGCGAGCCGGTGCTACGCACCGGTGCCCTGCGCTCCTCGGTGAATCAGGGGACGGCGCGCAGAAGTCAGCCGACTAACAGTCGGCTCTACAGGACATCGGCGCATCTGCGCCCCTGATTCCCCTGCGATGCTCGGCTCGCTAAAAGGCGGACCCAACGTCAAAGGCCACAGCTGCACCCAGTAGGTCCACGCCGCGCGTGGATGCTTTTGTTGTTGATCTAGACCTTCCAGTCCGCCTTGAGCGAGCCGAGCACCGCAGGTCCGGCGAGGGCGAAGAGGCGCGGGTGTCTGAGCGCAGCGAGTTCCCGCGCCGCCCCTCGACGGACCGAGGAGCGCAGGGCACCGGCGTGCGCAGCACGTCGGCTCGCGACCGGAGGAGCGTTTCTTTGGTTGCTTTCTTTGCGCGCAAAGAAAGTGACACCTCTCCGCGGTCGCGGAAACGACATCACCAGGAAAGGCAGTACGCTCCTACAACCACCCCTTCTGCCGTGCCAGCCGGTACGCCTCGATCCGGTTGGCCACACCCAGCTTGCCGATGCATTCGGACAGGTAGTTGCGCACCGTGCCGTGCGACAACCCCAGCTGCTCGGCGATCTCGCTGGCGGTACGGCCCTCGCCGGCCAGGCGCAGCACGCGGCGCTCGCGGTCAGTCAGCGGATCGGCCTGCGACCACGCATCCAGCGCCAGCTGCGGATCGATCGCGCGGATGCCCTGCTTTACCTTGCGCAGGGCCTCAGCCAGATTCTCCGCAGGCGCATCCTTCAACAGGTAGCCCAGCACGCCCGCTTCCAGCGCGCGGCGCAGGAAACCGGCGCGGGCGAAGGTGGTCACGATCACCACCTTGATCGGCAGTTCATGGCGGGCGATGCGCTGCGCCAGCTCCAGCCCCGACAGGCCCGGCATTTCGATGTCGGTCACCAGGATGTCCGGTTGCAGCTGCTGCAGCATGCGCCAGGCGGCCTCACCGTCGGCAGCACTGCCCAGCACCTCGATGTCCGGCTCCAGGCCCAGCAGCGCCGACAACGCACCCCGCACCATCGCCTGGTCTTCAGCCAACAGGATGCGGATCATGCGGCACCGCCCGCTGCCAGCGTCGGCGGCGTGCCCGGTGGCAGCGGTGTGGTGGCCGCGCCCACAGGCACGCGCACGGTCAGCACTGTGCCCTCGCCCTTCGCAGACTGCATCTGCAGCTGCCCGCCCAGCGCCGCCACCCGCTCACGCATTCCGCACAGGCCATTGCCTTCGGCCTGCACACCGCCGCGGCCATCGTCGCGGATCTGCATCGCCAGCATCCTTCCTTCCAGCATGAAATCCACCCGCGCCTGCGTTGCCTGCGCATGCCGGGCGATGTTGGTGGCCGCTTCGCGCAGTACCAGCGCCAGGCCGCGTTCGACGTCCACCGGCATTGCCGGTGGCGGCGCATAGTGCAGGTGCACCTGCTGGCATTCCAGCAGCAGGCGTGCCGAGGCCAGTTCGCCCGCCAGGTCGCTGGCACGGATGCCGGTGACCGCACTGCGCACCTGCGCCAGTGCCTCACGCGCGATGTCCTCGGCCTCGCCGATCTCCTGCCGTGCACGTGCGTCGCCACGGTCATGCAGCTTGCGCGCCAGCTCCAGCTTCAAGGTGATCAGCGACAAGGTATGGCCCAGCAGATCGTGCAGGTCGCGGCCGATGCGCTCGCGCTCGGCGGTGGTCGCCAGCCGCCGCACTTCCTCCTGCGACAGCTGCAATGCGGCGTCCTTTTCCTTGTTCACCGTCTCCACGTTCACCACCATGCCGATGATGAACGACACCGCCGGCACCCAGACCAGGCTCTGCCACGGGTAGTGCGCAAGGTAGGCCACCAGGTAGAACACCGCGTTGAGCGCGGCCAGCAGCAACAGATAGCGCCACCAGCGGCTGCGCCCGCAGACCCGCAGCATCACGCAGCCGAAGATGAAGTAGCTGATGCCCGACGGGTACCAGGGCACCAGCACGATGGCCAGCGCGGTCATCGCCAGCGCGTAGCGGGGCGCGTGGTGCCGCGGCGACAGCAGCAGGCGCGCATACAGCAGCAGGAACAACGGATAGCTGGCCAGGGTGAACCACAGCCAGCGCAGCGTGTAGCCCCGGAAAACAGCGGCGTCATGAATACCCACACCGTCCACAGCAGGTGGATGGCATCGGCCCAGGCCGGCTTGCCGCGGCGCAGGTTGTCGGCCACGGCCGAATCCGGCGCGGGACGCAGCAGGGAGGCAAGCCAGCTCGGCGGCACAGGAGGATCCAGGCGGGGACGATCGCTGCCGATCATGCCAGTTCAGCCGATCCGGCGCAGGCGGCGCCGCGCCAGCAGCAACGCCACGAAGGTGACCGCCAGCAGCACCAGCAGATGGCCGGCGACGCTGCCCACCGACGGCAGCCCCACCACCGGCAACGCCAGCTGCGCCAGGTGCCAGGTGGGCCACAGCGGTGCCATCATTGAAAACACCTTGGGCAGCGCCGACAGCGGCAGCCACAGCCCCGACAGCAACGCCAGCGGCAGGTAGACCAGATTCACCATCGCCGGCGCGGCGCTGGCACTGACATGGCTGCCGATCAGCAGACCGATCGCCCCCAGCGGCAACGCAGCCAGCCCCGCTACTGCCAGCAGTTGCAGCATCTGCAACGCCGACAGCTGCACAGCGCCGAATACACGCGCCACGCCGATCAACACCACCGCCACCAGCAACGCGAACATCACGGCCATGGCCAGGCGTGCCAGCAACGGTGCCGCGGCCGGCATCGGCAGCGCGCGCTTGAGCGTCAGCAGGCCGCCTTCGCGGTCCAGCGCCAGCTGCACGCCGAAACCGAACAATGCCGGTGCCATCGCGCCGAACACGCAGTAGGTGGCCAGCAGGTACAGCGGCGCGTGGCCACGCCCCAGCAGCACACCGAACAGCAGATAGAACAGCACCGGGAACAGCAACGAAGGCACGGCGAACGCCGGCGTGCGCCAGGCGCGGCGCAGTTCGGCCTGCAGTTCGGCACGGTACGGGCGCACGGCCTGGCGCCAGGCTGGGGCCGGTTGCGCGGCGCCGCGGATCAGGGCGCTGCGGATCGGGGTGTTCATGCGGCCTCCCGGGTCAGGTCGAGGAAGGCGTCGGCCAGCGCCGCGCCCTGTACTTCCAGCTCACGCAGCTGCGCGTCGGCCGCCAGCAGGCGGGCCACCACCGGTTCGGCTGGGCTGGCCAGCAGCTGCAGGTGCTCACCGTCGCGCTGCACCTGCTGCACCTCCGGCCACTGCTGCACCTGCTCGGCGGGCAGCGCAGTGCGACAGCGGATGCGGCGCGGCCGGTCGGCCAGGCGCAGCTCGGCCAGCGGCGCATCGGCCAGCACCCGGCCCTGTTCCAGCACCACCACCTGCTGCGCCAGAGCCTCGGCCTCCTCCAGATAATGTGTCGTAAGCAGCACGCCGCAGCCTTCGGCCACCAGCTGCCGGATCGCCTGCCACAGGGTCTGCCGTGCCTGGAGGTCCAGGCCGGTGGTCGGCTCGTCCAGGAACAGCACGCGCGGACGGCCACACACCGCGATGGCGAACTGCACCGCGCGCTGCTGGCCACCGGACAGCTGGGCATAGCGGCGGCGTGCCAGCGCCTGCAGTCCGGCCCGCTGCAGCACCTCGGGCAACGGCATCGGGTCGGGGTAGCAGGCACTGGCCTGGGCCACCAGCTCGTCCACCTGCAGCATCGGCGGCAGGCTGGTGCTCTGCAACATCACGCCCAGGCCGAGGCGGCTGGCGCGCTGCTGCGGGTCGCCGCCCAGCAGCTCGACCTGGCCGGCATCGGCGCGGCGCAGGCCCAACAACACGCTGATCGCGGTACTCTTGCCGGCACCGTTGCGGCCCAGCAATGCCAGCACCTGGCCAGCGCGGACCTGCAGGTCGATGCCGTGCAGGGCGGTATGGTCGCGATAGCGCACCTGCACCTGCTGCAGGCGGGCCAGCGACGGGGCGATCGGATCCATGGGCGGTACCGGTAGCGGGGACGTTGCCATCCTGTGCCGCCGTGGTCACATTTCGCAGTTGCCGCCGTCAGTGACATCGGATGACAGCTGTCACTGCCGTCATCGCTGTGCCTGCCTGCATGCTGTGCCGCACGCTCCACCGCCGGAACCGCCGCCGTCCGCCCTTCCGGTCACACCCGCCCGAACGCCTGTGATGGAACGAATGAACGCTTCTGCCGAGCTGTTGAAGGAACTCCGTATCGAACGCAAGTCGCCGCCGCCTGCCTCCGGCGGCAGTGGCGGTGGACGCCGCTGGCTGTGGATCGCGATCATCGTGATTGCGCTGCTGCTGGCCGCCGGCGCCTTCGCGCTGTTCGGCCGCACCCCCGCCGTGGAGGTGGACACCGCGCCGGCAGTGGCCATCCAGCAGGGCGGCGCCAGCAGTTCGGTGCTCGATGCCAGTGGCTATGTGGTCGCCCGGCGCATGGCCACGGTATCGGCCAAGATCACCGGCAAGGTGCGCGAGGTGATGATCGAGGAAGGCATGCGGGTCGAGGCCGGCCAGGTGATGGCCACGCTGGACCCGATCGACGCCGATGCGCAGCGCAGCCTGTACGCCTCACAGCTGCAGGCCGCGCGCAGCCAGGTAGCCGGGTTGGAAGCGCAGCAGCGGCAGGCCGCCGCCGAAGCCAGCCGCCTGCAGGCGCTGGTGGGCCAGCAGCTGGTGTCGCGCTCGCAGTACGACCAGGCCGTCGCACAGCGCGACAGCCTGCGCGCGCAGCTGGATACCGCACAGCGCAACGTCAAGGTGGCGCACGACCAGCTGGCCATCGCCGACCTGGGCGTGGACAACAACGTGGTGCGCGCGCCGTTCTCCGGCGTGGTCACCGCCAAGGCGGCGCAGCCGGGCGAGATCGTCTCGCCGCTGTCGGCCGGTGGTGGCTTCACCCGTACCGGCATCGGCACCATCGTCGACATGGATTCGCTGGAAATCGAGGTCGAGGTCGGCGAAGCCTTCATCGGCCGGGTGCAGCCGAAGATGCCGGTGGAAGCCACGCTCAACGCCTACCCGGAATGGAAGATCCCGGGCGAGGTGATCGCGATCATTCCCACCGCCGACCGCGGCAAGGCCACGGTGAAGGTGCGCGTGGCGCTGAAGGTGAAGGACCCGCGCATCGTGCCGGAGATGGGCGTGCGGGTCAGCTTCCTGGAACAGGCGCAGCCGCAGGCCGCGGCCAAGCCGCAGGGCGTGCGCGTGCCGGGCGGTGCCGTGGTCCAGCGCGACGGCGCTTCGGTGGCCTTCGTGCTGGCTGACGAGAACCGCGTGCAGCAGCGCACGGTCGAGGCCGGCCAGGCGATGGGCAAGGACCGCCAGATCCTCAAGGGCGTGAGCGCAGGCGAGTCGGTGGTGGTCAATCCGCCGGACACCCTGCGCGATGGCGCCAAGGTGCAACAGAAACAAGCGCAGTAACGGCCTGGCGCCTTCAGGCGCCGCCGGCAGCACCGTTCGACGCATGCCCCCGGCCCTGGCCGGTGCGCTTCCCCGTTTCCCGCCTTCCGTGGAGAACCACCCATGTCGACCCTGGTTTCACTGCGCAACATCACCAAGACCTACCAGCGTGGCCCCGAGAAAGTGCAGGTGCTGCACGGCATCGACCTGGACATCGCGCGCGGCGACTTCGTCGCGCTGATGGGCCCGTCCGGTTCGGGCAAGACCACCCTGCTCAACCTGATCGGCGGCCTGGACAACCCCAGCGGCGGCGAGATCAGCATCGAAGGCGAGCGCATCGACCAGATGAGCGGTGGCCAGCTGTCCACCTGGCGCAGCCACCACGTCGGCTTCGTCTTCCAGTTCTACAACCTGATGCCGATGCTGACCGCGCAGAAGAACGTGGAGCTGCCGCTGCTGCTGACCCACCTCAGTGCCGCCCAGCGCAAGCGCAATGCCGAGATCGCGCTGACCCTGGTCGGCCTGGCCGACCGCCGCAGCCACCGCCCCAATGAACTGTCCGGCGGCCAGCAGCAGCGCGTGGCGATCGCCCGCGCGATCGTCTCCGACCCAACCTTCCTGATCTGCGACGAACCCACCGGCGATCTCGACCGCCAGTCCGCCGAAGAGATCCTGGGCCTGCTGCAGCAGCTCAACCGCGAGCATGGCAAGACCATCATCATGGTCACCCATGACCCGAAGGCGGCCGAGTACGCCACGCACACGGTGCACCTGGACAAGGGCGAGCTGGCCGACGCGCCGCTGGCCCACTGACGGAGGCCACGACGATGAAATACTTCTCGCTGGTGTGGGCGCAGCTGTTCCGCAGCCGCACCCGTACCCTGCTGACCCTGTTGTCAGTGGTGGCCGCGTTCCTGCTGTTTGGCATGCTCGATTCGGTGCGGGTGGCGTTTGCCTCCGGTGGCAGCGTGGAAGGTGCCAATCGCCTGGTCGTGGCCTCGCGGCTGTCGATCACCCAGTCGCTGCCGATCCGCCTGGAAACCCAGATCCGCCAGGTGGCCGGCGTGCGCGACGTGGCCTACGGCATGTGGTTCGGTGGCATCTACCAGGACCCGAAGAACTTCTTCCCGAACTTCTCGGTCTCGCCCAACTACTTCGACGTCTACCGCGAGTTGCAGATCGACCCGGCGCAGCTGGAAGACTGGAAGCAGACCCGCACCGGTGCCATCGTTGGCGAGACCCTGGCCAAGCAGTTCGGCTGGAAGATCGGCGACACCATCCCGCTGCAGGCGACGATCTTCCCGCGCGGCGGCAGCAACGACTGGCCGCTGGAACTGAAGGGCATCTACCGCTCCAAGGACCGTGCGCTGGCCGCCAACGAAGAACGCCAGTTGATGATGAACTGGAAGTACTTCGATGAATCCAACGATTACATCAAGAACCAGGTGAGCTGGTACACGGTGACGCTGGACAACGTGGACCACGCCTCGCGCGTGGCGCAGGCCATCGATGCGATCTCGGCCAACTCCGACCACGAGACCAAGACCCAGACCGAATCAGCGTTCCAGCAGGCCTTCGTCAAGCAGTTCGCCGACATCGGCATGATCGTCACCTCGATCATGGGAGCGGTGTTCTTCACCCTGCTGCTGCTGACCGGCAACACCATGGCCCAGGCGGTGCGCGAACGCGTGCCGGAGCTGGCCACGCTGAAGACCCTGGGCTTCAAGGACAGCACCGTGCTGACCCTGGTGATGGTGGAATCGGTGCTGCTGATCGGCCTGGGCGGCCTGATCGGCATGGGCCTGGCGTCACTGGTGCTGCCGGCCATCAGCCCCAAGAGCATGGGCATGCTGCCACCGCACGTACCGACCCCGACCTGGCTGATGGGGCTGGGCCTGATCGTGGTGATCGGCATCATCGTCGGCCTGCTGCCGGCGCTGCGTGCCAAGCGCCTGAAGATCGTCGACGCACTGGCCGGCCGCTGAGGAGACCTGCAGATGAACAAGTTCAAGAAGTGGGCCGGCAACGCGTTGACCGTGCTGCTGCTGGTCATCGGCCTGGTGCTGTGGATCGGCCTGCCGTGGATCGGCGTGCTGGCCGTGGCCGTGCTGGTGGCGCTGTGGCTGCTGCTGACCCGCGGCGGGCGGCTGGCCCTGGCGGCCACCCGCATCGGCGTGGCCAGCCTGCCGCAGCGCTGGGGCGCATCGTCGGTGATCGTGGTCGGCATCGCCGGCGTGGTCGGCGTGCTGGTGGCGATGCTGGCGATGGGCGAAGGCTTCCAGGCCACGCTCAACAACACCGGCGATGACACCACCGCCATCGTGCTGCGCGGGGGCTCGCAGGCCGAGACCAACTCGGTGATCACGCGCGAACAGGTGCCGATGCTGTCCACCCTGCCCGGCATCAGCCGCGATGCGCAGGGCCGTCCGCTGCTGTCGCCGGAACTGTCACAGGTGGTCAACCTGGTGTCGAAGTCCGATGGCACCGACGTCAACGCGCAGTTCCGTGGCGTCGGCCCGCAGGCGTGGGCGGTGCATGACCGGGTCAAGATCGTCGAAGGTCGCAGATTCGGCACCGGCCTGCGCGAGATCGTGGTCGGCCAGGGCGCCAAGGGCCAGTTCCGCGACCTGGAGGTGGGCAAGACGCTGACCCTGGGCAACCAGACCTGGACCGTGGTGGGCGTGTTCGCCACCGGCGATGCGCATGACTCGGAACTGTGGACCGACGCCGACACGCTGGCCACCACCTACCAGCGCAGTGCCTGGCAGTCGATCACCGTGCGCACCGAGGGCAAGCCGGGCTTCGAGCAGTTCAAGACCGCCGTGGCGGCCGACCCGCGCCTGAAGCTGGACGTGGAAACCACCCGTGCCTACTACGGCAAGCAGGGCGGCGGCCTGACCAAGCTGATCGACATCCTCGGCAAGGTGATCGGCACGATCATGGCGGTGGGTGCAGTGTTCGGCGCGCTCAACACCATGTATGCAGCGGTGGCCACGCGTGCGCGCGAGATCGCCACCATGCGCGCGATCGGCTTCCGTGGCCTGCCGGTGGTGACCGCAGTGATGCTGGAGACGATGCTGCTGGCGCTGCTCGGCGGCCTGCTCGGCTGCGCGGTGGCGTGGCTGCTGTTCAACGGCTACAGCGTGTCCACCATCGGCAGCAACTTCAGCGCGGTGGTGTTCAAGTTCCATGTGTCGCCGGAACTGCTGTGGACCGGGCTGAAATGGGCGCTGGGCATCGGCCTGGTCGGTGGCCTGTTCCCGGCGTTGCGCGCGGCACGCCTGCCGATCACCACGGCGCTGCGCGAAACCTGAGCTTGGGTTTCGCAGCGGTACACCCGGAAGGACGGAGCGGAAGCTCCGTCCTTTTTCTGTCACGCGTCTGTGGATTGTTGGACGCGATTCATCTTGCCGGCACGCTGTCAGACCGTTGCCCAGGGAAACCCTCTAGAATCGCGCGCCCATCATCTGCAACCGCGTTCCCGTCACGGCCATCTCTCTCCTGGCCGTGGATGGAAGCAGAACGGCGCCCCTCGGGGCGCCGTTCTTTGCGGAAGCGGGGGCGGATCCCTTCGCAACGCAAAGGGCTCTGCCCCCGGAGCCGCTATCGCTTGCGCATCGCGCGCAGGTTGTCGCCGACAAACAGGATCAGGCCAGCCCAGATCGCGGCAAAGCCGATCGCCTTGCCGGTATCGAAGGCCTCATGGAAGAAGAACACGCCCAGCAACAGCTGCAGGCTCGGTGCGATGTACTGCAGGATGCCGACCAGCGACAGCGGAATCCGCTTCACGCCGTAGGCAAAACCGATCAACGGCACAGCGGTGACCACGCCCCCGAAGATCAGCAGCAGATCGTTGCGCCAGCCCCAGCCGTGGAAGAACGCGCCGCCATGGCCGTTCTCGGCCCAGATCGCAAACGCCAGCGCCGGCAGGAACAGGTACAGGCTTTCCACGCCCAGCCCGGCCACCGGATCGACCGAGACCAGCTTGCGCAGCAAGCCGTACAGCCCGAACGAACAGGCCAGGCCCAGCGCGATCCAGGGCGGCGTGCCGGCGTCGATGGTCAGCCAGGCCACGCCCACCGCCGCCATCGCCACCGCCACCCACTGCAGGCGGCGCAGGCGTTCCTTCAGCACCAGCACGCCCAGCAGCACGTTCACCAGCGGGTTGATGAAGTAGCCCAGGCTGGTCTCGATGACATGGCCGGCGTTGACCGCCCAGATGTACAGGCCCCAGTTGAAGGCGATGGTCAGGCTCGACACCAGCAGGATCGGCAGCGCGCGCGGCTGCGCGGCGATCTTCTGCCACCAGCCCAGGCGCGCACTGAGCAGCAGCCAGCCCAGCACCAGCACCGTGCTCCAGATGATGCGGTGGGCGATGATCTGGAACGAGGGCACCTCGTTGAGCAGGTGCCAGTACACCGGCACCAGCCCCCAGATCACGAAGGTGGAGGCGGTGACCAGCAGGCCGCGGCGTTGTTCTTTTTCGTCCATGCTCATTTCTTGCGCGTCCTTGCCATCGTCAGCACCACCACGCCCAGCAGGATCACCGCCATCGCCAGCAGGTCGCGCCAGCCGAAGCGCTCACCGTTGAGCAGCGCGCCCAGCAGCACCGCGATCACCGGATTGACGTAGGCGTAGCTGCCGGCCAGGGCGGGGCGCACGTTCTGCAGCAGCCACACGTAGGCGGTGAAGGCGACGATGGAGCCGAACACACACAGATAGGCCATCGCCAGCAGGCCGCCGGTGTCGGGCAGCGTGGTCGGGCGTTCCCCAACGGCCAGGCCGATCAGCACCAGCAGTACGCCGCCGCAGATCATCTGCCCGGCTGCGGTCATGAACGGGCCCGGCAGGTCCAGCCCGCGTGCCCACACCGAGCCGAACGCCCAGCCCACCGGTGCGATCAACAGCAGCACCAGCCCGGTCGGCGATGCGGTCAGGCTGCTGCCGGCATTGAGCCAGACCACGCCGAGGAAGCCGATGGCAATGCCCAGCCACTCGCCGCGGCTGGCGTGCTGGCCGCGCAGCGCCGAGAACAACGCCATCCACAGCGGCACCGAGGCCACGGCGGTCGCCGCCAGGCCCGAGGACACCTCGCGTTCGGCCAGCACCACCATGCCGTTGCCCAGCACCAGCATGGTCACGCCCATGATCAGCAGGTTGCGCCACTGCCGCAGGGTCGGCCTGGGCAACTTCCAGAACAGGCGCAGCGCCGCGTACATCACACCGCCGGCGATGATGAACCGGCTGCCGGAGACCATCGTCAGCGGCAGCGCGCCGCCATGCAGGGCCTTGGCGATGCCCAGGTAGGTCGAGCCCCAGACCACATAGACCAGCAGCAAGGCCAGCGCGACAAGGCCACCCCGGGGGCAGCCGCAGACGGAGAAGGGGGAGCCGACATGACGCACCAGCAGACGGGGAAACCGATTCTAGAGCCTTCTACAGAGGGAAATCACCCCGGTTTGCGACAACCAGCCGGTGCCCGCCGAAGCCCCCGCGATGACACCGGATACGACGATTTAGTTATGGTCCGCAGGCGTGGCCTGGTCCACCCTGTGCGGTCCCATGACCTGCCCGCCCTCCCGGCACCCGGCGTTGACGTGGGATGCAGTACCTAGGAGGCTGGCCCGCAGCGCCCTGCGCACGCCTGGCACCGATCTTTCCCGCACGGAAGCGCCGCATCGAGGATTCCCACCCAGATGAGCACCACGTCCCAACCCGCTGCCCCCAGCACCGACGGCGCCGCGCTGCGCCGCTCGATCTCCAATACCCTCAAAGGCTCTGCCGGCAACCTGGTGGAGTGGTATGACGTCTACGTGTACTCGGTGTTCGCCGTGTACTTCGAGTCGCAGTTCTTCTCGCCGGACGACAAGAACTCCACGATGTATGTGTGGGCGATCTTCGCGGCCACCTTCCTGATGCGCCCGATCGGGGCCTGGTTCTTCGGCCGCTTCGCCGACCGCCATGGCCGCCGCCTCGCGCTGACCGTCTCGGTGACGGTGATGGCGCTGTGCTCGTTCCTGATCGCCATCACTCCCACTGCGGCCAGCATCGGCATCTGGGCGGCGGTCATCCTGCTGTTCGCGCGGCTGCTGCAGGGCTTCGCCACCGGCGGTGAATATGGCGCCAGCGCCACCTACATGTCCGAGGCCGCCATTCCCGGCCGTCGCGGCTTCCTGTCCTCGTTCCACTACGTCACCCTGGTCGGTGGCCACGTTCTGGCCCAGCTGACCCTGCTGCTGATGCTGACCTTCTGGGGCAAGCCGGAAATCTCCGAATGGGGCTGGCGCATCGCCTTCGGCATTGGTGGCATCGCCGCAGTGGTGGTGTTCTGGCTGCGTCGCGGCATGGACGAGTCGCTGTCGGAGTCGTCCATCGAAGCCGCACGCGAGGGCAAGGCGCAGAAGTCCGGCTCGATGTACGAGCTGTTCGTGCACCAGTGGCGGCCGCTGCTGCTGTGCTTCCTGATCACCGCCGGTGGCACCATCGCCTTCTACACCTACTCGGTGAACGGCCCGAAGATGATCCAGAGCGCCTTCGCCGGCAACGACCCGATGACCGGCACCCTGATCAACCTGGGCGTGCTGGCTTTCCTGATGGTGCTGCAGCCGGTGGGCGGCTGGCTGTCGGACATCATCGGCCGCAAGAGCCTGCTGGTGTTCTTCGGCGTGGGCGGCGTGCTGTACAGCTGGTACCTGATCACCCAGCTGCCGCACCAGCATGACGCCACCCTGGCCTTCCTGACCCTGGCACTGGGGTTTGTCATCCTCACCGGCTACACCTCGATCAACGCGGTGGTGAAGGCCGAACTGTTCCCCACCCACGTGCGCGCACTGGGCGTGGGCCTGGGCTATGCGCTGGCCAACTCGCTGTTCGGCGGCACCGCACCGCTGCTGTACCAGGGCGCGCTGAAGACCGGCCACGTGGACTGGTTCGCCATCTACGTCACCGCGACGATCGCGGTATCGTTGGTGGTCTATGTGTTCTTCCTCACCAACAAGGGCCCGAACTGGCTCGACGGCACCCGCAAGTAAGGATGCTGTAGTGATCGCGGCCACCGGTGCAATGCCGGTGGCCGCTGCGTCTGCGGCCTCGCCGCTGATGTGGATGGCGGTGATGCTGGCCGCCGCCACCGCGCTGGCCTGGCTGCTGCGCCGCCCCGACGCGCAGGCGGCGTGGCCGCGCATCGGTTTCGGCTTCGCCCTGCTGGTGGTCTGCGCCGCGCTTTCGCTGCAACTGGCGATGGACCTGGGCAGCGGGCACAGTTCGCTGCAACTGCGCTGGAGTTCCCGCCCGGGCCCCCTGCATGACGTCGGCCTGCGCACGATGGTGGTGTGCTATCTGGCCGCACTTGCGGCGGCCGGCTGGGGCGCGTGGAAACTGCTGCGCCCACGACGGTAGTGCCGGCCGCTGGCCGGCACCCCCTCAGCGGCGGGCGGCTTCGCTCTTGTCGCGCGCGCCGCGGAACTCCGATTCCTTTTCCCACGTCGGCCAGCGGCGGCTGTTGGCCAATTCGGCACCCAGGTCGTAGACCAGCAGGGTGTCGGCGGCGTGGCCGCTCGGGTCCCAGCTCGGGGTCCAGGCATCGCAGGCCTGGTGGTAGCAGTCGGCGAAGTACTTCTCGCGCAGCGCGCGGCCGGCTTCCACGCCGCCGTCCAGCTTGTCCAGGCCCGGGCCAATGGTGATCGCCGGCACGCCCAGGCGCGCGAAGGCGAAGTGGTCGGCGCGGTAGAAGAAGCCGGCTTCCAGGTTCGGGTCCGGGCTGTAGCTGCGGCCTCGGGCCTTGGCCACGCGCTCCAGGTCGCCTTCCAGCGACACCCGGCCCTTGCCCCACGACGCAATGTCGCGGGTCGGCCCATCCGGGCTGAACATCTCGATGTTCAGCACCGCAGCGGTCTTGTCCAGCGGCGCCAGCGGGTGCGCGGCGTAGTAGCTGGCACCCAGCAGGCCCTTCTCTTCGGCGGTGAGCGCCACGAAGTACAGCGTGCGCTGCGGCTGCGGGCCGGCGGCGAACACGCGGCCCAGCTCCAGCACCGTGGCCACGCCGGTGGCATTGTCGATCGCACCACGGCGGATGCGGTCACCCTTGGCATCGGCCTGGCCGATACCGAACGCATCCCAGTGCGCAGAGAAGATCACCGCCTCGTCGCCATGCTCACCGCCGGGCAGCTTGGCCACCACGTTGCGGGTCACCACCTGCTCGCGCTTCAGCGCGAAATCCACGCTCAGCTTGGCGTTGTCCAGCGCCACCGGGCGGAAGTCGGCGCGCATTGCCTTGCGCTTCTCGGCATCGAAATCGAGGCCGGCGTCGGCGAAGATCGCCTCGGCCAGTTCGCGCTGCATCCAGCCGCGCAGCGGCGTGTGCTGGGCCATCGCGTCGGCCTGGCCGCGCTCGATATCGAACAGCGGCGAAGTGCCCGAGCTCTTCACTGTCGCCCAGCCATAGGCGGCCGGCGCGGTCTCGTGCACGATCAGCACGCCCTCGGCGCCACGGCGTGCGGCTTCCTCGAACTTGTAGGTCCAGCGGCCGTAATAGGTCACCGCCTTGCCGTCGAACGCGCCCGGCGCATCGGCCTCGAAGTCGGCATCGTTGATCAGCACCACGGCGATCTTGCCGTGCAGGTCCACGTCCTTGTAATCGTTCCAGTGGCGTTCCGGCGCGTCGATGCCGTAGCCGACGAACACCAGCGGCGCATCCTTGATCTGCACGCGCTTGCGCGGCTGCAGGCTCTGCAGGGTCACGTCCACGCCATTGGCCAGCGCGCGCTTGCCCTGCTTCAGCGACAGGCTGGCCTTGGCCGGGCCGTCCAGCTGTGCACGCACCAGCGGCACCGGCTGCACCCAGCTGCCATCCACGCCGCCCGGCTGCAGGCCATAGCTGCGGAACTGCTCGATCAGGTACTGCACGGTGCGCTCTTCGCCGGCAGTGGCCGGCGCGCGGCCCTCGAACTCGTCCGACGCCAGCACACGCACGTGACGCGACAGCGCCTGCGGATCGATGCCGCCGCCGGGCAGATCGTTGGCCGCATGGGCCAGGCCACCGACGAACAGGCAGGACGACAGCAGCAACACGCGCATCGGATTCACGGCAATACCACGGCTAGCTTGGAAGTCACCAGAGTGTAACGTGGTCGTGACATCGCGGCGCGGCTTGGGGCTGCGTCATCCACGCATGGCGTGGATCTACCTGCTGATGCGGTCCAGCCAGCAGGCCAGGCCCTGTGCGTTGAGCTCGATGTCCATCGCCAGCACCGCCGTCACGGCGGCCTCGTCCAACGCACAACCATGCTGCTGCGCGCGTTCCAGGTACAGCGCCCGCAAGGCAGCCAGCAGGCAGCGGTGGCGGTCCGGGCGGTCATCGCACTGGCGGCCGATGGTGGCCATCGCATCGATCTGCTCGAACAGATCGTCAGCCAGTTTCTGCACCTGCTGCACGCGGCCGTAATGGGTCAGGTACATCGCCTGCGGCGCGTAGTCGAGCATGCGCCGGATCGAAGCCTTCATCGCCTCCGGGTCGAACTGCACCGGCGAAGAGGTGGGGAAGATGAAGGCGCCCTGCGCACTGTCCAGCTCGCGGTAGGAGATGCCGAAGGTATCGCCGGTGAACCAGCTGCGGCTGCGCGCATCCCACACGCAGTAGTGGTGCAGCGCGTGGCCCGGTGTATGCAGCAGCACCAGCTCGCGGCCAGCCAGATCGATGCGGTGGCCGTCTTCGGCCACCACCACGCGCTGCTGCGGAATCGGCTCGATGCGGCCATAGCTGCGCGCGATCTCCTCGGCGCCGTACACCGCTGTCGCACCGGCAATCAGTCGGGTCGGGTCGATCATGTGCGGTGCACCGCGCGGATGCAGCACCGCCTTCGCGTTCGGCAGCTGCTGCATCAGCAGGCCGGCGCCACCGGCGTGGTCCAGGTGCACATGGGTCAGCAACAGCCAGTCCACCGCCTCCACGCCCAGCCCCGCGTCGGCCAGCGCCTGCAGCATGGCCGGCACTGACAGCCCGGTGCCGCAATCGACGAACGCGGCGCGGCCGTTTTCAACGATCAGATAGGCCGCATCGAAGTCGGGGCGTTGGAAGCCGGTATCGATGGTGTGGATGCTGGGGTCGGCGGTCATCGGCACGCACCTGGCAGGATCAGGAACAGACACCCATGGTAGGCGCGCAGGCGGGCCCGATTCGATGCGGCTTTGGTCGGAGGGGCATTTCGGTAGAGTCGAGCTTGCTCGACTGCGGTACACGTCCAGTCGAGCAAGCTCGACTCTACCAACGCGAAGTCGAGCATGGCTCGACCCTACAGAGGCAGGGTTACCGGTCCAGCCAGCGCGGCCGCAGCAACAGGGCCAGCACCAGCACCGCCAGGAATGCGCCGTAGGCGTACAGCACCGCCAGCACCTGCGGCCAGATCGGGCCAGCCCCGGGCTGCACCACGCCGATGTGGTGCCCCCACAGCATCGAGACGATGCTCAGCGCGAAGGCCAGCAGCAGGGTGGTGCCATCGAACAGGCGCCGGCGCGCAGTACGCGGCTGGCGCGGGAACAGCCAGTACAGGCTGCCCAGCAGCAGGAACCAGGGCAGGAACAGCAGCAGCGACAACCAGGCCATCGCAGACTCCTTCTGTTGTGCCAGGCCCACGCCTGGCAGCAGGTTCCCTGTGTAGAGCCGAGCCCATGCTCGGCTGCCCGGAAAAGCAGTCGAGCTTGGCTCGACTCTAAAGCCGAGCGTGGGCTCGGCTCTACCGCGTTAGCCGATCAGGCCGCTTCGCGCAGCGCCGCCAACGCGGCCAGCACCGCATCCACCTCGGCCTCCAGCTTGAACAGCTCGCTCTGCAGCTGGTCGCCCTGCTCGGCCTGCTTGATCACAGCGATCAACTGGCCGGCATCACGCGGCGAATCGAAGCCTTCGCTCTGGATCAGCAGCGTGCCGTCACCGGCGGTCAGCTTGAAGTAGAAACGGCCGTCCTTCTCGCGGTACTGCTTGAACAGCGGCGGTGCCACGCGGGCCACGCCGGCGTCCTCACTGGCGATGTCGCCCGCGGTGGACAGGTCGCGCAGGCCCACGGCATGGCGCAGCTCGTCCAGCAGCGGTGCCGCCAGCTGCTCGCGCAGCTGCTGGCCACGGCGCTTGAGCAGCGCTTCGATCTTCTCCGGCTCGGCCATCAGCGCGTTGTAGCGCTCGCGCAGCGGCGACAGCTCGCTGTTGATGCGCTCGAACAGCTGCTGCTTGGCATCGCCCCAGCTGATGCCGGCGGCGAACGCCTTGGCGAATTCGGCGGTCTGTTCCGGGGTGGCGAACGCCTGGTACATCTGGAACAGCGCCGAGCCCTCGGTGTCCTTCGGCTCGCCCGGTGCGCGCGAGTCGGTCAGGATCGAGAACACCAGCTTCTTCAGCTCCTCGCGCGGCACGAACAGCGGAATGGTGTTGTGGTAGCTCTTGCTCATCTTGCGGCCATCCAGGCCCGCCAGCGTCGCCACCTGCTCGTCGATCACCACGTCCGGCAGCGGGAAATACTCCTTGCCGTACACGTGGTTGAAGCGCTGGGCGAAGTCGCGCGCCATCTCGATGTGCTGGATCTGGTCACGGCCCACCGGTACCTGGTTGGCCTTGAAGATCAGGATGTCGGCAGCCATCAGCACCGGGTACATGAACAGACCGGCGCTGACGCCCGCATCTTCATCCACGCCTTCCTCGCGGTTCTTGTCCACCGCCGCCTTGTAGGCGTGCGCGCGGTTGAGGATGCCCTTGCTGGCAATGGCGGTGAGGAACCACATCAGCTCGGTGGTCTCGCGGATGTCGCTCTGGCGGTAGAACCACACATGTTCCGGGTCCAGGCCGCAGGCCAGCCAGCTGGCCGCGATCTCCAGGGTCGCGCGCTGGGTGCGCTGCGGGTCCTGCGATTTGATCAGGCTGTGCAGGTCGGCCAGGAAGAAGAAGCTCTCGATCCCCGGGGCGCGGCTGGCCGCGATCGCCGGACGGATGGCGCCAACGTAGTTGCCCAGATGGGGCGTGCCGGAGGGGTGATGCCGGTAAGGACTCGGGTCGTCATGACTGCGTGGGGAAACCTTCGATGAACGGGGCCAGTTTACCGTGCCGGCGGCCAACCCCGTCAGGGCCAGCGGCGCGTTCATTCACGCAACCCCGCTGGAGACGACCGATGAAACGCCTGCTGCCCCTGCTGCTGATCCTGCCCCTGGCCGGTTTCCGCCCGGCCCCGCCCCCGCCACCGGTGTACGAGGGCGGCCCGGTGCGCATGACCCTGGTCGACCGCGACCGTGGCACCGAACTGCGCAGCTACCCCGCCGAAGGCCAGCGCTGGGTGGCCGGCGAGCGTGGTCATCGCTACGCGGTGCGCCTGTACAACGACAGCCCGCGCCGGGTGCTGGTGGTGCTGTCGGTGGACGGCATCAATGCCATTTCCGGCGAGGATGCCGATCCCTCGCAGACCGGCTACGTGCTCAATCCCGGCCAGCGCGCCGACATCACCGGCTGGCGCAAGAGCCAGGACGAAGTGGCGCAGTTCGTGTTCAGCAGCCCCAGCGGCAGCTACGCCAGCCGCACCGGTCGCCCGGACAACATCGGTGTGGTGGGCGTGGCCGTGTTCGAAGAAGCGCGGCGCTGGCGCCCGGAGCCGATCCTGCGCCGTGGCGTGCCGCTGCCGGCACCCGCCGCGCAGGCCGAAGCCGCCGCTGATGCCAGCGCCAGCCGCATCGAGGGCTACGCCAGCAAATCGCAGGCCCCGGCGCTGGGCACCGGCCACGGTGCGCGCGAGCAGTCCTCGGTGCGCGACACCGAGTTCGAGCGCGCCAGCCGCAGCCCGGCCCAGGTGCTGCAGCTGCGCTACGACAGCGCCCGCAACCTGCGTGCCCGCGGCATCCTGGTCGACGCGCCCTCGCGCCTGCCGCGCGAACCGCAGGCGTTCCCGAACCGCTACGTGCCCGACCCACCGGCGCGTTGAGCGCAGACAACACAACGCCCGCAACCTCACGGTGCGGGCGTCGTGCTGTGGGGGAACGTGCTGTGGGGGAAACCGTAGCGCTTACTTGTAGTCCGGGTAGTCCTTGCTCACCGCATCCTGGAAGTCACGGACTTCCTTCTCGGCGCGGTCCTTGGCCCAGCCATAACGTTCCTGCAGGCGGCCGGCCAGGTACTCGGCATTGCCTTCGGCCACATCGAAATCGTCGTTGGTCAGATCGCCCCACTTGGCCTGGGCCTTGCCCTTCAGCTGCGACCACTTGCCGGAAATGATGTCTTTGTTCATTGCTGGGAGTCCTTGGTTGCAACGGCGTTCTTACCGTGGCTCCAGCTTCGCGCAGCGGCTGTTGAATACCGGTCAACCGGCAATGAAATGCGTGCTCACCTGCTTGAATGGTTCACTACCCCTGCACGCCCGCGCAGATCAGCACGCACAAAAAAGGCCGGGAAGCCCCGGCCTTTTTCTGTTGCGTTCCGCGCCGGGCTTACTTGCCCTTGGCGGCGTCCTCAACCTTTTCACCGGCCTTCTGCACGTCCTTGCCAGCACCGGCCACGGTGTTGCAACCGGCCAGCAGGGCCACCGAGAACATCGACAACAGCATCAGGGCAACTACGCGCTTCATGGGCTTCTCCTTGGGTTCGCCGCTATACCGCTTCATTCGCGGATGGGATTGTTCCGCTCGGCGGGAGAGGCCATCGCCACTGCCGCCGCGTGAAGTGCAATCTGGCGGCAGGGGCGTGGAGCGGGTGTGAACGGATCGAGATTCCGTTCAGGGGACGCCTTCAATCGCGCATCAGGGTGGACTTGCCGAACAGGCTTTCGACCAGGTCCACGGCCAGTTCGGCGGTGGCATTCTGCTTGTCCAACAAGGGGTTGAGTTCGACGATGTCCAGCGAACCCATGCGCCCGGTGTCGGCAATCATCTCCATCACCAGCTGCGCCTCGCGGTAGTTCACCCCGCCCGGCACCGTGGTGCCCACGCCCGGGGCGATGCTCGGGTCGAGGAAATCCACATCGAAGCTGACATGCAGGTGGGTGTTCTCGTCGATGCCGGCCAGCGCCGCTTCCACCGCGCGCTTCATGCCGTTCTCGTCGATGTAGCGCATGTCATAGACATCCACCTTGTGGGTCTTGATCAGGCGCTTTTCTTCCGGGTCCACCGAGCGGATGCCGATCTGGTGCATCTGCGCCGGGGTGATCGCAGGCGACGTGCCGCCCAGCCGGGTCAGCGCATCCGGGCCAAGGCCGCACAGGCAGGCCACCGGCATGCCGTGGATGTTGCCCGACGGGGTGACATCGCTGGTGTTGAAATCCGAATGCGCATCCAGCCACAGCACGCGCAGGGTCTTGCCCTGCTCGCGGCACCAGCGCGCCACCGCGGTGATCGAGCCGATGCCCAGGCAGTGGTCGCCGCCGAGCATGATCGGCATGCGCCCGGCCTGCAGTTCGGCATAGCTTGCTTCCATCAGTGCGTGGTTCCACGCCACCACTTCATCGAGGTGGCGATAGCCCTCCACCGGCGCGGTCCACGGGTTGCGCGGGCCATCCAGATTACCCAGGTCACGCACGTCCACGCCGCGCGCTTCCAGCGCCTCCGGCAGGCCCGCCACGCGCAGCGCTTCCGGCCCAAGCCGTGCACCGCGATGGCCCGCACCGACGTCGGTGGGAACGCCGATCAGGGATACGGAAATGGGATGGGCCATGGGTGCCTCCTGCGGGGAAAAAGAAGCACAGTCTAGCCAGAGCTGTGTGACACCACTCGCGGCGGTGCAGCAGGCCAAGCGCCCATCGCCATGGCCAGGCAAGCAGCCCCGGTCAGTTATTACCGCGCTGAGAGGTCAGGAACCGGGCCTTCTGCGATCGGCCTCACATCCGCGTCGGTATCGCCTCTTATGCCACGCCACGGCCACCGCCACCCTGCGTCGGCACCCTGAGGGTGCCTCTGCAATGTCCCATCTTTGGAGAACGACGCCTATGAAACATGCATTCATTGGATCTGCGGTACTGGCGATGGCCTTGGGCACACTGCTTCCGGCAGGCGCCAGCGCAACCTCGCAACGCATCACCCATACGGTGACCTCGGATGCGTTTGCGATGCAGACCGCAGGCGCACGTCAGGTGCTGGACTGGGTAGCCCAACGCGTGCGCCCGTCGTTCGCCCCCAGGGCTACGGCCATGTGCAGGTGGAACGGCGCACGGTCTCGGTAGGGCGTGCCGCTGCGCACTCGGATGAATCGATCCCCGGAAAGCTGCCGGAGCAGGGTCTGCCCGGTGAGATCTACCGCGTGGAGAACATCCTTCCCGACGGCTCCACCCAGAGCTGGGAGTTCACCTGGGTGCAACCCTCCTCCGGGCATGGCGGTGGTTGGGAAATCACCGCCTACACGTATAAGAAGGGCAACGACCCGGAAAACCCGCGCTGACCTCCCTCCTGGCATGCCGCAGCGGTGCAGCGGGCCATTGGCATGGCATGATGCCGCGCGGACCCAACCACCTTTCATGGAAGAGTGTGATGTCGCCCTTCATCAACACCGCCTGGCCCCGCTTCTTCATCGTGGCGCTGCCCATCGCCGCTTTTGCGGTTCTGTTGAGCAGCTCGATCGATGCGTCGCCGTACCGCTGGCTGATGCAGGCGACGCTCCTGCTGACGCCCTTCTCGCTTCTGGTGTTCCTCGGGTTCGGCTGGCAGCGTCTGCGCAAGGCACACGCTGCGTATCCCATCCTGACCAGCGAACTGGACCGCATGCTGGCGGCGTTGATCGGCAACGTGAAGGTGGCCGCGCTGTGGTTCGGCCTGACCATCGTCGGCATGTTCGCTCTGATGCTGGCGTGGGTGCTGCTGTACAGGTCCGGCGGCTGACGCCGGATCTGCACCCTCTGCGCTCAGCGTCCGCGGCGGCGCACCGGGGTCACGCTCTGCACCTGGCCGTTGTTGCGCATCATGCACAGGAAGCGGCCATCGGGATAATCGATGATCAGCTCCTGGTAATCGCTGCCCACCGGCATCTGGGTGACCAGGGCGCCCTGCGCGCCCTTGCGCACATTGCAGGCCCCCAGTGCGGTATCGCCTGACGGCGCGGGGGTGGTCACCGAAGACACATTGCGGAACACCGCGCGGCAGCCGCCATTGACCCACACCGAGTGCCGCGACAGGCCCCAGTTCTTGCCTTCCTCGCAGCGGGTGCGGCTGAGCTGGCGCACGATTTCCACATTGCCACGGGTGTTCAGATCGCACGACACCTGCTGCTGGTCGGTGGATTCGCAGGTGACTTCGCGCGGTAGCGCGGCATCCCCGGCGGCAGCGTCGCGAGGGCGGGCGCTGTTTGTGGCGGGCGCAGGCGTGCCGCTGGTACTGATCTGGCAGATGCCATTGGCGCCGCCCCGGCCGGTGTAGCTGACCTGCGGCGAGCCGTCATCGTTGCGGCTGATCGACAGGGTGATGCCGCTGTTGGCATCGCGTGCTTCGAAATAGCGGTCGTTGAAACGTTTCAACGCCGTCTCGCGGCCCTGCACGTAGACCGGCCCGCCTTCATCGGCGTGCACATCGATGCCGCCCGGACAACTGGCGTTGAAGAACGGCACGGCGGCCATGGCCGGGGCTGCGAACGTGGCGGACAGCAGTGCGACGGTGAGCGGCAGGGCGTGGCGACGCATGGGCAGTTCCCGAAGGGTGTGTGACCGCAGTATGCGGTGGCGAGTCGGGAGCGGTGTGTGAGGAGAATCAATATCCGGGCGCGCGTTTGGGGTTTGTGTTTGCTATGGTGGCTGTGGCGCCTTGCCCGGGCTGTTAAGCCAGCTTTACTTCGCGGGCGTTTCAAGGCCTCGAAACAGTGCTGATTCCTGTCAAATTCCAGCGGATGGCCGCGCTGCGCGATATGTCGTTTTCGGCATTACAGCGGCTGAAACAGGCCAATCGCGGCAATTCATTTTTCCTTTCAGATCACCCGATGCCATCGAAACAATCGACTGGTAGGCGGTGATTTGGCACGCGCAAGATTAGTCGCCACCTTCAGCGGGTGGCCGGGATTTCCAACCCGAAGACTGAAAGCTGTATACGCTTGCCAGCCGGCGTCGTCCTCCCAAGAGCGGCGCCGGCTGGCAATCCGTTCGCCGGCCTACGGCGGGCGGTGCGTGGGGGCCTTGTGCCCACCGGCTCATTCAGTCCCGGGATTGGAAACCACGTATCGCCCGCCACCCTATGGTGGCGGCGCCTCTGTGCCTGACGAGGATGCCCGCATGTCCAAGACGCTCTACCCGTATCTGACCGCCACGCTGGGCGACGCCGCCCTGCATCTGCCGCTGGAACTGGCGCAGCCGTTGGAAGCCGCCTTCGCCGCCGCCAACGATGCGCCCGCGCCCATCAACCTGCCCGTCTGCCTGCGCCGCATCCAGGCCGGCGATGCCGCCGACGGCCAACCGTGGCAGGCGCCTTCCAACACGCCCGGCCACGCCGTGGCCGCCGCCCGCAGGGATCGCGCTGCGACGGGCCTGGTGTCGCTGCTGGAGCTGTACCACGCCAATGAGCGCGTGCGCGTGGATGGGGAAGAGAAAGACGATATCGGCGACGGCGCGCGCGAAGGGCTGATGCTGGCCTGCCGGGGGCTGGCCGAGTATGTGGCGTTGCAGGTGCGGGGGCTCAATAATGCAGAACAGTGGGATTCCCAACGCACAGGTTCAACGCGTCTCTACCCCGGCTATCGAATCAGGCGGAACCGCTGCTGGCATGAGCACACCCTATCCAAACCTGAAACCTGTTCTCGTTGAGCTGCGGCTGGACGAAGTGGATTCGCGCGGCGGCGCTGTTGCCGAGATGATCGCCTCCACCGCGCGCCCCATGGCGCTTTCGATAAGCCCTGAACTCATGTGGTACAGCTTCGTGCTGAATGATCGCGCCATCACCCGCATCGCGCCGGGGACGCGGGCACACTGCACGATCTCATTCGTCAACCATGACGGTGCGAAAGAGGTATTCCGCTGTGGCACGGTGGCCGCCTTCGGAGACGGATCGGCAACACGAGGGTTGATCCGCATCATTCGGTTTGATTGAACCTGATCGCGGCGGACTTCTTGAGGTGGCAGAAGTGGAGCGCAGTGCCTCGATCCCTCACACGGCGCTGGCATGCAGCCGCACACCCAGGGCACGGGTCACCTTCAGGATGGTGGCGAAATCGGGGCTGCGCTCACCGGACAGTGCGCGATACAGACTCTCGCGCGACAGGCCCGCCGCACGCGCAACCTTGCTCATGCCCTGAGCACGGGCGATATCGCCGAGCGCCTTGGCGATGAATGCAGAATCGCCGTCACTTTCAGCGATGCAGGCGTCGAGATAGGCGGCCATTTCTTCGGGCGTCCGAAGATGCTCGGCCACATCAAATGATTTGAGTTCGACTTTCTTCTTGGTGGCCATGATGGGACAGCTCCGGCTCTTCGGTATTGACGCGCTGCTGCAAACCTCTGTCGCCTCCGACCAGGAGAATCGCCAGCTGCCTGCCGCGCTGGGTGTAGTACACGCGGTAGCCCGCTCCCGCATCGATACGCAGTTCGGAAACACCATCCGCCAGATAGCGCTAATCACCCGGAGGACCTTCAGGCCGTCCGATGCGAGCCAAGATGCGCGCGCGCGGGTACTTCCTTGAAAGCGTCAATCCATGTCGCGAACTGACGGGTACGCTGGATCTTCTTGGAAGACTGTAGCCTACTGACTACACCCATTCAACCGTGAGGAATGCGCTCGCGGGAATGCACAGCGACGCGTCACGCGCCGGATACCAGAACAGCAAGGGAAGGAGGAAAAAGACGGGGCAGGGAGCAATGCTCGACCAACGACCGTGCCGCCGCTTTGCGGGGCCAATGCAGTTGCTGGATGGTGCCGCTTATCCGAATCGAACGGATGACCTACTGTTTACAAGACAGTTGCTCTACCAACTGAGCTAAAGCGGCATGGGTGCATCACCGGCGGCAGCGCCGCGGTCCGGGGATTCTAGCGCAACCGTGCGCATTCCAGCGACCGGCTCTGTGCCGCACCGCTGCGCTGCTGGGCCTGGGCTGGCTGCGTGCCCGCCGCCAGCTGCCCTTCCAGCCACCACTGGCCGGCGTCGCCGCTGGCCACCAGGCGCGGCTGGAAGCCGGCGGCCTGCACGGCGGCCATGCGCCGCTCGGCACCTTCGCGGTTGCGGTACTGGCCCAGCGCCACGGCGTTGGCCTCCTCGCCCTGGCTGATGATGTAGTAGTCGCTCAGGCCGGCGGCGACGATGCGCTTCACCGTGGCCTGGGCCTCTTCGCGGTTGGCGGCGGCCGGCAGCAGCACCCGGTAGCGGGCGCTACCGCTGGCGGCAGGCTGTTCGCGCAGGCGCACCTGGCTGATCACGCTGCCGGCCTTGCCCTGCGCGCTGGTGGCGGCGGCGCGGTCGGCAAACGGACCCAGCGCGACGCAGCGCGGTGGTTCTGCGGCGGCTGCGGGCGGGGTCGCGGGCTTTTCCGGCGCGGGGGTCGGGGGCGGCGCGGGCGGCGTCACCGGCTTGGCCGTTGCGGCAACCGACGTGGCCTCGGGCTTGGCCGGCACGGCCGGCGCAGGCGTCGCTGCCACAGCGGTCTTCCCGGCCGGTTCGCGTTCCATCAGCGGCGCAGTCGGCGCGGCGGCCGTGGCTTCGGCAGCGGCAGCAGCATCCACACCACCGGGCACCCAGCGCAGCTCGGCCACGCCGGGCGCTTGCGGCGGCGGCGCAGGCTTCTGCGGCGCATCGCGCAGCAGCCACCAGCAGGCGACGCCAAGATTGAGAATGGCCAGTACGACGATCAGGGCACGGGTCAGCATGCGCGGATACTAGCCTGCGGGCTGGTGCACCGCCCAGCGGGCGAGGCCATCGAGCACCAGCGAGGGGTGGTAATCGGCGCCCGGCAGCAGCGGCATCAGCGCCGGTGCGCCGCCGCCATGCACCAGCAGCGAGGGTGCCACGCCCAGCAGCGCGTGCGCCTGCTGCGCGCTGCGTTCGATCAGTGCCACGGCGGCACCATCGCAGCCGGAGGCCAGTGCGTCGGCGGTGTCGTTGGCGAACTCGCTGTAGTCACCGCCGCTCGCCGGCAGCTGCACCGCACGTGCGTGCAGTGCTTCGCGCATGGTGGTGGGCGATGCGGAAATACGCCCGCCGTGGTGCTGGCCATCGGCGTCGAGCAGATCAATGGTCAATGCGGTGCCAACGCCCACCACCAGCACCGGGCGCTGCGCCTTGGCCGCAGCCAGCAGCGCCAGGAATCGGTCCACGCCGAATTTTTCCGGCTTGGCGTAGGCGATGCGCACACCGGCGCATTCGGCACTGGTGCGTACCACGTGCACGTGTTCGAAGCGGCGCTGCAGCTGGTCCAGCATGGCGCTGGTCAGCGACGGCGCGGCCACGCTGGCCACGAACGCGGTGCGGCCGCTGGGCAGGCTGTGCGGCGGCTGCCCGGCCATGCCTTCGGCACCATGCGCCCAGGCCTGCACGTCGCCGGCACGGTCACCCTGCAACGGCGCGAACTTGAAGCGCGAGTTGCCCAGGTCGAACAACCAATCGCTCATGCCGCCCTCACGCTGACTTCGCCGGCATGCAGCAGGCGCTCGCGGCCGTCGATGCGCACGCGCAGCGCGCCGTCATCGGCCAGGCCAAGCGCGGTGCCGTGCTGCCACTGCCCGTCCAGTTCCACGCGCACCTCGCGGCCGGCCAGCACATCGAAGGCGGCGTAGCGCGGCAGGAACGGCGCCAGCCCTTCGCGATCGAATTCCTCCAGCGCCGGCAACAGGCGCGCCAGCACGGCGGCAACCACCACGTTGCGGTCCACCGGCGTGCCAGCCAGCGTGTCCAGATCCACCCACGGCTGAGTGATC
The DNA here is from genome assembly GCF_056172695.1 of Stenotrophomonas sp. GSD10. Lineage (NCBI taxonomy): Bacteria > Pseudomonadati > Pseudomonadota > Gammaproteobacteria > Lysobacterales > Lysobacteraceae > Stenotrophomonas > Stenotrophomonas sp. GSD10. The sequence continues at coordinate 4,515,235 of NZ_JAOCMC010000002.1, read as the reverse complement.
TGCTCGGCAAACGAAGGCGGCATGTGCGTGTTGATACCGATGCCGATCACGGCGCGCGCCGGGCCGGCGTATTCGCCACCGCCCTCGGCGAGCAGGCCGACCAGCTTGCGCTTGCCATCGACGATCAGGTCGTTCGGCCACTTCAGCTGCGCCTGGGTGAACCCGAGGTCGTGCAGGGCTTCGGCCACGGCGACGCCGGCCACCAGGCTCAGCCCGGCCAGGCGGCCCAGGCCACCGGAGAACAGACGCAGCACCGACAGGTACACGTGGGCGGCCAGCGGCGAGGCCCAGCTGCGGCCACGGCGGCCACGGCCACCGGTCTGGCGCTCGGCCAGCAACACGCTGACCCCGCGCTGGGGCGCGCTGCAACGCAGCAATTCGGCATTGGTGGAGTCCACCGTCCAGGCCACCTGCAGGTCGTGCAGCAGCGGCAGCACCTCGGCCGGCAGGCCGGCGCGGATGGCGTCCGGGTCCAGCAGGTCGACCGGGCGGGTCAGGCCATAGCCCTCGCCGGCACGGCCCTCGATGTCCACACCGGCGGCCCTAAGCCCTTGAATACGCTTCCAAATAGCCGCCCGGGTCTGGCCCAGCTCACGGGCCAGGGCGTCGCCGGACAGACGACCGGCAGCGAGTTTGGCCAGCAATTGGCGATCGTCCACGGCAGCTTCCACGAAGTCAGGGTGGAATTATGCGGGAAAGCCGCCAGCGACGCCCGCCACGCTGGGTTCTGCGGGGGCTTCCAACGGAGCGCCGGGTTCGGGCTAGAATCGGGAACTCACCCTCCCTTAACGTGGATGTCGTCAATGCGCCGTTATGCCCATTGCCTGATCCTGCTGACGATGCCCTTCGCGGCGTCTGCAACGGCAGCGCTGGACGACAGCCGCGGAGCGTGTGTGTCCTCCAACGGCGACGCGGCCTCGCAGCGCGCACCGACGGCCACCGCATCGGCCGCCCCGCCCAAGCCGGCGGCGGTACGCCCGGCCGCCAACACCAGCACCGGCGGCGGTGGCAGCGATGACGACGTGCTGCAGCGCATCCGCGCGCCGAAGTGGCACAGCTACCTGCCGGGAATGTTCCGCTGATCAAGTCGTTGCTGCAGTGGCTGCGGCCCGCGCCGCGGCCGATTGACGATGCGCTTTGGGATGACGCCTGCCGCCGCGCGGCCTGGCTGCACGGCCTCGACGATGCGCGCCGCATGCGCCTGCGCACGCTGGCCACGCGCTTCCTGCATGAGAAGACCCTCACCCCGATCGGCGAGTTGCAGTTGCAGCCCGGCGATGGCGTGCTGCTGGCCGCGCTGTGCTGCCTGCCGTTGCTGGAATTTGGTGAGGTGGGGCTGGAAGGTTGGTCGCAGCTGATCATCTATCCCGATGCGTTCCGTGTGCACCGCAGCCACCTGGATGCGGCCGGCGTGCTGCACGAATGGGATGACGAGCTGATTGGCGAATCGTGGGACAGTGGTCCGCTGATCCTGTCCTGGGCCGATGTGCAGGCCGACCTTGATGCGCCGCACGAGGGTTACTGCGTGGCGGTACATGAGATGGTGCACAAGCTGGATGCGCTGGATGGCGCGATGGACGGCACGCCGCCGCTGCCGCGCGCGTGGCAGCGCGAATGGGCTGGCACCTTCCAGCGCGCCTACGATGCGTTCTGCGCGCAGGTGGATGCGGGCGAAGAAACGCTGATCGATCCGTATGCGGCCGAAGCGCCGGAAGAATTCTTCGCGGTGGCCAGCGAGTACCACTTCTCCGCACCGGATCTGCTGCAGCAGGCGTTGCCGGAAGTGGCCGCGCAGCTGCGGCGGTTGTATGGCGAGCCGCCGAAGATGGCCGGTTGATTCCTCCACCCGATGTGCGGGCCGTCATGGGTAGAGTCGAGCTTGCTCGACTGCGCCGGCCAATGCAGTCGAGCAAGCTCGACTCTACAAGGAGCTTACGGCCCCGGCGGCAGGCGCACTTCGAAACGGGCGCCGCCCAGTTCGCTGGAACGGCCCACGGCCAGTTCACCGCGGTAATCCTTGATCAGGTCCTGCACGATCGACAGGCCGATGCCGTGGCCCTGCACGCGCTCGTCGCCACGCACGCCACGCTGCAGCACCTTGCCGATGTCATCCGGGGCGATGCCCGGGCCGTCGTCGTCCACCGCCAGCAGCAGGCCGGCACGACGCGCATTCGGTGCCGGCAGCGGCTGTGCGGTCAGCAGCACGCGGCGCTTGGCCCACTTGAAGGCATTTTCCAGCAGGTTGCCCAGCAGCTCCTGCAGGTCACCCGGTTCGCCGTGGAAGCGCGCGGCCGGGTCGATGTCGAATTCGCACAGCACGCCCTTGGCCGCATAGACCTTCTCCAGGCCACGCACGATTTCCTCGGCGTTGGATTCGATCGGCAACGGTGCAGAGAACAGCTTGTGGCCCGACGATGCAGCGCGCGCCAGCTGGTAGGACACAAGGTTGTTCATGCGTTGCAGCTGCACGTCCAGTTCCTCGCGCAGCGCGCCATCGCCGGCACCGCTGTCCATCTGCGTGCGCAGCACCGCAATGGGGGTCTTCAGGCTGTGCGCGAGGTCGGCCAGGGTGTTGCGCTGGCGTTCGAGGTTCTCGCGCTCGCTTTCGATGAAGGCGTTGATGCTGTCGGTCAGCGGCTCCAGCTCGCGCGGGTGGCGCTCGCTCATGCGCTCGGTCTCGCCGCGCTGGACCTTGGTCAGCTCGGTGATCACGCGGCGCAGCGGGCGCAGGCTCCACTGCAGGATGACGGTCTGCAGCAACAGCAGGATCAGGCCGATGCCGCCCAGGTAGAACCAGACGCGGCCGCGGAACACACGCAGCTGCGCACCCAGCGCGCGCGAGTCTTCCATCACGTAGATGGTGTACGGGAATTCGGTGGCCGGATCGGCGTCGGCATCCCACACCAGGCCCAGGCCATAGCGGTACACCGAGCCCTGGCTGCCGTCGATCTGGATCATCGGCAGCGGGCCTTCGAACACTTCCTGGCGCGGTGCCAGCAGGCCGCCGCCGACGGTGGGCAGCATCGGGCCTTCGGCCGACATCGAATTGCCCTTGCCGTGCGGCATCACCACCTGCAGGTACAGGCCGCTGCCGGGCACGTCGAAGCGCGAATCCGGCGGCTGCTCGCGGATGTACAGCGAGCGGTCGCGGGTGAAATCGATGCCGGCCGCGTAGGCGGTGGCGTAGTTCTTCAGGCGCTCGCGCAGGTTCGCCTTGGCCGTATCGGCAAAGGCGGCGTCAAGCGCGTAACCGGCCAGCGCCAGGAACGCGACCAGGCCCACGGACGCGGCAAGCATCTGGCGCGCCTGCAGGGAGCGCGGCCGCCAGCGTCGGAAGAACCACAGACGGCCGGACATCATGGTGTCGCCACGCGGAGCCGGCTCAGCCCTCGTTGCGCGGGATCGCGAAACGGTAGCCGCGGCCGCGCACGGTCTCGATCGGCTTCAGTTCGCCATCCGGGTCCAGCTTCTTGCGCAGGCGGCCGATGAACACTTCCAGCACGTTCGAGTCGCGGTCGAAGTCCTGCTGGTAGATGTGCTCGGTGAGGTCGGCCTTGGAGACCAGTTCACCGGCATGCATCATCAGGTACTCCAGCACCTTGTACTCGTAGCTGGTCAGGTCGACATTGCTGCCGGCCACGCTGACCGTCTGCGCTGCCAGGTCCAGGGCGACCGGGCCGCATTCCAGGGTCGGCTTGCTCCAGCCGGCGGCGCGGCGCAGCAGCGCGTTGACGCGGGCCAGCAGCTCTTCGACGTGGAACGGCTTGACCAGGTAATCGTCGGCGCCCTGCTTCAGGCCCTCGACCTTGTCCTGCCAGCTCGAACGCGCGGTCAGGATCAGCACCGGGAATTTCTTGCCTTCGTCACGCAGGGCCTTGATCAATTCCATGCCCGACATCTTGGGCAGGCCGAGGTCGATGATGCCGACATCGAACGGCACTTCACGGCCCATGTAGAGGCCTTCCTCGCCGTCCTGCGCAGCATCGACGGCAAAGCCTTCGCGCTTGAGCCGGGCTGCCAGGGTCTCACGCAGCGGGGCTTCGTCTTCGACCAGAAGGATACGCATGAACTCTCCCTAGTGTCCTGGGTGTGGCCCGGAGGCCTGTGGGGTACGGGTTGATAGCGACAACTATCCCTGTTCAGGGGTTATCGCCGCGTAGTGATGACATATCCGACCGCGGCGTGCGCGGCTGTGAACGCGACGGGGCGGGGTCGTCCATGTAGCGGACCCGGCCCCGGTCGTCCATGTACTTCACCCGGTTGATGTCACGCCCATCGAACGGCACGCGCTCGGCGCCAAGGATGTGGCCGCCGGTGGTGCGCTGCACGCGGCGCACGGCATCGGACAGCGAACGCTCGTCGCCACGGCCACCGCGCTCACCCCGCTCCATCATCTCCGCGCGCCCCTGATCGCCACGCGGCGGCTGTTGCGCCAGCGCCGAAGACAGCGGCGCAGCCGCCAGCACCACGCAGGTGGCCAGGGCAATGCGGCAATGGAAGGGAGCGGAAGACATCGATGCGATCCTAGCCGAGCACGGCGATTCGTTCAAAAGTCGTAAATCCGGGAGCCGGGTGCGGGACCCGGCCTTTACAATTCCTTTGCAAATTCTTGGTTTAGGGCAGTGAATCCGATCTGAACTTTTCCGGGCGATGCCGCGAGTCGTTCATCTAGGTGAACATTCGGGACGAAAGCGCTGGCCTTGTCAAGTCAGGAATGTGACGAGCATCACGCTGCGACACGATCGGCATCGCGTTCGGTGACCGCCAGCGCCTGCTCGACCAGGGTCCAATCCGCACCCGGGCGGTGCGCGCCCTCGCTCAGCACCTGGCGGAACGCGCGGCCACCAGGCTGGCCGTGGAACAGGCCCAGCAGGTGGCGGGTGATGTGCTTGAGCGCCAGACCTTCGGCCAGCCGCGCTTCCACGTAGGGGCGCAGCGCGCGCAACAGGTCGCCACGCGCCTGCAGCGGGGCGCCGGTGTGCAGCGCCTCCAGCTGATGCAGCAGGTAGGGGTCGTGGTAGGCCGCGCGGCCCAGCATCACGCCATCGACGTGCGCGGCCTGCGCCTGCACCGCCTCGATGCTGGCCAGGCCGCCGTTGATCACCACCGGCAGTGCCGGGCGCTCCTGCTTCAGGCGGTAGGCCCAGTCGTACTTCAGCGGCGGAACCTCGCGGTTCTCCTTCGGCGACAGGCCCTTCAGCCAGGCGTTGCGCGCATGCACCACCACCATGCTGGCACCTGCGGCGACCTGGCGGTCGACGAAGGCGGCGAACACGTCGTAATCGTTGTCTTCGTCCACGCCCAGGCGGCATTTCACCGTCACCGGGATGTCCACCGCAGCGACCATCGCCGCCACGCATTCGGCCACCAGCACCGGCTCGCGCATCAGGCAGGCGCCGAAACGCCCGGCCTGCACGCGGTCGGACGGGCAGCCGCAGTTGAGGTTCACTTCGTCGTAGCCCCACTCGGCGGCGATGCGCGCGGCCTGCGCCAGCAGCGCCGGATCGCTGCCACCGAGCTGCAGCGCCAGCGGCTGTTCGCTGGCATCGAAGCCGAGCAGGCGCTCGCGGTCACCGTGGATGACCGCGTTGGCATGCACCATCTCGGTGTACAGCCGCGCGCCCGGCGCCAGCACGCGATGGAACACGCGGCAATGGCGGTCGGTCCAGTCCATCATCGGGGCAACGGACAGGCGCAGGGAATCGGCGTAACGGGCGGTGGCGGACGTCATCGGAGTGTTGATCGTGGAGACTGGCATTGCCAGTGAGATCAATAGTTTACACCGGGTGGCTGAATGACGCCGGGGCGTCAGGCGGTGTGCGAAGCGCCGGTGCCCCATTGCCGGTGTGGCACACGCCCATCACCTCATCAAATACGAATGAGAAGTGATATCATTTGAGTGCCGCATAACGATATGCGGCATGGATGTCCCAAGCAAACGGAACATGTAATGCAGCAACGCACCTATATCGAACTGGTCCTGGAGTTGTTCGCCTTCATCAGCCTGTGCATGGCGATGACGACCTCCGGCACCCCGGTGCTGGTCTTTGGTCTCACGACCATCCTGCTCACGGTATGGATACCCTTCCAACGGCGCGAGATTCATCGCTTCACCCGCGCCGTGTCGATTGCGCTGGTCATTGCGGCAGTAGCCAGGATCGTCATTCATTTCCTACCCAATCCATCCATCTAGGAATCGAATTCGATGAGGCTGTTCCGATACGCCACTGCGGTGGCGTTGTTGCTCTGTGCGCAGGGAGCGCACGCGCAGGTGAAGCAGATACAAGATATCCCGTGCGAAGGGTGTTCATACGCTCAGATGCAGGCGGCCGCGCTGTCGGACGTCGACGTCGGCGGTGCACTGGTAACCAGTATTTCCACGGGAGAGATACGGAAGTTCGTCATCCTGTGGGATCGCAGGATCCAGGAGCTGCCGATCGAACAGGACCTGGAAGACTACTTCGTAGCCCTGGTCCGCTTCTGGCACGCGAATGGGCGCAGCCTTGAAATGAACTACGACGTTGCGTCGAACACGTGGAGACTCCCCAGCAAGCGATGGCGACTGCACGCGTGCGACGGGCACTGGCGGCTCCCGCCGCAGACCGGCCGGTTCCGGCAACCGTATACGATGCACTGCAGAGCCCGGCCAGGATGAACAACGCGATCGAGCAGTTGAATGCCTCCTGGCTCGCCCGCGGGTATGCGGCGCACATGACGTTCGTCAATTCGGTCAGGGGAAAGAACATCTCGCTGACTGCGGGCCGCCCGGTGACCACCCTGAACTTCGCCGATGGCTCCAAGATCAAGGCCTCCTACGACATCGAGATGAAAAGCTGGGCGCCTATTCCCGGCACCGGCCGCGACGTTCACGGCAACCCGGTTCCAGAGACCAAAGCAGACGTTGCCAAGGACGGCAAGCCGGTGGTGTACGAGTTCCCCGGAGGCATCACCAGTGACGCCTACATGGACTTCAGTCGCTACCTCTTCGATCTGGGCGTGCGCCCCAATATCGGGCCGGGCGACAACCAGATGATCTGCACCAGCGAAGTGATGGACGCCGACATGCGGGTGGAAGTCAGGTGCATGGGCCGCAGGCACTGATGCAACAACGCGGGTGACCGCCGCTGCGGTCACCCGGGTGCCCCTGTCGAATCAGAGGCAGATGCCAGTGCATGCCCTGGCATCTGCCGAAGCGCTTGTGGACCATGCTCCAGCACAGATGGCGGCGATTGATGAGTGCGAACTCAGTGTCCGCCGCCGCGTCCACCCACCCGCTCGATCAACGTCCGGCTGGCGGCATTGAGCCCCACCACCGTTACCTCGGCGCCATGCGCGGCCAGCTTTTCCTGCGCGCGCTCCAGCGCGGCCACGGCGGTCAGATCCCATAGATGGGCATCGCGCAGATCAATCTGCACCTTCGGTGCCACGTGCTGGTAATCAAACGCCGCGCCCAGCTGCCCGGCGGAAGCAAAGAACACCTGGCCGCGCACGTGGTAGACCTGCGTGCTGCCGGCGTCCTTGCGCTGCACCTCCAGCATGCGGCCGACCTTGCGCGCGAAGAACAGCGCCGACAACAGCACGCCACTGAGCACGCCCTTGGCCAGGTCGTGGGTGGCCACGGTGACCACCACGGTCAGCAGCATCACCGCCGACGAACTGCGTGGATGGGTGCGCAGGTCGCGCAGCGAGCGCCAGCTGAAGGTGCCGATGCTGACCATGATCATCACCGCCACCAGCGCGGCCATCGGAATCTGCCGCACCAGCGCGCTGCCGTACACCACCATTGCCAGCAGCACGACACCGGCCACCAGGCATGACAGACGACCGCGGCCGCCGGAGCTCACGTTGATGATCGACTGGCCGATCATCGCGCAGCCGGCCATGCCGCCGAGGAAGCCGGTGACCGTGTTGGCCACCCTTGGCCGACGCATTCGCGGTTGCGCTCGCTGGGCGTTTCGGTGATGTCCTCGACGATCTGCAGCGTCATCATCGACTCGAGCAGGCCGACCACCGCCAGCGTAGCCGACACCGGCAACAGGATGCGCAGCGTTTCCCAGGTGAGCGGTACATCGGGAATGAGGAAGTACGGCAGGCTGTCGGGCAGCTGGCCCATGTCGCCGACGCTGCGCACGTCGATGCCGAAGCCGATCACCACGGCAGTGAGCACCACGATCGCCACCAGCGGCGACGGCACCACCCGGGTGATGCGCGGCAGCAGGTAGATGATGGCCAGCGCGGCCGCACACAGCACGTACACGGCCGGGCCACGGCCAACCAGCTCGGGCAGCTGCGCCAGGAAGATCAGGATCGCCAGTGCATTGACGAAGCCGGTGATGACCGAGCGCGAGACGAAGCGCATCAGCGAACCCAGCTTGAACACGCCGGCCAGCACCTGCAGCAGGCCTGCCAGGATGCTGGCGGCGAACAGGTACTGCACGCCGAGGTCCCTGACCAGATCGATCATCACCAGCGCCATTGCACCGGTGGCGGCGGAGATCATGCCGGGACGGCCGCCGGCGATGGCGGTGATCACGGCAATCGAGAACGCGGCGTACAGGCCGACCTTGGGGTCGACACCGGCGATGAGCGAGAAGGCGATGGCCTCGGGAATCAGGGCCAGGGCGACGACGATGCCGGACAGCAGGTCGCCACGGAGGTTGCCGAGCCATTGCTGGCGCAGCGGATAGGACGTTTGCATGGGAATACTCCGCGCGCACGCGGGCGGGGCCGCGAGGCGCTGCAGTGGATGGACACGGGTTCCTGAGCCGGGCGGGCCGGCTGCCGAGGTACGGCAAGGGTCAGGGTGGCGTGATCACTGCAGGCGGGAATCGGTACGCGGGAGGGCTGCAGTCTACGGCAAGCGATCCGAGGTGGGTACCGCGGAGGCAGCGGAGCATGGCTCCGCTCTACAATCCGCGCATGGCCAACGACCGCGCGCACTTCTTCGACCCCACCACCGAACAGGGCGTGCTGCGCCTGTCGATCGCCGGCGCACTGCTGCTGGCGGTGGCCGCGGTGGTGTTCGGCCTGCTGGCCAACTCCTCGCTGATCATCTTCGACGGCATCTACGGGCTGATCGACGTGGTGATGACCTGGCTGTCGCTGCTGGTGGCGCGGCTGATCGCGCTGTCGACCAACACCGATGCGCTGCAGTCGCGGCTCAACCAGCGCTTCACCATGGGCTTCTGGCACCTGGAGCCGATCGTGCTGGGGGTCAGCGGCACGCTGATGATCGGTGCGGCGCTGTATGCGCTGGTCAATGCGGTGGATGCGCTGATGTCCGGCGGCCGCCACATCGCACTGGGCCCGGCGATCATCTTCGCCGGCCTGTCGCTGGTGGCCGAGAGCGCACTGGGTTGGTTCGTGCTGCGCGCCAACCGCCGCATCGGTTCGGAATTCATCGCACTGGATGCGAAGAACTGGGTGGTGGCGGCCAGCATGTCGGCCTGCTATCTGCTCGCCTTCCTCGGCGGCGTGCTGGTGCAGGGCACGTCGTGGGCATGGGTAGGGCCGTACATCGATCCGGCCATCCTCGCCTTTGTCTGCGTGCTGGTGATGATCGCCCCGCTCGGCACCGTGCGCCGGGCGCTGGCCGGCATCCTGCTGGTCACCCCGCCGGAACTGCAGGCGCACGTGGATGCGGTGGCACGCGGCATCGTTGCCAAGCATGGCTTTGTCGAGCACCGCAGCTATGTGGCGCAGGTCGGCCGTGGCGAGCAGATCGAGTTGTTCTTCGTGGTGCCCGAGAGCGACCCGCCCCGGCCACTGGTGGAATGGGACCAGCTGCGCGACGAGATCGGCGAGGCGCTGGGCGAGGCCTCGCCGGACCGCTGGCTGACCATCCTGTTCACCACCGACCGTGAGTGGACGATCTAGGCAGGCAGGACGATCGATCAAATTTTGCAGACGGACTATCACCCAACGTCCTTGGAAACCGGGCAAAGTAGGCTCCAACGCAACACCCACCCACTGACCAGGAGCATCCCGATGTCCATCGAAAAGGTTCTGTACACCGCCCAGGCCACCTCCACCGGCGGCCGTGAAGGTCGTTCCGTCTCCTCCGACAACGTGCTGGACATCCAGCTGTCGACCCCGCGCGAGCTGGGCGGCGCCGGTGGCCCGGGCACCAACCCGGAACAGCTGTTCGCCGCCGGTTATTCGGCCTGCTTCCTGGGCGCGCTGAAGTTCGTGGCCGGCCAGGCCAAGGTCGCGCTGCCGGCCGACACCACCGTCACCGGCAAGGTCGGCATCGGCCAGATCCCGACCGGTTTCGGCATTGAAGCCGAGCTGACCATCAACGTGCCGGGCGTACCGCGCGAGCAGGTGGAAGAGCTGGTGCAGAAGGCCCACATCGTCTGCCCGTACTCCAATGCCACCCGCGGCAACATCGACGTGACGCTGATCGTTGCCTGATGCGGTGCTGCCGGCCAGCGGCCGGCACTACCAACGTGAAGAGAAAAATGGGCGGATGCCGGTCGAAACCGGGCATCCGCCCATCCCACCTTCGTTGTCCCACGCGGGGGCATGAGGTTGCCGGCCAGCGGCCGGCACTACCCGGTCACTTCTCGCTGGTGATCAGCTGCACGACGCTGGAGAAATCCAGCTTGCCGCGACCGGCCTGGTGATTCATCGAGTACAGGTTGCGGGCCACTTCGCCCAGCGGAATCGAGGCGCCGACGCTCATCGCCGCTTCCACCGCCAGGCCCATGTCCTTGAGCATCAGATCGCTGCCGAAGCCACCGCTGTAGCCACGCGAGGCCGGTGCATTTTCCAGCACGCCCGGCCACGGGTTGCACACTTCGGTGGCCCAGCTGCGGCCGGTGCTGACGGCCATCATCTGCGACAGCACCTTCGGGTCCAGGCCGTGCGCCACGCCCAGCGCGATGGCTTCACCGGTCACCGCCATGATCACGCCCAGTGCCATGTTGTTGCACAGCTTGGCGACCTGGCCGGCGCCGCTGGCACCCACATGGAAGATGTTCTTGCCCATCGCCTGCAGCACCGGGCGCGCGCGTTCCAGCGCGTCCTCTTCACCACCGACGATGAAGGTCAGGGTGCCGGCCTGGGCACCGGCGGTACCGCCGGATACCGGTGCATCGATCATCTGCAGGCCACGCGCGGCGGCGGCTTCAGAAACCTTGCGCGCGCTGGCCGGGGCAATGGTGCTGCAGTCGATGACCAGTGCACCGGCCGGGATCGCGGCGAGGATGCCGTCGTCGCCCAGGTACACGCCTTCAACGTGGCGGCTGGCCGGCAGCATCGAGATCACGACCTCGGCATCGGCCAGGGTTTCGCGCGCCGATGCGGCCGCGCTGGCACCGGCATCGACGGCGGCCTGCACCGCGGCCGGGACCAGATCGAACACGCGCACGCTGTGGCCGTTCTTGACCAGATTGGCGGCCATCGGGCCACCCATGTTGCCCAACCCGATGAATGCAATGCGGCTCATGCAAGGCTCCTTTCAACAAGGGGAATTCCCAGGTCGGCCAGCGGGTGCGCGGCATCGGCCCAGGGGGAAGCGAAGAAGGTGTCAGCCCACGCACCGCTGGCCTCGGCCAGGGTGGCCGGGTTCCACTGCGGGTTGCGGTCCTTGTCGATCAGCAGCGCGCGGATGCCCTCGGCGAAATCGCCGTGGGCGGCGCAGTGCAGCGCGGTGATGTATTCCAGACGGTACACGCTGGCCAGGTCCTGGCCGGCGCTGCGGCGCTGCAGCTCGAAAGCCAGCCGCGCCGAGCCCGGCGCACCGGCGGCGAGGGTCTTCTGCGCGGCCTGCAGCCAGGCATCGTCGGTCTGCAAAGCGCCGATGCGCGCGATGATCGCGGCCAGATCATCGCCTTCGCACAGCGCATCAACCTGCGCAGCATGGGCCAGCAACGGGCCGGTGGCCGCGTCACTGGCATGCGACTGCAGCAGATGGGTCAGACGTTCGTGGTTGTGTGCGGAATCACTGGACCAGGCCACCTGCAGCAGCGCATCGAACACCGCGCTGCGGCGCTCTTCGGCCACGTGTACGTCGGCCAGCCCGGCATAGATGGCGTCACCCGGGTTGAGCAGGGCGCCGGTCAGGGCCAGGAACAGGCCGCCCTTGCCGGGCACGCGCGGCAGCAGCCAGCTGCCACCGACATCGGGAAACAGGCCAACGGTGATTTCCGGGAAGGCCAGCTTGGAACGCTCGCTGACCACACGATGGCTGGCACCGGACATCAGGCCGATGCCGCCGCCCATCACGATGCCGTGGCCCCAGCACAGGATCGGCTTGGCGTAGGTGTGGATGAGGTAATCGACGCGGTATTCGACGTCGAAGAACTCGGCGGCGTACGCGTTTTCGCGGATGTCGGCGTGGCCGCCTTCGCGGAAGGCGACCATGGCCTTGTACAGGCTGTGCAGGTCGCCACCGGCACAGAACGCCTTTTCGCCAGCGCCCTGCAGCACCACCATCGCGATGCCGTCATCATCGGCCCAGGCGTTCAACTGCTTCAGCAGCAGGTGCGCCATCGGCAGCGAGAAGCCATTGAGCGTGCGCGCCGCGTTGAGCGTAGCGAAGCCGATGCGCGTGCCGTTGCCGGCCTCGCGCTCCTCGAACAGCACCGGTGCGTCGTCGGCAACGGTGTCGGTGCTCATGCGTTCTTCCACTGCGCGGCGCGCTTTTCCAGGAAGGCGGTCACGCCCTCGACCTGGTCGGCGGTGTCGAACAGGTCGACGAAGGCTTCGCGCTCGGCCACCAAGGCCGAGGCGTGGGTGCCGGTGCGGGTGGACTGCACCAGGGTCTTGCAGGCGGCGATACTGGTCGGGCTCTGCTTACCGGCCTTCTTCGCCCATTCCAGGGCCAGCGCCTTGGATTCGCCCTTGCCGACCTTCTCTTCGGCCAGGCCGATGCGCAGCGCGGTCTCGGCGTTGATGCGCTCACCCAGCAGGATCATGCGCTTGGCCCAGCCCTCGCCAACCAGGCGCGGCAGGTTCTGGGTGCCACCGGCGCACGGCAGCAGGCCGACGGTGGCCTCCGGCAGCGCGACCTGGGCGTGGTCTTCGATGATGCGCAGGTCGCAGGCCAGTGCGCATTCCAGGCCACCGCCCATGGCGTAGCCGTTGATGGCGGCGATCGACACACCACGGAAGGCGGACAGCGCTTCGAAGGCTTCACCGAAGCGGCGCGCGGCCTCGCGTGCAGCAGCCTTGTCGCCGGAAGCGAACTGGTTGAGGTCAGCACCGGCGGAGAAGAACTTCTCGCCGTCACCGGTGATCACCAGCGCGTAGATGTCGCGGTCTGCGTTGAGCGCGCCCACCAGGTCGCGCAGCGCAGACAGGCTGTGCACGGTCCAGGTGTGCGCCGGCGGGTTGTGCAGGGTGACCACGGCGGTGTGGCCATCGGCCTCGACCTTCAGGCCCACGTGCTCCTGGGTACGCCAATCCTTCATCGCAGTTCCTCTTCGGTGTTGAGCAGGTGGCGGGCAACGATCACCCGCATGATCTCGTTGGTGCCTTCCAGGATCTGGTGCACGCGGCTGTCGCGCAGCAGGCGCTCGATCGGGTATTCGCGGATGTAGCCGTAGCCGCCGTGGATCTGCAGTGCTTCGTTGCAGATCTTGAAGCCGGCATCGGTGGCGAAGCGCTTGGCCATCGCGCACCACACGTTGGCATCGCTGGCACCGGCATCGAGCTTGCGCGCGGCCGAGTGCACCATCTGCCGCGCGGCGACCAGCTCGATGGCCATGTCGGCCAGCTTGAACTGCAGCGCCTGGAAATCGGCCAGCGCCTTGCCGAACTGGCGGCGCTCGCCCATGTAGCGGCGTGCGGCATCCAGCGCGCCCTGCGCAGCACCCAGCGAGCAGGCGGCGATGTTGATGCGGCCGCCGTCCAGCCCCTTCATCGCCAGCTTGAAGCCGCCGCCTTCCTCTCCCAGAAGGTGGCTGACCGGCACGCGGACGTTTTCGAAGGTGATGCCACGGGTGGGCTGGCTGTTCCAGCCCATCTTCTCTTCCTTGCGGCCATAGCTGATGCCCGGCAGGTCCGACGGCACCGCGATGGCGCTGACGCCGCCGGCACCGGCACCGCCGGTACGCGCCATCACCACCAGCAGTTCGGTGGCACCGGCGCCGGAGATGAAGGCCTTGGCGCCGTTCAGCACGAAATGGTCACCGTCGCGCACGGCGGTGGTCTTCAGCGAGGCCGCATCGGAACCGGCGCCCGGTTCGGTCAGGCAGTACGAGGCCAGCTTGCTACCCGAGGACAGATCGGTGCCCCACGCATCGCGCAGGGCCGGCTGGCCCCACTTGGACACCATCCACGAGGCCATGTTGTGGATGCTGATGTAGGCCGCAGTCGACGGATCGACGTTGGCGAGCTCCTCGATGACGACGGCGGCGTCCAGTCGGCTCAGGCCGCTGCCGCCTACTTCCGGGTCCATGTACAGACCGCAGAAGCCCAGTTCACCGGCCTTGGCGATCGCCTCGCGCGGAAAGATGCCCTCCGCATCCCATCGCGCGGCGTGCGGCGCCAGTTCGGCCTGTGCGAAGTCGCGCGCAGCCTCGCGGTACGCCTGCTGTGCTTCTTCCAGTTCCGTCGTCATCGAGTGGCTCATGGCTGCTCCTGCCGTTACTTCAGGCTGATCGTGGTGTTGACGCCGTGGCTCAGCGTCTCGTCATCGAACCAGCGGGCGGTGACGGTCTTGGTCTGGGTGTAGAACAGCACGACCTGCTTGCCGTACGGGCCCAGGTCGCCCAGCTTGGAGGCGCGCGAACCGGTGAACGAGAACAGCGGCACCGGCACCGGGATCGGCACGTTGATGCCGACCTGGCCGACGTCGATGTCTTCCTGGAACTTGCGTGCGGCCGCGCCGGACTGGGTGAACAGTGCAGTGCCGTTGCCGTTGGGGTTGCTGTTGACCATCGCGATGGCGTCTTCCAGCGTTTCCGCTTCGAGGATGACCAGCACCGGCCCGAAGATTTCTTCCTGGTAGATGCGCATGTCGGTGGTGACACCGGCAAAGATGGTCGGGCCGACGAAGTTGCCCTTCTCGAAGCCATCCACCTGCGGCTTGCGGCCATCGAGCACCAGCTTGGCGCCCTGCTCCACGCCCGAGGCGATCAGGCCTTCCACGCGCTCGCGTGCGCTGCAGGAAATGACCGGGCCGACATCGGTGCCGGACACGGTGCCGCCGCTGACCTTGAGGGTCTTGGCCTTGCTGACCAGGTCCTGCACCCAGTTGCGCGCTTCGCCGACCAGCACCAGGGTGGAGGCGGCCATGCAGCGCTGGCCAGCGGCACCGAAGGCGGCGCCGACCATCGCGTTGAGGGTCTGTTCCTTGTTGGCGTCCGGCAGCACCACGGCGTGGTTCTTGGCGCCCATCATGCACTGCACACGCTTGCCGGCCAGCGAGGCACGGTTGTAGACGTGGGTGCCGACACGGGTCGAACCGACGAACGACACGGCCTTGATGTCCGGGTGGTCGCAGATGGCGTTGACCACTTCTTCGCCGCCGTGGACGACGTTCAGCACGCCCTTGGGAATGCCGGCTTCCAGCGCCAGTTCCACCAGGCGCATGGTCACCATAGGGTCCTGTTCGGACGGCTTGAGGATGAAGGTGTTGCCGGTGGCGATGGCCATCGGGAACATCCACAGCGGGATCATCGCCGGGAAGTTGAACGGGGTGATGCCAGCGCACACGCCCAGCGGCTGCATGATCGTGTAGGTATCCACGCCATTGGCCACGTTGTTGGCCAGTTCGCCCAGCTGCAGGTTGCCGATGGCAGCGGCGTGCTCGACCACTTCCAGGCCGCGGAACACATCGCCTTCGGCGTCGGGCAGGGTCTTGCCCTGTTCGGCGGTGAGGATGTGGGCCAGCTCGCTCATGTTCTCGCGGATCAGCTGCTGGTACTTCAGGAAGATGCGCGCGCGGGTGCCGATCGGGGTCTTGCGCCAGGTCTTGAAGGCTTCCTTGGCAGCAGCGACGGCGGCGTCCACTTCACCGGCGGTGGCGAACGGCACCTGGGCCAGGACGTCCTGGGTGGCCGGATTGACCACGTCCTGCCAGTGGGAGGTGGCCGATTCGATGAACTGGCCATCGATCAGCATGCGGATACGGGGCGCTGCAACAGTCATGACGACAATCCCACGGGCTCGAAAGATGCTTGGCATTATTCACAGCGCCCACCTCGATTTCCGGGCTGAACCCGCTTAATCTGGCCAACACGCCCCACGATTCCTGTTAATTCTGTGAATTATTCAGCTGCCCAGCGACAACTCGGCCTGCGCCTGCTGCGGCTGCGCGAACAGCGCGGCTACAGCCAGGCCGACCTGGCGCGGGCGCTGGGGCTGTCGGCCAGTTATCTGAACCAGATCGAGCGCAACAAACGCCCGCTGACCCCGGCCGTGCAGAAGAAGCTGGGCCAGGTATTGGGCGACGTTTCGCCGCTGTTCGACGAGGATGAGCCCGCCGCGCTGCAGGAAGCGCTGGGCGAGACCCTGCGCGACCTGGGCCTGGCCGACGTCAGTGCCACCGAACTGCGCGCCCTGGCCGGCAACCTGCCGCAGGTCAGCCGCGCCCTGCTGGACCTGCACCGCCGTCATCTGGCGCTGCGCGAGCATGCCGCCGCACTGGAGTTCCAGCTCGGCGAGCCGGGGGCCGGCAGCACCTTGCCAGCCGGCGACCAGGTGCGCGAGTTCTTCAACCGCATGCACAACCACATTCCCGAACTGGACGAGCTGGCCGAACGCCTGTTCGCCGAGTGGGTGTTGTCGCCCGGGCACGTGGCGCCGCGCCTGCGCCAGCTGCTGGCCGACCGCCACGGGGTGCTGGTGGAAGTGGCCGCGCTGCAGGCCGGGCGCGAGAAGCGCCAGTACGACGCCGGCACGCGCCGGCTGTGGTTGCCCGATTATCTGGAACCGGGCCAGCAGGCGTTCCAGATGGCGGCCGAGCTGGCCCTGCACGGCTACCTGCCGCAGATCGATGCGGTGGTGGCGCGTGCCGGTTTCAGCGATGAGGCGCGCATCGCGCAGGCGCGGGTGGGTCTTTCGAACTATTTCGCCGGCGCACTGGTGATGCCGTACATGCGTTTCCTGCGTGCGGCCGAAGCCAGCAACTATGACATCGAGCTGCTGGCGCACCAGTTCGGCGTGGGCTTCGAGGCGGTCTGCCATCGCTTGAGTACGCTGGCACGGCGCAGTGCGCCCGGGCTGCCGTTCTTCTTCATCCGCGTGGACCGCGCGGGCAATGTGTCCAAGCGTCATTCGGCCACCGATTTCCACTTCTCGCAGGTGGGCGGCTCGTGCCCGCTGTGGATCGTGTACGAGGCATTCAACCAGCCTGGGCGCATCCTCACCCAGACCGCGCGCATGCCTGATGGCCGCCGCCATTTCTGGCTGGCGCGGCAGGTCAGCAGCGGGCCGGTCGGCCACGGCCAGCCGCGCAAGACCTTCGCCGTGGCGCTGGGCTGCGACCTGCAGCACGCCGAGCGGCTGGTGTATTCGCTGGGGCTGGATGTGCAGAGCCCGGGCAACTCGGTATCGATCGGCCCGGGCTGCCGCGTGTGCCCGCGCGAGGACTGCATGCAGCGCGCATTCGCGCAGTTGCCGGGGCGTTGATGCCGTTGGGGTCAGATCCCTTTTGCCTGCAAAAGGGATCTGACCCCATGATGGGATGCGCGGGACTAAACCTTTCGTGCGTCGGCTGCATCCCAATCGGGATGCCCGCCCTGGAGACACCCATGTTCCTGCTACGCCCCTGCCTGGCCCTGCTGCTCGCTGCCGTCTGCGCACCGGCGTGGGCGACGTTTTCCATCGTGGCCTGCAACGAGGCCGGCGACTGCGGCGTGGCAGTGGCCACGCACAACCTGGCGGTCGGTGGCGTGGGTGTGCCGTGGGCGCAGGCGAAGGTCGGTGCCGTCGCCAGCCAGTTCGAAACCAACCCGACTTACGGGTCGAAGGGCCTCGCATTGCTGGCCAAGGGCCGCACGCCTGCCCAGGTGCTCAAGCAGCTGCTCGATGAAGACGGCGACTTCGATGGCACCACGCTGGCCGAGCGCCAGGTGGGACTGGTCAGCGCGCGCGGCGGCAATGCGCAGTACACCGGCGCCAGCGCACAACAGGCGGACTGGGCCGGTGCACACGGTGAGGGCATGCTCAGCGTGCAGGGCAACGGCCTGGCCGGGCCGGAGGTGCTGGCCGCCATGCAACGCCGCTTCCAGGCATCACGCGGCGCACTGGCGGCGCGCCTGCTGGCGGCACTTGAAGCCGGCCAGGCGGCGGGGGCCAACGCAGCGGGCAATGGTCGGCGGCGTTGCTGGTGCGCACCCCCGGCGGCGACTGGCAGGACACCGACCTGCGCGTGGACGCCGATCCACGCGCGGTAGCGCGGCTGCGCGAGCTGTACGACATGCGCCTGTCCAACGACGCAATCATCCGTGCCGAGCAACGCTGGGAGAAAGGCGATGTGGCCGGTGCGCGCGCCGCGCTGGCGACGTCGCTGTCGCTGGCACACGGCTGGGACCGCACCTGGGCCCGGGCTGCGCGGCTGGCCATGCGCCAGGGCGATGCCGCGCTGGCACGCGAGTATCTGGCCGGCCTGCGCACGCTCAACCCGGGCTGGGTAAAGCAGGAGCTGGCATTGCCGCTGTATGCGCCGCTGCGGGGTGATGCGGTGGTGGAGGCGTGGCGCTGAGGTACCCCGGGGAGGGTCAGATCCGTTTTCCTGCGGAAAACGGATCTGACCCCGATTGCCCCGAGGCGTGGATCTACCGAGCATCGGCTCAGTAGATCGGCGTCACCTTCATCTGTGGCAGTGGCCGCGGCGCCCCATCGGTGAGGTCGGGGCCAAGGTCGTCCCAGCTGCGGCCCTGTTCGACCATCAGCCCCCACAGCTGCTGTGACCCCAACCGCTTGTCTTCCGAGCCCAGCTTGTACGACGGTGGTGCCGGCACGCCGCTGGCGACCATCGAATAGGCTGCGCGATACGCCAGTACCTGCTGCGCCGGATCATCGGTACGCGCCACTTCCAGCGTGTAGCGCTGGTAGGCCGAGGCCAGGTTGCGCCAGCGGATCCAGTAGTGGTTCTCGAACGAGAACGCACAGAAGCGTGCACCGGCCAGGCTGCCCTTGTCGGCGATGCGGGTCAGCACCTCCTGCGGCATGTCCAGGTTCATTCCCCCTCGTCACCCTGCAGGCTGACGTGCACGATGCGGTCGCGGTAGCCCGGCGCCCGTGCCTGCAGCAGGTCGCGCCAGTTCTGCATGGTCGCCACCACCGCGAACAGGAAGCGGCCCAGTTCGGCGGCGGCCAACGGCGTGGCGATCGACTGGTAGGTGCGCTGCCAGCCGTGACGGTTTTCGGTGGGCAGGAACACCGCATGTTCCAGCGCCTGGCGGCCGCTGCTGCCATGACTCACGTCTTCGGCGTGCTGCGGGTAGACCAGGTTGATGGCAAAGGTCGGCCAGCGCGGCAGCGCGGCATCGAACAGGTGGATCGGGAAGTTGCTGCTGATGCCGCCATCG
Organism: Stenotrophomonas sp. GSD10; assembly: GCF_056172695.1. NCBI lineage: Bacteria > Pseudomonadati > Pseudomonadota > Gammaproteobacteria > Lysobacterales > Lysobacteraceae > Stenotrophomonas > Stenotrophomonas sp. GSD10. The sequence goes on along the minus strand of NZ_JAOCMC010000002.1, from coordinate 4,495,751 downwards.
GAGAACCAGCAGATGCGGAAGGCGGTGATCACCGGGCCGCAGGTCTGCCCGGCACTGGTCAGCCCTTCCATGCTGTCGGCCACGTTGTGCTCCGGGTCGGCCGCCGCGGCCGTCGGCTCGCAGCGTCGCTCGCGGCGCGACGGCTCATGCAACGGCACCGCGCTGATCAACAGCGGGAAGCTCAGGCTCATGCGTGTGGCCACCAGCACCGGCAGCTGCGGGCCCTGCGGCAGGCGGTGATAGTGCCGCCCGTCCACCTCCAGCGGCGGCCCGGCATGGTCCACCAGCCACTGCACCACGCTGGCCGGGAACAGCTGCGCAAACTCCTCGCGCAGGAACCAGAACTGCGCCCCGCCCAGCGGCAGCGTGCGCGGTTCGTTGTGCGAGACACAGGTGGTGATCATCTGCAGGCTGATCGCATGCGGGCTGTCGGGCTCACCGGCGTAGCGCGGCGCGTCATGCAGGTCGGCGAAGGTCAACGGCGCGTCCAGTGCCTTGCCCGACAGCTGCTGCAGGCAGGTGTGCAGCCACTCGGTCAGTGCCGGCCTGGAGCGGTCGCGCCCCAGACCGCTGCACAGGCCCAGCAGGTTGCGCCGCGCCACCCGCGCCACCCGCAGCGCAGCGCCGGCCACACCCGCCCCATACGCGCACAGCAGCGACGGCACCAGCGTGGCCGCCATGCCGCTCCAACCACCGCCCCACCACCCCAGGCCGAGCAGCAGCGCCAGCGAAACCAGCACTTCCAGCGGTGCAATGGTGAACACCGCGATGGCCAGGCACAGCAGCTTGCGCGGCAGGCCGGCATTGCCGGTAAGTACCACCAGCAGCCGGTACGCCGCACGCGCACCGCGTGCAGGCTGGAACAGCCGATAGATGAAGCCGCGCTGCGACAGCTGCGCCGACACCGCCGACAATCCGTTGTAGCCCGCATCATCGGGCAGGCGCTCGCCGGCCTGCTGGCGACGATCGCCGCAGGCCGCCGCCGCCGCCACTGCAGCGGCGATGGCGCCGGCCGAGGTACCGCCGATGCTCTTGAAGCGGTATTCGCGGGCCAGCGCGAGTACTGCATTGGGATACACGATGCCGCTGGTGATGCCGCCCTTCATGACCAGATCGCAATATTTGTCTGCCACACGCCCTCTCCCGTCCGCTGGTGTCCAGTATGGCAAGGGACGCTCTCACAACCTGAGAAGTGAGCCACACCACTGCACGGAATTCGGTCCTTGACCATTGCCGCCAACCGGTCCACCGTGCACACGCCGAAGGTATCCCTGCCCTCGCTCCGGCAAAGGCAGGGATTTGAACGGGAATCCGGTGAAGGCGCCTGGCGCGCCCATTCCGGAGCTGCCCCGCAGCGGTGAATGGAAACGAATCCTGCCAACAGCACTGGGCTCACGCCTGGGAAGCGGCAGGGAGTAGGAGGGCTTCGGCCCGTGTCCATCAGCCCGAAGACCGGCCCCGGCCGGGGGACACGACCGTCCCCTGATTCGACCTGGACTCTCCGCGGGGAGGGTGCCGGGGCTGTCGTTGTCCTGCGCAGGCGGGCAGCGCGGTCGCGCGCGTCCTTTCCACGGTATCCGGTCAGACCCGTTCCCCACGCCCTGAGGCAGGGGCCGTCGCCGTTGCCGGCGGCCCCTGCGGTACCCGACCATGACCGAGCTCCAACGCCCCACCCTGACACTGCCCGCCAACGGCAAGCGCCTGCTGCTGCATTCCTGCTGCGCGCCCTGTTCGGGCGAAGTGATGGAGGCGATCACCGCCTCCGGGATCGACTACGCGATCTTCTTCTACAACCCCAACATCCACCCGGTGAAGGAATACGAGCTGCGCAAGCAGGAGAACATCCGCTTCGCGCAGCAGCACGACATTCCCTTCATCGACTGCGACTACGACACCGACAACTGGTTCAGCCGCGCGCGCGGGATGGAGAACGAACCCGAGCGCGGCATCCGCTGCACGATGTGCTTCGACATGCGCTTCGAGCGCACCGCACTGTATGCACACGAGCACGGCTACGACACCATCAGCTCGTCGCTGGGCATCTCGCGCTGGAAGAACATGGCGCAGATCAACGACTGCGGCATCCGCGCCGCGTCGCGCTACGAAGGCCTGCAGTACTGGGACTACAACTGGCGCAAGGGCGGTGGTGCCAGCCGCATGGTCGAGATCAGCAAGCGCGAGCAGTTCTACCAGCAGGAGTACTGCGGCTGCGTGTATTCGCTGCGCGATGCCAACCGCCATCGCCGTGAAACCGGCCGCGAGCGGATCAAGATCGGCCTGCTGTACTACGGGCAGGACGCTGAGACGCCGCAGGGCGATTGACGTGCGCTCGGGGGCGGCCACGCTGGTCGCCCCTTCAGTTTGTAGTGGATCTGCCATGACTGTCCTGCCCGCCGATGTCGCCCTGCTGGTGATCGACCTGCAGCCGGACTTCATGCCCGGCGGCGCGCTGGCCTGTGACCAGGGCGATGCACTGGTGGCGCCGATCAACGCGCTGCTGGCGCAGCGCCACTACCGCACGGTAGTGGCCACCCAGGACTGGCACCCGGCCGACCATGCCTCGTTCGCCAGCCAGCATCCCGGCCAGCGCCCATTCGAGACCATCCTGCTGCATGCACAGCCGCAGACCCTGTGGCCCGACCACTGCGTGCAGGGCAGCGAAGGCGCCGTGCTGCACCCCGGCGTGGACTGGACCTCGGCCGACCTGATCCTGCGCAAGGGCACGCGCCAACAGGTGGATTCGTACAGTGCCTTCCGCGAAAACCATGGCCCTGACGGAGAGCGCCCGGCCACCGGCCTGGCCGGCTGGCTGCACGAGCGCCGCATCCGCGAGGTGCACGTGTGCGGCCTGGCGCGTGACTACTGCGTGCTATGGAGCGCGCAGGACGCGGTGAAATCCGGCTTCCGGGTGAAGTTCCTGTGGGAGCTGACCCGGCCGGTGACCGAGGCCAACGACGCGATGGTGCGCGAGGCGCTGGGCAAGGCGGGGATTGCGGTGATCTGACCCGCGTGCTGCCCGGCGTGGCCCGGCACTACCTGGTCATCATGTCGCCTCTGCCGCTTGTATGCCCCTGCAGACAGCAACACAATGAACCTCCAGCCCTCCAAGTACGCCCCCTACAGATCGCGGGACGGCCGAACCGAGGGCTTTTTACTGGAAGGAATCGAAAGGGCAAAGGCATGCCAACGGCGATCCTCATCGATGGCGGATACTTCGTTAAGAGATTCCGCCGGATTGAACCTCACAACGCCAGCAACGCTGAACGTGCCGCAGAGGTTGCCTACCGGTGGGCACTTGCGCACCTGACTTCGTCGGGGTGTGAACGACGGGATCTCTACCGCATCTTCTTCTACGACTGCCCACCACTCCGGAAGCGGATGCACAACCCGATCTCGGGCGCCTGCATCGACTATGCACGCTCGCCGGAAGCACACTTCAGGATCAGCCTTCACGAGGCCCTGAAGCAGAAGCGAAAAGTGGCACTGCGTCTTGGCCATCTCGCGGACTCCGGTTCGTGGACAACCGATTCACGAACGCTCGATGCGCTCCTGAAAGGCAAGCGCTCATTCTCCACGCTCCTGCCCGGCGATCTGCACCCTGAAGTCAGGCAGAAGGGCGTTGATATGCGTATTGGTCTGGATATCTCATCGTTGTCGCTGAAGCGGCAGGTTCGCCAGATCATACTGGTGGCGGGCGATGCCGACTTCATACCAGCCGCCAAACTCGCGCGTCGCGAGGGCGTTGATTTCATATTGGACCCGATGTGGTCTTCGATTCCGCCTGGCCTTCTGGAGCACATTGATGGCGTCCGCTCAACGTGCCCCAGGCCTATCTGCAGGAAAGGCGTGGAATGCGAATGAAGCCGCTCCTCTTGGAGAGTGAGAAAACCGCCGGGCATTACCGGTCATCGGTGGTAGTGCCGGCCGCTGGCCGGCAACCCCGGGATAGGTGCCGTTGCTGGCCAGCGGCCGGCACTACCGGAATACGACCGTGCGATGCCCGTTGAGCAGGATGCGGTGCTCCACATGGCGGCGCACCGCACGTGCCAGTACCTGCGACTCGGTATCGCTGCCCAGCCGCACCAGCTCGCGCGGCGCCATCGCATGGTCGACGCGGGCCACGTCCTGTTCGATGATCGGGCCTTCGTCCAGATCCTCGGTCACGTAGTGCGCGGTGGCACCAATGATCTTGACCCCGCGCGCGTGCGCCTGGTGGTACGGCTGCGCGCCCTTGAAGCTGGGCAGGAAGCTGTGGTGGATGTTGATCGCCCGGCCAGCCAATGCGCGGCACAGCGTGGGTGACAGGATCTGCATGTAGCGCGCCAGCACCACCAGATCGATGCGTTCGCGCTCGACCAGATCGATGATCTGCTGCTCCTGCACCGCGCGCGTTTCCGCGTTCACCGGCAGATGATGGAACGGCACCTGGTAGGACGCGGCCAGCGGCGCGAAGTCGGCGTGATTGGACGCCACTGCGGCGATGTCCACCTTCAGCTGGCCACTGTGGGCACGGAACAGCAGATCGTTCAGGCAATGCCCCTGCTTGCTGACCAGCACCAGCAGGCGCGCACGGCGGCGACCGTCGTGCAGTTGCCAATCCATGCCGAACTCGGCCGCCAGCGTGGCCATCGCGGCATGCACGGTGTCCAGCGGCAAGCCGGCGTCGCGGTCGAAATGCACGCGCAGGAAGAAGCGGCCGCTCTCCTCGTCGCCGAACTGCTGGGCGTCGAGGATGTTGCAGCCGTGGTCGAACAGCAGGCCGGACACACGGTAGACGATGCCGGTACGATCGGGGCAGGACAGGGTGAGGATGGAGTCGGGGCGCATCCTGGCAGTGTAGGCCAGCAGGGTGTTGATCGGATCGATGGTCACCGATGCAACCGAAGGGCTTGGTTCTGTCCCAAGCGATACTTGGCCGATCCCATGGCAAGCTGGTAGGTCATGAACCTGTTGCAACTGATCCGCAGCTTCACCCGCACGGCAGAGACCGGCAGCATTGCCGCTGCGGCCCGCACCCTTGGCATCAGCGCCACCGCCGTCGGCCAGAACATCAACCGGCTCGAGGCCCATCTGGGCGTACGGCTGCTGAACCGCAGCACGCGCCAGCTGGCACTCAGCGAGGCCGGTGCGTTGTATCTGGTGCAGGTGCGGCACATCGAAGCCGACCTGGCACGCGCGCAGGCGATGGTCACCTCTGGCGATATCGAACCGGCCGGGCCGCTGCGCATCGCCAGCAGCAGCGCGTTTGGTCGCCATGTACTGGCACCGTTGCTGCCCTCGCTGCAACAGCGCTACCCGCAGCTGCAGCTGGAGCTGCGCCTGAATGACCGCGCCGTACAGCATGGCCCGGAGGCGGTGGATGCCAGCATCCGCATCGGTGCGCAGCTGGAGGACGGCGTGGTCGCACGGCAACTGGCGCGCGTGCCGTTCGTGTTCTGCGCTGCCCCGGCCTACCTGCAGGCGCACGGTACCCCGCAACACCCCGCCGATCTGGGCAGCCATCGCGGCCTGCTGCACCGCTTCCCCACCGATGGCCGGCCGTTGCGCTGGGGCCTGCTGAAGGACGGCCAGCGCGTGGACGCCGCGCTGCCGCCCAGCATGGTCTGCGATGACATCGATGCGCTGGCCGCCCTGGCCACCGCCGGGGCCGGCATCACCCGGCTGGCCGCGTTCGTGGCCGAACCCTATCTGCGTGACGGCCGCCTGCGTGCGGTGTTCGACACCGACAGCGCATGGCGCCCGGAACCGATGGACGTCTACTTCTGCGTCAGCGACCGCCGCGACTTCACCGCCAAGATCCGTGCGCTGTTCGAGCATCTGCAGGCCGGCATGGCGCCGGCCTGGCGGGTGTGAGCCTCAGCGGGTCTTGAACACGCCGCGTGCATCGCGCGGTTCGCAGCGCAGGTACTGCGGCGCCGGTAGCACGCTCTCGCGCAGTGCGGCGGCGGCGTGCCACGGCCAACGCGGGTCGTAGAGAATGCCGCGCGCCAGCGCCACGGCATCGGCATGGCGGTGGCGCAGGATCGACTCGGCCTGCTCCGGCTCGGTGATCATGCCCACGGCGATGACCGGCATGCGCACCTTGGCCTTGATCGCCGCCGCGAACGGCACCTGGTAGCCCGGGCCGACGGTGATCTTCTGGCGCTCATCCAGCCCGCCGCTGGAAACGTGCAGGAAATTGCAGCCGCGTGCGTCCAGCACCTGAGCCAGTGCTTCGCTCTGCACCAGGTCCCAGCCACCTTCGACCCAGTCGCTGGCGGAGAGGCGCACACCCACCGCGACCTTGTCCGACACCGCCGCGCGCACCGCGTCGAACACCTCCACCAGCAGACGCAGGCGGTTCGGCAGCGAGCCACCGTAGCCATCGGTGCGACGGTTGCTCAGCGGCGACAGGAACTGGTGCAGCAGGTAACCGTGCGCGGCATGCAGCTCGATCAGCTCGAAGCCCAGGCGCTCGGCGCGCACCGCGCTGGCGGCGAAGGCGGCGATGACCTCGGCGATGCCGGCCTCGTCCAGTGCCTGCGGTGCCGGATCGGCGGCATGGAACGGCAGCGGCGACGGTGCCACCGTGGGCCAGCCGCGGGCATCGTCGGCCGGCAGCTGGCCACCGCCATCCCACGGGCGCCTCACCGAGGCCTTGCGCCCGGCGTGGCCAAGCTGGATGCCCAGCGGCATCGGCGACCAGCGGCGGACGCTGGCCAGCACCTGCGCCAGAGCGGCCTCGGTGCCGTCGTCCCACAGCCCCAGATCGGCCCAGCTGATGCGGCCGCGTGGTTCGACCGCGGTGGCTTCCAGGATCAGCAGGCCGGCGCCGGACTGCGCCAGGTTGCCCAGATGCATGGCGTGCCAGTCGCTGGCGCGGCCGTCTTCGGCGGAGTACTGGCACATCGGCGCGATGACGATGCGGTTGGACAGGGTGAGGGGGCCGAGCGAGATCGGCGAAAACAGCTGGGTCACGGCAATGCGGGGGCAAGCGGATGGGGAGCGTATTGCACCGCCGCACGGCCTGCGAATCAACCGTGTGGATGGATCGCTGTTTCGCGCGACCTGGCTGAGCCGAGCGTGGGCTCGGCTCTACAGAAACCAACAACCCCTTGTAGAGCCGAGCCCACGCTCGGCTCAGCCCGCCACCCAGCCGGCCAACGCCTCGGCGCAGTCGCGTTCATCCTTGAACTGCAGCAGGTCGTCGGCACGGGTGCGGCCCCGGTTCAGCGCCGCTACCGGCAACCCTGCCCTGGCGGCGGCCTGCACGAAGCGGAAGCCGGAATACACCATCAGCGAGGAGCCCACCACCAGCACGGCGTCAGCCTGTTGCAGGTGGTCGTGCACCGCCGCCACGCGCTCACGCGGCACGTTTTCGCCGAAGAACACCACGTCCGGCTTCAGCACCCCGCCGCAGTGCGGGCACTCGGGCACCACGAAGCGGGAGAAATCGGCCTCCAGATCGGCGTCGCCATCGGGAGCGATGCCGCCCTCCAGGGCATCCCAGCCTGGATTGGCATCCAGCAGCCGCTGCTGGAAATCCTCACGGCTGCTGCGGCGTTCGCAGCCCATGCAGCGCACCAGGTCCAGGCGGCCATGCAGGTCGATCACATTGTGGCTGCCGGCGCGCTGGTGCAGGCCGTCCACGTTCTGGGTCAGCAGCACCTGCAGCTTGCCGCGGGACTCCAGCGCGGCCAGTGCCTGGTGGGTGCCGTTGGGACGGGCCAGGCCGAAGCGCGGCCAGCCCAGCAGGCTGCGCGCCCAGTAGCGCTGGCGGGTGGCCGCCTCGCCCATGAAGGCCTGGTAGGTCACCGGCGGCGTGCGCTTCCACTGGCCGTCGGTGTCGCGGTAATCGGGAATGCCCGAAGCGGTGCTGCAGCCGGCGCCGGTCAGCACGAACAGGCGCTGGGCGCGGTCGATGAAGTCGGTCAGCGGCGGGGTCATGGTCTTCAGGTGGGGGCGTGGGGGCGCCCCCGCAAGCATCGCTTCAGGGCGCAGCGGGCAGACGCGGCACGGCCGTGGGCTGGCCGTCTTCACCCAGCGCGATCATCACGAAGTGGCCGCGGGTACACAGCTGGCGCTCGCCGCTGTGCAGGTCTTCGGCAATCAGCTCCACTTCGACCTTCATCGAGCTGCGGCCGACCTCGACGATACGGCCGATGGTTTCCACCATCTGTCCAATGCGGATCGGCAGTTTGAAGTCGACCTGGTCGCTGCGTGCGGTCACCACGGTGCGGCGGGAATAACGGGCGGCGGCCAGGAACGCGGCCTTGTCCATCCACGCCAGCGCCTGGCCACCGAACAGGGTGCCCATGTGGTTGGTGTGGTTGGGGAAGACGATTTCGGCCATGCGCACTTCGATGGGCGGCACGGTCTCGGGGATCGGGGTCATGGCGGGGATGTCGGTGTGGGGTGCGCCAATTTTAAGCCAGGCCCCGTGCAGGCGGCGCTACACTGCGCCACGCCCACTGCCAGGACTGACCATGCCCGCACCCTCCGACCTTGTGGCCTTCGCCCTCATCTCGCTGGGCATGGTGCTTACACCCGGGCCGAACATGATCTACCTGGTCTCGCGCTCGATCTGCCAGGGCCGCACCGCCGGCCTGATCTCGCTGGGCGGGGTCGCGCTGGGCTTCGTGTTCTACATGCTGTGCGCGGCGCTGGGCATCACCGCCCTGCTGATGACCGTGCCGCTGGCCTACGACACGCTGCGCATCGGCGGTGCGTTGTACCTGCTGTACCTGGCCTGGCAGGCGCTCAAGCCCGGCGGCCGTTCGCCGTTCGCGGTACGTGACCTGCCGCAGGACAGCCCGCGCAGGCTGTTCGCGATGGGCTTTCTGACCAACCTGCTGAACCCGAAGATCGCGGTGATGTACCTGTCGCTGCTGCCGCAGTTCCTGCAGCCGGAAGGCCATGGCAGCGTGCTGATGCAGTCGCTGGTGCTGGGCTTCACCCAGATCGCGGTCAGTGTCAGCGTCAACGCCGTGATCGCGGTGATGGCCGGCAGCATCGCCGGCTTCCTGGCCGCGCGCCCGACCTGGCAGGCGGTGCAGCGCTGGCTGATGGGCACGGTGCTGGCCGGGCTGGCGGTACGCATGGCGGTGGAAGGGCGGCGCTGAGCGTAGCGTCGAGCTTGCTCGACGGCCGTTGAGCCTTTGTAGAGTCGAGCTTGCTCGACTGCATTTCGCGTAAAGCAGTCGAGCAAGCTCGACTCTACAAAGGCCCGCATGCGGGATACCGGACGGTAGAGCCGGGCCATGCCCGGCGAGCGCGTAAGACCACAAAAAACCCCGGCGTTGGCCGGGGTTTTTCGTTGCAACCGGAATGACCGCTTCGATCAGAAGTTCATGTCGAAGGCGACTTCGCCCTGCACGCCGACCTGGTAGGCCGAGACGCGACGTTCGAAGAAGTTGGTCAGTTCCTGCACATCCTGCAACTCCATGAACGGCAGCGGATTGCGCACGTTGTACTTCTTTTCCATGCCCAGCTTGGCGAAGTGCTGGTCGGCGCAGTGCTGCAGGTACTGGCGCATGTCGCGGGTCGAGATGCCCGCCACGCCGCCGGACAGCACGTCCTCGGCGAACTGCACTTCGCATTCGATGGCCTCGGCCAGCATGTCATAGACCTGCTGCTTCATTTCATCGTCGAACAGGTCCGGCTCTTCCTCACGCACCACGCGCACCGACTCGAACGCGAACTCCATGTGCGCGCTCTCGTCGCGGAACACCCAGTTGGTGCCCGAGGCCAGGCCCGGCAGCAGGCCGCGCGAACGGAAGTAGTACACGTAGGCGAAGGCGGCGAAGAAGAACAGGCCTTCGATGCACGCGGCGAAGCAGATCTGGTTGAGCAGGAACTGGCGGCGCTCGGCACGGGTCTCGATGCGCTTCAGATCCTGGATCGAGTCGATCCACTTGAAGCAGAAGTCGGCCTTCTTCTTGATCGAGTCGATGTTCTCCACCGCGGCGAAGGCTTTGACGCGCTCCTCCGGGTCCGGCAGGTAGTTGTCGAGCAGGGTCAGGTAGAACTGCACGTGCAGCGCTTCTTCGTACAGCTGGCGCGACAGGTACATGCGCGCTTCCGGCGCGTTCAGATGCTGGTACAGGTTCAGCACCAGGTTGTTGGACACGATCGAATCGCCGGTGGCGAAGAACGCGACCAGGCGGTGGATCAGGTGGCGCTCACCCGGCGACATCTTGCTGTGCAGGTCGGTGATGTCGATCTGGAAGTTGATCTCTTCCACCGTCCAGGTGTTCTTGATCGCGTTCCGGTACATGTCATAGAACTGCGGGTAGCGCATCGGGCGCAGGGTCAGTTCAAAACCGGGATCGAGCAGCATCTGCTTGGGCTTGTCGGCCATGGGTGTTTCCTTGAATTCCTGGGTGAGCCGCCGGGCATGGCCCGGCGCTACCGTGGGTGTTTTTCCGCAGCCGAGCATGGCTCGGCTCTACAGGTGCGAGGTGTTCGAGTGCCGACCAACGGTCGGCACCCACCGCGCGGTGTTTTACTGGCAGGCCTCGCAGGCTTCCGGGTTTTCCAGCGAGCAGGCGACCGCTTCGTCCGGGCTGAACACCTTGGCCGGGGCCGCGCTGCTTACCGTGGTCTTGGCGATCTTGGTGGCCGGGCGCGAACGCAGGTAGTAGGTGGTCTTGATGCCCTGCTTCCAGGCGTACATGTACATGGACGACATCGCGCCGATGTTCGGGCTTTCCATGAACAGGTTGAGCGAGGCCGACTGGTCGATGAAGGCGCCACGCTCGGCGGCCATGTCGATCAGCGAACGCATCGGCAGTTCCCACGCGGTGCGGTAGACCTCGCGCAGGGTTTCCGGAATCTGCGCCACGCCGGCGATGGAACCTTCGGCCAGCTTGATGGCATCGCGCATGTCAGCGGTCCACAGGCCCAGCTTCTTCAGCTCGTTGACCAGGTAACGGTTGACCTGCAGGAAGTCGCCGGACAGGGTCTCGCGCTTGAACAGGTTGGACACCTGCGGCTCGACGCACTCGTAGCAGCCGGCGATCGAGGCGATGGTCGCGGTCGGGGCGATCGCGATCATCAGCGAGTTGCGCAGGCCATGCTCCTTGATGCGCGCACGCAGGGCATCCCAGCGTGCGGTGTCTTCGGGCACCACGTTCCAGGCGTCGAACTGCAGTTCACCACCGGCGGCACGGGTGTCGTTGAACGACGGGTGCTTGCCGCGTTCCTGGGCCAGCTCGCAGGAGGTTTCCAGCGCGTGGAAGTAGATCGTTTCGGCGATCTTCTTCGACAGTGCGCGGGCTTCGGCGCTGTCGAACGGCAGGCGCTTGCGGAAGAACACGTCCTGCAGGCCCATGCAGCCCAGGCCGACCGGACGCCAGCGCAGGTTGGCGCGGCGGGCGGTTTCGATCGGGTAGAAGTTCAGGTCGATGACGCGGTCGAGCTGGCGCACGGCCAGGCGCACGGTCTCGGCCAGCTTCTCGAAATCGAAGTCGTTGTGCTCGTCGAAGTGGTTGCCCAGGTTGATCGAACCCAGGTTGCACACGGCGGTTTCATCGTTGGAGGTGACCTCCAGGATTTCCGTGCACAGGTTGGACAGGTGGATCACGTTGCCGGCGCGCAGGGTCTGGTTGCTGGCGCGGTTGCACTTGTCCTTGAAGGTCATCCAGCCGTTGCCGGTCTCGGCCAGCGTACGCATCATGCGGGCATACAGCTTGCGCGCGGAGATGGTGCGGCTGGCCTTGCCCTGCGCTTCGGCCTGCACGTAGGCCTGCTCGAAGGCTTCGCCGAACAGGTCGGTGAACTCCGGCACGACGCGCGGATCGAACAGCGACCATTCCTGGTCGGCCTCGACGCGCTTCATGAACAGGTCCGGCACCCAGTTGGCCAGATTCAGGTTGTGGGTACGGCGGGCTTCGTCACCGGTGTTGTCACGCAGCTCGAGGAAATCCTCGACGTCGGCATGCCAGGTTTCCAGGTAGACGCAGGCGGCGCCCTTGCGCTTGCCGCCCTGGTTCACCGCGGCCACCGACGAATCCATGGTCTTCAGCCACGGCACGATGCCGTTGGAATGGCCGTTGGTGGACTTGATGAGCGAACCACGCGAACGCACGCGGGTGTAGCTGACGCCGATGCCGCCGGAGAACTTGGACAGCTGGGCGATATCGCCGTACTTGGCGTAGATCGATTCCAGCGAGTCCTGCGGCGAGTCCAGCAGGAAGCACGAGGACAGCTGCTCGTGGGTGGTGCCGGAGTTGAACAGGGTCGGGCTGGACGGCAGGTAGTCCAGGTTGCCCATGCGCTTGTACAGCGCCAGGGTCTCGGACACGTCCTCGCTCAGCGCGCTGGCGATGCGCAGGAAGAACTGCTGCGGGGTCTCGATCACCTTGCGGGTGTGCGGGTGGCGCAGCAGGTAGCGGTCGTACAGGGTACGCAGGCCGAAGTAATCGAAGTTCAGGTCCAGCGAGATGTCGATGGCATCGTTGAGCTTGCGTGCGTTGGTCTGCACGAAGTTCAGCAGGCGGTCGTTGATCAGGCCCACTTCGTGGCCACGGCTGACCGACTGCGAGAAGGCGTAGATTTCCTGGCCCGACACTTCCTTGGCGATGTAGTTGGCCAGCAGGCGCGCGGCCAGACGGCCGTACTCGGGCTCTTCACCGATCAGCAGCGCGGCGGTACGGATGGACAGTTCGTCCAGCTCGCGGGTGGTGGCGCCGTTGTACAGGCCGGAAATGGTGCGGGTGGCCACGCGCATCGGATCGACGGCGTGCAGGCCTTCGGAGGAACGCTGCACCGCGCGCACGATCTTGTTCAGGTCCACCAGTTCGGTGGTCCCGTTGCGCTTGGTCACACTCATCGCGTTGGCCGTCGGCGGCGACGTCAACAGGAACTCGCTTTCCTTCTCGATGGTGGCGCTGGATTCGGTGCTCACGGCGTGTGTCCTCTTGGCGTGATTGGGGGTGCTCGATGCATCGGGTGACGCGGCCCGGGACATGACAGCCCAGGATGGCAGGACGGCGTCGCAGGGGATGAGACCCTGCGCCTGCCACTGCCGTTGACGGTTGCGTGCGGGTATCCGGGAGACCCGCGGCGGACCCCCATACCTGGGGTTGTTGCGACCGACGGCCACAAGATAGTGGGGGTGATGGGGGCCGTCAACGCCAAATGTAGTGAAATTCGGCAATCCCTTGCGCCGCAAGGATCGTGCCATCGGCGGCCTGATCAGACGCTTCAGACCTGCCGGAACGGGCTGCGCAGTCAAGCCCGAGACGCGTCATTCCGGTGGTACAACGCCGCGCGGAAACGGAACAATGACAGCTTCACATGACAGTGATGAAGCTGGCCAGGGACAACCCTGTGGATAGGTGGTGGGCATCCGGTGGGCAGCCGCTGGCGGGGTGACTTCCGGCCGATGCCGGCGCGGCCCGGCGGGCAGATGCTGCAGGCTCGCCACACGGACTGTCGCCATGGACCTGCGCCTGCCCACTCTTGCCCTGTTGTCGGCCTTGCTGCTGGCCCCCGCGCAGGCCGCCGATGCGCCGAAGCTGCGCGCGGACCAGTGCGGCATCCGCACCGATTACGACGTGCTGGTGGACAGCGGTGGCATCTGGCTGCGGCACGGGCCGCAGGCGCCCCACGAGGTGGTGTTCCACGATGGGGTACTGAGCCTGGACGATACGATCGTGCCGGTCAGCGCCGCCGACGCCGCACGCCTGCGCCAGCTGGAGGCCGGCGCCCGCCAGTTGATGCCGGCGGCCACGGCGCTGGCCCAGGAAGTGAGCGGGCTGAGTTTCGACGTGCTCGACGGGGTCTATGAAAGCCTGACCGGCACCGCCAACAGCCGCAAGGTACGGCGCCTGCGCCGGCAGGCCGATGACTGGATCGGCGGCACGCTGGGCAAGGGCTACTGGGAACAGGCGGTGTTCGGGCCGGGCTTCGAGGCCAAGGTGCAGGACATGGCCGAATCACTGTCCGCGTCCATCGCCCGCAGCATGCTCTGGCAGATCTTCACCGGCCGCAGCGACGCCATGGAGGCGCGCGCCGACCGCCTGGACGCGCAGATGGAGCAGCAGCTGGAAGGCCGCGCCGAGCGCATCGAAGCCCGCGCGCAGGCGTTGTGCCCGCTGGTGCAGGCGCTGGCCGACACCCACGACGCGCTGGAGGTACGCTACCAGGGCCAGCCGCTGCGGCTGCTGGAGCGCAGCGAAGGGATCCGGGTCGAGCACACCGCCGACACCGGCCCGCAGGTGTCGGCCGGGCCGGATGAGCGGCCGTTGGGGAACGCGGTTGCGCCCACGCGGTAGCCACGCGGCGCTGCTGTAGAGCCGAGCCCATGCTCGGCTGCTTTTCGGCACGCCAGGTAGAGTCGAGCTTGCTCGACGGCTTCTGGCTCCGCGCGGAAGGCAGTCGAGCAAGCTCGACTCTACCAAGCGGGGCAAGCGAGGGCGGCCGGGGCCGCCCGCGCCACTGCTCACGCCCGGTGCGGGGTGCCCAGGTATTCGGCGCTCTGCATTTCGATCAGGCGCGAGGCGGTGCGCTCGAACGCGCCCTGCAGGCGCTGGCCGGTGTACAGCTCGATCGGCGAGGTGCTGGCGGTGCAGACCAGGTTGACGTGGCGGTCGTACAGCTCGTCGATCAGGTTGACGAAGCGGCGCGCGGCATCTTCGTTCAGGCGGTCGAAGGCGGGAATGCCGCCCAGCAGCACCGTGTTGAACTCGTGCGCGATCTCGATGTAATCCGACGGTCCGCGCGGGCCCTCGCACAGGGCGGCGAAATCGAACCAGGCGATGCTCTTGCCGCGGCCGCGCACCGGAATCTTGCGGCCCTCGATCTCGATGTTGCCAGGCTTGGCCGGCTGGCCGCCACTGAGTTCGGTCCAGCGCGTGGCCAGCCAGGCATCGCTGTCGGCGGCCAGTGGCGCGCGGTACACCGGCGAGCGGGTCAGCGCGCGCATGCGGTAGTCCTCGGTGCCTTCGGCGTACAGCTCCACGCAGAAGCGCTGCAGCAGGCCGATGGCCGGCAGGAAGCTCTCGCGCTGCAGGCCGTTGAGGTACAGGTTCTCCACCGCTGTGTTGGAGGTGGTGACCAGGGTCACGCCCTCGGCGAACAAGCGCTCCAGCAGCCGCGCCAGCAGCATGGCATCGCCGATGTCGGTGACGAAGAACTCGTCCAGCACCAGCACGCGCAGGTTGCTGCGCCACTCCTGGGCGATCCTGGCCAGCGGGTCGCTCTGCCCCTGGTGCTCGCGCAGGCGCTCGTGGACGCTGCGCATGAAGCGGTGGAAGTGCGTGCGGTACTTCTGCTTGATCGGCAGGCCGTCGTAGAACAGGTCAACCAGGAAGGTCTTGCCGCGGCCGACGCCGCCCCAGAAGTACAGGCCCTTGACCGGCTCGGGCTTCTTCCAGAACGAGGACAGGCGGTCCAGCCAGCCGTCCTCGGCGCTGTCGACCAGCCCTCGATGGATGCGGTCCAGCTCGGCCAGCGCTGCATGCTGGGCCGGGTCGTCCTGCCAGTCGCCACGGGCGACTCCTTCGGCATAGCGCTGCGAAGGCGTCAGCTCGGCTGCACTCATGCCGCCGCGCCCAGCCAGTGCTTGACGCCGTGGGTGAGTGCGCCGCGCAGGTCGATCAGCTTGCGGTGGAAGAAGTGGCTGGTCTCGGGCATGCGCACCAGCTCATGCGGGAAGTCCAGCGTGTCCAGCCACTGATAGACCGCCTGCGGGTCGACGATCTCGTCCTGCTCGCCCTGGATCACCAGCCAGCGTGCCGGCGGTTGCACGCCGTCGAAATCCCAGCGGCCAGCCGGCGGTGCAATCGAGATCAGCGCCTCCGGCTGCAGCGCGGCAGCCGCCTTCAGCGAAACGAAGGCGCCGAAGCTGAAACCGGCCAGCCACAGACGATCGTCGGGACGCTGGCTGCGCACCCAGGCGGCGACGGCCTTCAGGTCATCCTGCTCGCCCACGCCGCCATCGAAGGTGCCGGCCGAGCCACCCACGCTGCGGAAGTTGAAACGCACCGTGGCGATGCCCAGCTCGCGCAGGGTGGTGGCGGTCATGGTGACCACCTTGTTGTGCAGGGTGCCGCCCTCGGTGGACAGCGGATGGCAGATGATGGCCACGATCGGCTGCACCGGCGCATCGGCCTTGGGCAGGTCGACGACCACTTCCAGCGGGCCGGCCGGGCCGTCCAGTTCGAGGCAGGCGGTTTCGCCGGGGGCGACGGGGAACAGGGGCTTGTGCATGGCACCATGATACCGTCCCCCGCCCCTGCCCTGTGCCCGCCCCATGCTCTACCTGTCTTTGGCCGTGATCTGCAGTGTGCTGGTTTCGGTGTTGTTGAAGGTGGCCGGACGCCGCCAACTGGATGTTGCGCAGATGGTCACCTGGAACTACCTGGTGGCGGCAACGCTCACGGCGGTGGTGCTGCAGCCGCCGCTGGATGCACTGCGCGCGCCGCATGCGCCGTGGCTGTCGCTGCTGGCGCTGGCGGTGGTGCTGCCGTCGATCTTCCTGGTCCTGGGCCGCGCGGTGGCAGTGGCCGGCATCGTCCGCAGTGATGTGGCGCAGCGGCTGTCGCTGCTGCTGTCGCTGGCCGCAGCGTTCCTGTTCTTCGGCCAGACCGCCACGCCGTGGAAGCTGGCCGGCCTGGCGCTGGGCCTGGTCGCCATGGTGGCGATCAGCCTGCGCCCGCGCGGCCCGGCACTGGCGGCCTCGCCCGGCGGCTGGGGCTGGCTGCTGGGCGTATGGGGCGGGTTTGCCGTGGTCGACGTGCTGCTGAAGCAGGTGGCCCTTTCGGGCACGCCGTCGATGGCGGCGGTGCTGGCCAGCTTCAGCGTGGCCTTCGTGCTGATGCTGGCGCTGCAGCTGTGGCGGCACGCCAGCGGCCGCAGCCGGCTGGCCTGGCGCAACCTCGGCGCCGGCGCGCTGCTGGGCCTGCTCAACGGCGGCAACATTCTTTTCTACGTGCACGCGCACCAGGCGATGCCGGACAGCCCGGCCACCGTGTTTGCCGGCATGAACATCGGCGTGGTGGTGCTGGGTGCGCTGGTGGGTGTATTCGCCTTCGGCGAGGCGACCACGAAGTGGAACCGCGCCGGCCTTGCGCTGGCGGTGCTGGCGATCGGGTTGATCGCCTGGGGGTGAGCATGTGCATCGGGGTCAGAGCCCATTCCGTTGGAATGGGATCCGACCCCTGCCGCGCCCCGGCGTTGCGCGTTATTTGTCGAAGCCCAGCAACAGCGGGTCGTGGTCGGAACTGCGCCACGGGCCCTGCACGTTGCGGCCCTGGTAGCCGCTGGCGTCCTGCTCGTCGGCATTGCTGTGCCATTCGGCGGCACCGCGCAGGCGCTTGGCCATGCCCGGGCTCAACAGCGCGTGGTCAAGACGGCCGCTGTAGCCGTTGTAGACGTAGCTGTAGGGGTGCTCGACCTTGGCCACCTTGAACGCGTCCTGCCAGCCCAGGTCATGCAGGGCGCGGATCGGGTCTTCCATCGCGTAGGCGTTGAAGTCGCCCAGCAGCACGATGTCCTTCACCTTCAGGCGCGCAGCTTCGGCATTCACCCACTGGTTGAGCTGGCGCGCCGATTCCACACGGGTGGCGTTCCAGCAGCCCTGGCCATCGTTCTGGTCGGCATCGGCACCGCTGGCATCGCGGCAGCCCTTCGACTTGAAGTGGTTGGCCACCACCATGAACGGCGCGCCCTTGCCCTGGAAGGCCTGCGCCAGCGGCGCGCGGCTGTGTTCGGCAAACGGGCCATCGGTCCGGGTCAGCGGCTTGCCCAGCGGCTTGAACGACCCACGCTTGTAGATGATGCCGACCCGGATCGGATTGGTGCCTGGACCTTCGCCCGGATCCACCGCCACCCATTCGTCGTTCGGGTCGGTGCGCGGCAATGCATTGAGCGCGGCCAGAAGTTCGGCGATGGCCGACTGCGGACCGTAGCCGTCGTTTTCCAGTTCCATCAGCGCGGCGATGTCGGTATCCAGGGCGCTGATGGTGGCCACCAGCTTGGCGACCTGCGCCTTGTGCTCGTCCAGCGTGCGCGCGCCGCGCAGGGTCGGGAAGCCGCCGCCCTGGCCATCACCATTGAAGAAGTTCTCCAGGTTGAACGCGGCGATCTGCAGGCTGCCCGGCACCTTCGGCACCGGCGGGCGCTGCAGTTCCGGCAGCTGCAACGCGCCGTCCACCTGCAGGCGGGCACGGCCCTGTGCGTCCACGCGCACGGTGCCTTCCACGTTGCGCAGCTGCATGCCGGTACGCAGCACCGGATTGCCCGGCAGATAAGCCACGCTGCCGGGGTCGCGGGCATCGCTGCCGTCGTCCAGCAGCAGGCGGCGGCGCTGGTTGTCGGCCATCACCTGCTCACTGCCCGCGGTGCCCGGCGCGGCCACTTCGGTGGGCTGCCACAGGCGGCCGTCGAAGGCCACGGTCAGCTCGCCGAAGCGTTCCAGGCCGTCGGTGCCGGCCAGGGTCAGCGGCGCGGCGATGCGCACGCGCTGGCCATCCAGCGCGCGCCAGTCCGAGGGCGCGGCGGTCAGCACCACGGTGGCGCTGCCGCGCGCGGCCGGCGTTACCGGGGCCGGTGCGGCCTGCGGCTGGGCCTGGGCGAAGGCGCTGGCCGGCAACAGCAGGGACAGGGCAAGGGCAAGGGAGCGGCGGCGCATCGACGGGCGATTCCAGGGAAGAGGAGGCACAGACTAACCCCGAAATGCGAAACCCCGCGTGCGCGGCGGGGTTTTGGCCGTGGTGGGCAAAACCCCGGGCAATGACCGGGGCGACCGACGGGTAGAGTCGACTGTTAGTCGACTATCGCGCGCAGCGCGGGCTTTTCGGTGCTCTTGGGAAGAGCAGTCGACTAACAGTCGACTCTACCGTTCGCCCGTTCGCCCGTTCGGGCGTTCGCCGTCTACTTCAGGTTGCCCAGCATCCAGTCCACGGTGGCGTGGATCTGTTCCTCGGTCAGTGCCGGGTTGCCGCCCTTGGGCGGCATGATGCCGCCGTCGGGGCCGGTGTAGCCCTCGATGGCGTGCTTGTAGAGGGTGTCCTTGCCCTGTGCCAGGCGCTTGTCCCAGTGCGCGTGATCCAGCGTCGGGGCCTGGCCGACACCGGTGGTGTGGCAGGCCGTGCACAGGTTGTCGAAGATCACCTTGCCGTCCTTGGTGCCGCCGTAGGCCACCTGCGAGGCGGCCTTGGCCAGTGCGGCGGCCTTGGCGGCGGCCTGCGCGGCGGCGCCGGTACTGCCGGCATAGACCGCGCCGGTGGGCGAGATGCGCTGTTCGGTGCGCTTGGCTGCCGTGGGCGACACCTCGGGCGGAATCCGGGTGTGGATGTAGGCGGCAAGGAGGATCAGGCCGAGGGTGATGGCCATCAACAGCGCGATCACCATGGAGAAGCGTTTCAGGAACTCCAGATCGTAATTCCGCACTCTTCGTTACCCCTGGCTGATAGTCGTTGGACCACGGCTGAGCGACTGCGTGATGGGCCGAGTATAGAACGCGCTTCGCATGCGACAACAGGCGTCACTGCTGATGCGGCGCAACATGCCGGGGCTGGGGTCAGATCCCTTTTGCCATGCAGGAGGGATCTGACCCCGGCAACAGCGGCCGGCTCTACCGGATTGCGGGGGCGCCGATCGCGCGCAGGCAGAAGCTGCAGATCGCGTCCACCAGTGCGTCCTCGTCGCGATGCGCTTCGCGGCTGGGCGCGGTCGGGCCGACCATCGCTTCGGTGAACGCACCGACCAGGCAGGCGGCGGCCACATGTGCGTCCTGCGCCGGCAGCTCACCGGCCGCCACGCCTTCTTCCACCAGCCGCAGGAACACATCGCCGAACGCGCGCCGGCCGCGCATGCGCTCGGCTTCCACATCCGGGTCGACCGGTTCGACGATGAAGGCATGCGCCAGCCCCGGCCCGGCCAGGGCGCGACGGACGAAGGCGGTGATCGCCAGCCGCAACCGCTCGCTGGCGGCCTCCGGCCCCTGCGCGATGCGCTCCATGATCGCCACCTCGTGGGCCACCGCGGCGTTGAGCACTTCCACGAACAGCTCGGCCTTGGACGGGAAATGGCGGTAGATCAGCCCGGTGGACACCCCCGCCTGGGTCGCCACGGCGGTCACCGGGGCGTTGCGCCAGCCGCCGGTGGCGACCAGCGCACGGGTCGCCAGCAGGATCCGTTCACGGGCGCCCGCCAGGCGTTCTTCCATCAATGCAGAGCGTTTGTAGGCCATGTTCTGATTCTAGTTTCAATTTTTGAATTCGTATTCACTTCTTACCCGAACCCCGCTACGCTGGGGCCATCGCCCGTGTGGGTGGCGGTCCTGTACACCGCCATCCACTCCCCGCCGGGTGCGTCCATTTCCTGCCATCCCGCCGTGGAGCCACCACAATGCACGTGCCATCCCTGAACTTCGATCTTGGCGAAGACATCGACCTGCTGCGCCAGAGCGTGGCCCATTTTGCCGCCGCCGAGATCGCCCCGCTCGCCGCCGAGGCCGATGCGACCAACCAGTTCCCGCTGGCGCTGTGGCCGAAGCTGGGCGAACAGGGCCTGCTCGGCCTGACCGTGGAAGAAGCATACGGCGGCACCGGCATGGGTTACCTGGCCCACGTGGTGGCGATGGAAGAGATCTCGCGCGCCTCCGGCGGCATCGCCCTGTCCTATGGTGCGCACTCCAACCTGTGCGTGAACCAGCTGCGCAAGAACGGCAGCGAGGAACAGAAGCAGCGCTTCCTGCCCGACCTGTGCAGCGGCGCCAAGGTGGGTGCGCTGGCGATGAGCGAACCGGGCGCCGGTTCGGACGTGGTGTCGATGAAGCTGCGCGCGGACAAGCGCGGCGACCGCTACGTGCTCAACGGCAACAAGATGTGGATCACCAACGGCCCGGACGCCGACGTGCTGGTGGTCTACGCCAAGACCGACATGGAGGCCGGCGCCAAGGGCATCACCGCCTTCCTGGTCGAGAAGGGCATGAAGGGTTTTTCCACCGCACAGAAGCTGGACAAGCTGGGCATGCGCTCCTCGCCCACCTGTGAACTGGTGTTCCAGGACTGCGAGATTCCCGAAGAGAACGTGCTCGGTGCGGTGGGCGGCGGCGTGCGCGTGCTGATGTCCGGCCTGGACTACGAGCGCGTGGTGCTGTCCGGTGGCCCGCTGGGCCTGATGGCCGCGGCGATGGATGTGGTGATGCCCTATGTGCACGAGCGCCACCAGTTCGGCGAACCGATCGGCAGCTTCCAGCTGATCCAGGCCAAGATCGCCGACATGTACGTGGGCCTGGGTGCCTGCCGCGCCTATGTCTACGCGGTGGCGCGCGCCTGCGACCAGGGCCGTACCACCCGCCAGGATGCGGCCGGTGCGATCCTGTACGCCGCCGAGAAGGCGACCTGGCTGACCGGCCAGGCGATCCAGATCCTCGGTGGCAACGGCTACATCAACGAGTACCCGACCGGCCGTTTGTGGCGCGACGCCAAGCTGTATGAAATCGGCGCCGGCACCTCGGAGATCCGCCGCATGCTGATCGGCCGCGAACTGTTCCAGCGCACTCTGTAAGGCCACCGCGATGACCGTACTGAACAGCCAGCTGCAACCGGGCAGCGATTCGTTTGAAGGCAACCGCGCAGCGATGCAGGCGGTGGTCGACGACCTGCACGCCACCCTGGCCCGCACCGCCCTGGGCGGCAGCGAGGCGGCGCGCGCCAAGCACACCGCACGCGGCAAGCTGCTGGTGCGTGACCGCATCGACGCCCTGCTCGACCCGGGCAGCGCCTTCCTGGAAATCGCGCCGCTGGCCGCGCATGGCATGTACGACGATGCCGTACCTGCGGCGGGCGTGGTGGCCGGCATCGGCCGGGTGAGCGGCGTGGAGTGCGTGATCGTGGCCAACGACGCCACGGTCAAGGGCGGCACCTATTACCCGATGACGGTGAAGAAGCACCTGCGCGCGCAGGAGATCGCCGAGCAGAACCACCTGCCGTGCATCTACCTGGTCGACTCCGGTGGCGCCTTCCTGCCGCTGCAGGACGAGGTCTTCCCCGACCGCGACCATTTCGGCCGCATCTTCTACAACCAGGCCAACCTGTCGGCGCAGGGCATTCCGCAGATCGCCTGCGTGATGGGCAGCTGCACCGCCGGTGGTGCCTACGTGCCGGCGATGAGCGATGAAACGGTGATCGTGCGCGAACAGGGCACGATCTTCCTCGGCGGCCCGCCGCTGGTGAAGGCGGCCACCGGTGAAGTGGTGACGGCCGAGGAACTGGGCGGCGCCGATGTGCACACGCGCATTTCCGGCGTGGCCGACCACATGGCCGACAACGACCTGCAGGCGCTGGCCCGGGTGCGCGCGATCATCGCGCAGTTGAACTGGCGCAAGCCGGAACCGGCGATGGCGGTGCAGGCGCCCGAAGAACCGCTGCTGCCGGCGCATGAGTTGTATGGCGTGATTCCCGCCGACACGCGCAAGCCCTACGACGTGCGCGAAGTGATCGCGCGCCTGGTGGACGGCTCGCGCTTCGATGAGTTCAAGCCGCGCTATGGCGCCACCCTGGTCACCGGCTTTGCGCATCTGAACGGCTACCCGATCGGCATCATCGCCAACAACGGCATCCTGTTCTCCGAGTCGGCACTGAAGGGCGCGCACTTCATCGAGCTGTGCACCCAGCGCAACATCCCGCTGGTGTTCCTGCAGAACATCACCGGCTTCATGGTCGGCCGCAAGTACGAACAGGGTGGCATCGCCAAGGACGGGGCCAAGCTGGTGATGGCGGTGGCCTGCGCCAAGGTACCCAAGTTCACCGTAGTCATCGGTGGCTCGTTCGGTGCCGGCAACTACGGCATGTGCGGCCGCGCGTACTCGCCGAACTTCCTGTGGATGTGGCCGAACGCGCGCATCGGCGTGATGGGTGGCGAGCAGGCCGCCAGCGTGCTGGCCACGGTCAAGCGCGATGGCATCGAAGCCAAGGGCGGCCAGTGGCCGGCCGCGGAGGAAGACGCGTTCAAGGCGCCGATCCGCGAGCAGTTCGAACAACAGGGCCATCCCTACTACGCCAGTGCCCGCCTGTGGGACGACGGCGTGATCGATCCGGCCGACACCCGCCGGGTGCTGGCGCTGGCGCTGTCGGCCAGCCTCAACGCCGCCCCGCAGCAGACGCGCTTCGGCGTGTTCCGCATGTAACCCATGCCATGACCGAGCACGCTCCCATGAAGCCCGTTGCCATGTTCTCCAAGATCCTGATCGCCAACCGTGGCGAAATCGCCTGCCGCGTGATCGCCACCTGCCGTCGCCTCGGCATCGCCACCGTGGCGGTGTATTCCGATGCCGACCGCAACGCGCGCCACGTACGGCTGGCCGACGAAGCCATCCACATCGGCCCGGCCGCCGCACGCGAGAGCTACCTGCGCGGCGATGCCCTGCTCGAGGCCGCACGCGCGACCGGCGCGCAGGCCATTCACCCCGGCTACGGTTTCCTGTCCGAGAACGCGGACTTCGCCGATGCCTGTGCCGCTGCCGGCATCACCTTCATCGGCCCGCCAGCCAGCGCCATCCGCGCGATGGGCGACAAGAGCGCGGCCAAGGCACTGATGGCCCAGGCCGGCGTGCCCCTCACCCCGGGCTACCACGGCGACCAGCAGGCGCCGGACTTCCTGCGCGCACAGGCCGATGCCATCGGCTACCCGGTACTGATCAAGGCCAGCGCCGGTGGCGGTGGCAAGGGCATGCGCAAGGTCGAGCGCAGCGAGGACTTCGTCGATGCACTGGCCAGCTGCCAGCGCGAGGCAGCCTCGGCGTTCGGCAACGATCACGTACTGGTGGAGAAGTACGTCGAGCGCCCGCGCCACATCGAGATCCAGGTGTTCGGCGATTCCCACGGTGAGGCGGTGTACCTGTTCGAGCGCGACTGCTCGGTGCAGCGCCGCCACCAGAAGGTGCTGGAAGAGGCCCCCGCACCGGGCATGAGCGCCGAGCGTCGTGCGGCGATGGGCAAGGCCGCCGTCGATGCCGCGCGCGCGGTGGGCTATGAGGGTGCGGGCACCGTGGAGTTCATCGCCGGCCCGGATGGCGATTTCTACTTCATGGAAATGAACACCCGGCTGCAGGTCGAGCACCCGGTCACCGAGTTCATCACCGGCACCGACCTGGTGGAGTGGCAGCTGCGCGTGGCCTCGGGCCAGCCGCTGCCGCTGCGCCAGGAGCAGTTGGCGATTCACGGCCACGCCATCGAGGCGCGTCTGTACGCCGAAGATGCCGACCGCGGCTTCCTGCCCTCCACCGGCACCCTGCACCGGCTGCGCCTGCCGACGCCGTCGGCCAACGTGCGCGTGGATACCGGCGTGGAGGAAGGCGACAGCATCACCCCGTACTACGACCCGATGATCGCCAAGCTGATCGTCTGGGACGTGGACCGCGATGCCGCGCTGCGCCGCATGAGCCAGGCCCTGGCCGACTGCCAGGTGGTGGGCGTGACCACCAATGCCGGCTTCCTGCGCCGGCTGGTGAACACCGATTCGTTCACCCACGCCAAGCTGGATACCGCGCTGATCGAACGCGAACAGGCGGCGCTGAGCGTGCTGGGCGACAGCGACGACGCACTCTGGCTGCTGGCGGCGGTGGCCGCGGTGGCCAGCACTGCGGGCGCCAGCACCGACGCACGCGATCCGCATTCGCCGTGGCAGGCACAGGACGGCTGGCGCCTGGGCGCCCGTGCGCCACGCGTGCTGCCAGTGCAGCAGGGCGAGCGCCGGCACAGCCTGAAGGTGTGGGCGCAGGCTGACGGCTGGCGCGTGCAGTGCGATGACGCCGCGCCGGTACTGGCCACAGGCACGGCCGACGCGCACGCACTGACCGTGCAGCTGGGCGGGCGCCGCTGGACACTGCAGCTGCTGCGCGACGGTGACCAGCTGTACCTGTTCGGTGCCGATGGCCAGCATCGCTTCACCCTGCACGATCCGGTGGGTGAATCGGACCATGCCGTGGCCGACGCCGGCAGCCTGCTGGCACCGATGCCCGGCAGGATCGTGGCCACGCTGGTCGCGGCCGGCACCGAGGTCAAGCGCGGCACGCCGCTGGTGGTGCTGGAGGCGATGAAGATGGAACACACCCTGCAGGCACCGGCCGATGGCACGGTGAAGGGCTATCGCGCCAAGGCCGGCGACCAGGTCGGTGATGGTGCGGTGCTGGTGGACTTCGAGGCCGCCTGAGGGTGACGTGGCCGGGCCCTGTGGCCCGGCGACAGCGCAGGCCGCTGACCGTCAGCCCGGCCGCGGCCACACGTGGCCACCCGGATCCAGTTCCGCGGTGGTCTTTTCGGCCTTGCGCCAGCCCAGCCCGCAGATGGCCAGCGCGCCCTCGGCCATCGGCCGCAGCCCGAACGCGCGCCCGGCCTCGGCTTCGTTGATGGCGGCGGTGACGAACGCGCCCAGGCCCTGTGCGGTCGCGGCCGCATACAGCGCCTGCGAGACATGCCCGGCATCGAGCGTGACCGCGCGATAGGCCTTGGCGTGGTTGCGGTACTTCCAGTAATTGCGTTCGAACCGGCACACCAGCACCAGCAGCACCGGCGCATCGGCGAACCAGTGCTGGCCGGCCAGCAGCCGCAGGCCCAATGCTGCCGGATCGTCCACCGGGCCGGGCAGCCGCCCCAGCTCATGCGCCAGCGCATGGTAGTGGTACAGGCCCGGCGCCAGCCCCTCCACGTTGCGCACCAGCAGATAGGCTTCCAGCGGATGCAGGCTGCCGGCCGAGGGCACGTTCTTCTTCAGGAAGCGCACCCCGGGATCGGTTTCCACCTGTGCCTGGGCCATCAGCACCTGTTGCAGCACCCGCGCCAGCACCGGCAGCGGCAACGCGCGGGCACGATCGAAATTGCGGCAGGTGGCCCGTGCCTGCAACAGCGGCTGCAGCGGATCGTCCTGGCAACGCGGCAGCGGCACCGCGCCGGGCAACCGCGGCGGCGCTTCCGGCGGCGGGTTGCCGAAGCTGCGCACCAGATCGCGGGCCGTCACCAGCTGGTGCTGCTCCATGTCCTGCACGCTGTCCACGCCGTCCCAGCACGACTGCTGGTAATGCAGGGCCGACAGCGGCCACCAGTGGCTGTCGCGCAGCTGCTGCTCGGCCGCGAACACCTCGGCGTGGGCCGGGTCATCGCTGACCAGCAGCCCTTGCTGCAGCAGCGCCAGCACACGGCTGCGCGCCTCCGGCGCCTGCGGCAACGACTGCCAGCGCTCGGCACTGCAGGCCAGCAACCAGGCACAACTGGCCGCATCGATTACCTGCACGGTCGGCAGATGCGCGGCGTGTACCTGCAGCACCGGTTGCAGCTGCACGCCCGTACCACCGGCCAGCAGCGCATCCAGGTTGAAGGCAGGGCGTTCCACCGGCTCGACGAACAGCGTCCGGCAACGACGGAATCTCATCGCGATGGCATCCCACGGTTGTGCAGGGCGCCGATCATAGCGTGGCACGCGCGCACGCCCATCAACTTCGCGGCGTTGCCGCCGATATTTCCATTTTCCCAACCTTGCGGTCGTATCCCATGTCTGCTTCGCCCCTCTCCGCCGACGTTGTCCGGCAGCTGCTGGACCGGCTGTCCAGCGATGATGCCTTCCGTGCCGAATTTGCCAGGGATCCGGGCCAGGCGCTGCTCGCACTCGGCGCCGATGAGGAAACCGTGCGCGCCTGCCATACACCGCTGGCCTCGTTGGGCGGCAAGGCGGAGTTCGCCAAGGCCGCTGCGCGCATGCACCAGCTGCTGGACGTGCGCGCCGCGTTCACCGTGCCGTTCCTGTTCGAAGATGGCCTGCCGGGCCTGGATCAGTAAACCGGCCTCAGGGCGCGGCTGACGCGCCCTTGCCCGCCAGCGGGGCGGGCCGGATCGCCGTCAACCGCTGCACGTCCATCGCGTTCAGTGGAAGCAGCGCGTAGTCGCCGACATCTTCGGCAAATGCCAGGCCTACGTGGCGTTGCAGCCACTGTGCGTGGCGCAGGGCCGTGGCGTGGTCGCCGCTGGCCGTGGCCAGGTCCATCTGCAGCACCCGCCACTGGAACAGGCTCGCAGCAGGTTGCTGGGCCAGCAGCGACTGGGCCTGCGCCAGCCGGCCCTGGTCGAGCGCGATGCGCGCCTGCAACAGGTTCCACAGCTCGCGCAGGCGCGGGTCTGCATCGCGTTCGGGCAGCGACTGCAACGCCTCCCGTCGCTGCGCCACCACCGCGCCCTGACCGGCGCGCACGGCGTGGTAGGCCGCGGCAAGCGCGATGAATGCGTTGCGTCGTGCCGGCGCCGGCTGCGAACGATCAACCGCCTGCAATGTCCGGTCGAGCACCTGCTGGTAGGCCTGCGACGCGGCGGGCACCGGCTGCTGGCCACGCCAGGCCAGCGCCTGCAGCGCCAGGATGTCGCACAGGCCGGAGCCGGTCGTGCACTGCGCGGCCGCCTGCTGCATGTCGCTGGCCGCTTCGCTGCGGCGATCCTGCATGCCCAGCACCGCCGCACGCAGCATGCGCGCCCCCAGCCCGGAGGACCGCATTGCCGCAAAGCCGGCATTGGCCGCATCGAAATCACCCGACAGGGCCAGCAGCAGCGGTTCCATCGCATCCCCGTTCCAGCCCGGATGCAGGCGTGCGCCACGCAGGGCGGCTTCGGCGGCGGCGATCTCGCCACGCGCCAGCTGCACCCGCGCCACGAACACCAGCACCAGCGCACGGCGCGAATGCTGCCGGGCCAGCAACGGCTGCGCGGCGGCCAGGGCGCCGTCGTAGTCACCCTGCGTGTAGAGGATCTTGGCGTAGTTCATCCAACCGGCCGGATCATCCGGGTACAGCTCGGTCAGCATCCGCCAGCGATCGGCGATGCGTGCCGGCGGAGCGCCCTGGAAATCGGCGGCCCACGCGTCCAGGTAGAGCTGGTCACGCGCGGTCAGGTGCGCACGCTGGCTGACCGCTTTCTGGTACAGCGCGGCGGCCTGCTCCAGGTTGCCCTTGGCGTGCTGGATGTTCATCTGCCCGACATAGGCAAAGGCGAACCCGGGGTCGAGCCGGGTGGCCTGTTCGAAGAACATCAGCGCGTCGTCATAGCGCGCTGCCGCCGTGGCGTCCACGCCCTTGGCATAGGCATGCAGCGCATCGAGGTTGGCGGTGGCCACGGTCGGCAGCGGCCGCTGGTCGCGGCCGACATCGCGCAGGGCCTCGCCCAGGTCCGTGCGCAGCGCCGCGACCACGTGGTCGGTGGAGGCCAGGATCGAATCCAGCCCGCGACCGTCGGCAAAGCGGGTGTAGACGGTCTGCCCGCTGCGCGGATCGACCACTTCGACACTGACCCGCACCTTGCCGTTGAGCTCCAGCACGCTGGGCACCAGCACCGCGCGCACGCCATCGCGCAGCGCTACTTCGATGGCCAGGCTGCGGTCCAGCCGCGCCTGCGGTGGCCGCTGCATCAGCTGCAGGGTGTCGCGCACCTTCAGTTCGCTGAGGATGTTGACGAACCGCGACTGCCCCAGGCTGATGTACAGCGCCTGCTCCAGGCTGCTGTCCAGCTGCGGGTACGCGGTGGCGTTGTGCACGGCCGAGACGATCACCCAGTCACGCTCGGCAAAGGCGATGGCCGGTGCCGGTCGCAGCAGCGTCCACAGCAGCACGCCCAGCGCCAACGCCAGCGCAGCCTCGGTCACCAGGGCGGCCGGGCGCCGCCACAGCGGCAGATCACGCCAGGCCTTTTCGCCCGAACGCGGCCTGCGCAGCGGCGCACTGCCACGCAGGCCGATCTCGAAGACTTCCTGGCGTTCGCTGATACCCTTGAACCGCCAGCAGCCATGGTCCTTCCAGCGCAGCTCATCGGCCGCCCACGGCAGTTCGCCGCTGGCCCG
Source organism: Stenotrophomonas sp. GSD10 (assembly GCF_056172695.1). Lineage (NCBI taxonomy): Bacteria > Pseudomonadati > Pseudomonadota > Gammaproteobacteria > Lysobacterales > Lysobacteraceae > Stenotrophomonas > Stenotrophomonas sp. GSD10. Next base: position 4,466,945 of record NZ_JAOCMC010000002.1, on the reverse strand, counting down.
GCGCGCCATCTTTTCCGCGCTGGCCGACAGCAGGACCTGCCCCGGCCATGCCAGCTGCATCAGCCGCGCGGCCATCGGCTTGGCCAGGCCCTCCACTTCCACCGGCTTGGCGCCGTGGGCCATGGCCTCGGCACTGTTGTTCCACAGCAGCACATCGCCCACGTGCAGCCCGGCGCGCGCGCGCAGCACGATGCCGCGTTCGCGGCCCAGCGCATCCACCGCGCTCTGGTAGGACAGGGCGAAGCCGACCCCATCGATGGTGCGCTCGAACAGCATGAACAGGCCGTCGGAGCGATCGATCAGCTGGCCGTTCCAGCGCTGCTGCAGGCCAAGCACCAGCCGGTCGTGCTGTTGGAACAGCTCAGCGGCGCTGATGTCGCCGATGCGCTCGACCAGCTGCAGCGAGTCGCACAGGTCGGTGAACAACAGGGTCCGCACCTGCGGGCTCTGCACCGGAAGGGAATGCTGGATGCCGTCCATTGCCACCTCTGCCGCTCATGATCCGTTGTCGGGGGCATCGCCCCAGCGCAGGCAATTGCCGCCATCGCGCTTGGCCTGGTACAGCGCGCGGTCGGCGCTGGCGTACCACTCGCTCCAGTCCGCCTCGGCCACCAGCAGGCTGGCACCGATGCTGACCAGGCTCACGTGCGGCGTGCCATGGCTGCGTTCGAGCAGGCCGTGCACCGCGCTGAGAATGAACTCGGCGGCGTGCTGCACGATCTCGTGGTTGCCACGGCGCAGGATCAGGCAGAACTCATCGCCGCCGAGCCGGCACGCCAGGTCCTGCTCACCGGCCATCGAACGCAGGATGTTGCCCATGCTCTGCAGCACGCGGTCGCCGGCCTGGTGGCCGTGGCGGTCGTTGATCTGCTTGAAGCGGTCGCAGTCGATCAGCAGCAGCGCCTGCGGCGGGCCATCGGCGTGGGCGCGGCACTCCTGCAGGTACAGGGTCAGGCCACGGCGGTTGTGCAGTCCGGTCAGCTCGTCAGTGCGCACCAGCTCGCGGGTGTGGGTGAGCTGGTGGGTGGTGATGTACAGGTTGTCCAGCGCGGTTTCCAGGTCGTGGTTGCGCCGCCGCAGCTGGCTGATCAGGGCCTGTTCGTTGGTCAGCACGCGCATGATCGTGCGGCGCAGGAAGTAGGCCACCAGGCCGGGATCGGATTCGACCAGCCGATGGAAATCGCTCGGGCCCAGCTCCAGCACTTCGCAGTCATCGAGCGCGCGCGCACTGGCGCTGCGCAGGTGATCGCCGACCAGCAGGCCCAGCTCACCGAAGAACTCGTGCTGGCCAAGCGTCTTGATCACCAGGTCCTCGCCGAAGTCCAGTTCGATCTGGCCCTGGAGGATCACATACATGCGCTCGCCACGGTGTCCACGCTGGAACAACCACTGTCCGGCATGAAGCTTGCATGGGCGGGCGAATCTGGCGAACAATGCAACCTCGGCATCGGACAGCAGCGCATGCACGATCTCGGCCATCGCCACGCGGGCGATACCTGTCGTCACATCACTGTTCTCGGCCGCACCCCTGCCGGTCATTCCCTGCACCCGCCGCCAGCGTCCCCTGGTGAGCCGCGGAGCATAGCACCGCTTTAAAGTGTGCGCCCTATCTCATTTTGAGTCTTTGGCCGCACGTTCGTGATGTGAAGATCCGGCGTGGCCTGTTCTGGTCACGCCTGTCCGCGCAAAACCCCTGCTGGATCAAGCCGATGGCGGATTTCACAGGGTTTCGGCCAAGTTGCGATCGCGCGGGTGCGCCGGATTGACGCGCTGCGCCGCGCGCCGTTGCCTGGATACAACAACGCCGGCAGGTCCCCCGACCGGCCGGCGTTGTCTGGCCCTTCCCTGGCCACCCTGATCAGACCCGGTAGTGCCGGCCGCTGGCCGGCATTACCCGCTCAGGCGGCGCGTTCGCTGCGCCCGCCGTGGAACTGCTCTTCTTCGGTCGAACCGGTCAATGCGGTGGTCGACGACTGCCCCTGCTGGATCGCCTGGGTGACCGCATCGAAGTAGCCGGTGCCCACTTCGCGCTGGTGCTTGACTGCGGTGAAGCCACGCTCGGCCGCTTCGAACTCGGCTTCCTGCAGTTCCACGAACGCGCTCATCTGGCGGCGCGCATAGCCGTGGGCCAGGTTGAACATGCCGTAGTTCAGCGCGTGGAAACCGGCCAGGGTGATGAACTGGAACTTGTAACCGTAGCTGCCCAGCTCGCGCTGGAACTTGGCGATGGTGGCGTCGTCCAGGTTCTTCTTCCAGTTGAAGCTGGGCGAGCAGTTGTAGGCCAGCAGCTTGCCCGGGAACTTCGCATGGATCGCCTCGGCGAACTTGCGCGCGAATTCCAGATCCGGCTTGCCGGTCTCGCACCACACCAGGTCGGCATAGGGCGCATAGGCCAGGCCACGGCTGATCGCCTGGTCCAGGCCGTTGCGGGTCTTGTAGAAGCCCTCCACCGTGCGCTCGCCCGTGGCGAAGGGCTTGTCGTTGCCGTCGATGTCGCTGGTCAGCAGATCCGCCGCCTCGGCATCGGTACGCGCCACCAGCAGGGTCGGCACGCCCAGCACGTCGGCGGCCAGGCGCGCGGCGTTGAGCTTCTCGATCGCCTCGCGGGTCGGCACCAGCACCTTGCCGCCCATGTGGCCGCACTTCTTCACCGAGGCCAGCTGGTCTTCGAAGTGCACGCCGGCGGCACCGGCCTCGATCATTGCCTTCATCAGTTCGAACGCATTGAGCACGCCGCCGAAACCGGCTTCGGCATCAGCCACGATCGGCTGCAGGAAGTCGATGTCATCCTTGCCTTCAGCGTGATGCAGCTGGTCGGCGCGCAGCAGGGTGTTGTTGATGCGCTTGACCACCGCCGGCACCGAATCGGCCGGGTACAGCGACTGGTCCGGGTACATCTGCCCGGCCAGGTTGGCATCGGCCGCCACCTGCCAACCGGACAGGTAGATCGCCTTCAGCCCGGCCTTGACCTGCTGCATGGCCTGGTTGCCAGTCAGCGCACCCAGCGCGTTGACGAACTCGCGCTCGTGCAGCGACGCCCACAGCTTCTCTGCACCCAGGCGGGCCAGCGAATGCTCGATGTGCACGGTGCCGCGCAGGCGCACCACGTCAGCGGCGCTGTAGTTGCGCTGGATGCCTTCCCAGCGCGGGTTGGTGTCCCAGTCGTGCTGGATCTGTTCGGCAGTGGGCAGCTTGCTCATGTCTTTCTCCAGTTCGGTTCGTGCGTGCAGCGGGGAGGGAAACGGCGGTAGACGCGGGCGGCAGTCAGTCGATGCGCGCGTAGGCCGGCAGGGTCAGGAAGTCGGTCAGTTCATTGCTGCGGCTCAGTTCGCCCAGCAGGGCGATGGCCTCGCCGATGCGGGCGCCACCGGGCAACGCGGCGGTATCGCCCAGCCGTGCCGGCAGCTGCGCCAGGGTGGCGTCGAGCAGGGCCAGGTCGATCGCGGTGCCATCGTCGAGCTGCTGGCCCGGCGTGTGCAGCCACTGCCAGAGCTGGCTGCGGCTGATCTCGGCGGTGGCCGCGTCCTCCATCAGGTGATGGATCGGCACGCAGCCGTTGCCGTCCAGCCAGGCGGCCAGGTAGCGCACGCAGACTTCCACATTGCCCTCGAAACCGGCGCGGGTGATGCTGCCCGGCGGCCTCGCGATCAGCTCATCGCGGCCGATGCGCACGTCCTGGCGCAGCACGTTGTGCTGGTTCGCGGTGGGCATGTGCTCGTCGAAGATCGCCATCGCCACCGGAATCAGCGCCGGGTGCGCGACCCAGGTGCCGTCATGGCCGGCAGTGACTTCGCGCAGCTTGTCGGCGCGCACGCGGGCCATCGCCTGTTCGTTGGCGGCCGCATCGTTGTTGATCGGGATCTGCGCGGCCATGCCACCCATCGCATGCGCACCACGGCGGTGGCAGGTCTGGATCAGCAGCTCCGAATAGGCCTTCAGGAACGGCTGGGTCATGGTCACCTGGCCGCGCTCGGGCAGCACGCGGTCGGCGTGGCGGCGGAAGGTCTTCAGGTAGGAGAAGATGTAATCCCAACGCCCGCAGTTCAGGCCGACGATGCGATCACGCAGCGCGTGCAGGATCTCGTCCATCTCGAACACCGCCGGCAGCGTTTCGATCAGCACGGTCACCTTGATCTGGCCGTGCGGCAGGCCGAGCATGCCTTCGATGTGCGACAGCGCGGTCTCCCACAGCGCGGCCTCTTCCATGCTCTGCAGCTTGGGCAGGTAGAAGTACGGGCCGCGGTCCTTGGCCTGCAGCGTGCGCGCGTTGTGGAAGGCGAACACGGCCGCGTCGAACAGGCCGCCGGCCAGCGGCTGGCCATCGATGGCCACGTGCTTCTCGTCCAGGTGCCAGCCACGCGGGCGCACGATCAGCACCGCCTGTTCGTCGTAGGGGCGCAGGCGGTAGTGCTTGCCCGGCTTGCCGTTGGCGGCCGGCGCAGTGAATTCCAGATCACCGCGCACCGCAGCCGCCAGCGACTGCTGCCCGGCCAGCAGGTTGCGCCAGGTCGGCGAGGTCGAATCCTCGAAGTCGGCCATGAACACCTTGGCGCCGGAGTTCAGCGCGTTGATGACCATCTTCGGGTCGGTCGGGCCGGTGATCTCGACGCGACGGTCCTGCAGCGCGCCCGGCAGCGGCGCGACGGTCCAGTCGCCGCTGCGGATGGCGGCGGTGTCTTCACGGAAATCCGGCAGGCCGCCCTGGTCGAAGAAGGCCTGGCGCTCGCGCCGGGCCTGCAGCCGTGCCTGCCGGCCCGGTTCCACCGCGCGGTGCAGCGACACCAGCAGGGCCAGCAGCGGCGCCGGCAGCACGGTGTCCTGGCCGGCCACGCGGGTCGCCAGGGCGATACCGGGGGTGGCCTTGCTGGCAGGGGTGGGAACAGCGGAAGCGACGGCGGACATGGGGCGACTCCAGCGGTGGGGGAACGTCTCCACGGTGCCGCCGGGGCCGAGTATTTGGCAAAACAGTTTTTGCAATGTTCTACATAAATTGTGCTAATACTTGTGACGCCATGACCACGCGCCCCTCGCCAAGTCCGCGTTTTTCCTACAAATCCGACCGGCTGAAGCCGCTGCGCGCGTTCTGTCAGACGGTGCGTCTGGGCTCGGTCTCACGGGCAGCTGAGGCGTTGTTCGTCAGCCAGCCCGCCATCAGCCTGCAGTTGCAGGCGCTGGAACGGGAGTTGGGCGTGCCGCTGTTCGAACGCAGCGGGCGGCGCTTGGTGCCCAGCCGCGAGGGCCAGCTGCTGTACGAAATGGCGCAGCCGCTGGTGGAGAATCTGGATGGACTGGAGGCACGCTTCCGCGACAAAGTGCGCGGCCTGGACGCGGGCGAGCTGAACATCGCCGCCAACAGTTCCACCATCCTGTACCTGCTGCCGAAGATCGTCGAACGCTTCCGCCTGCATCACCCGGACGTGCGCCTGACCCTGCACAACGCCATCAGCGCCGACGGCACCGACCTGCTGCGCGAGGACGCCGCCGACCTGGCCATTGGCTCGATGACCGATGTGCCGGCCGATCTCAGCTATGCCCCGGCCTACCGTTTCGAGCAGGTGCTGATCGCCCCGCACGATCATCCGCTGGCCAGCGGGGGTGAGCTGGAGCTGGCCGACATCGCGCGCTATCCGCTTGTGCTGCCACCGAAGCGGCAGATCACCTACCGCCTGGTCGACCAGGTCTTCCAGCGCCACCGCATCGCCTACACCGTGGCGCTGGAGGTTGGCGGCTGGGAGGTGATCAAGCAGTACGTGGCGATGGGCATGGGTATTTCCATCGTGCCGGCGCTGTGCCTGAACGAGGCCGACCACGAGCGGCTGGCGGCGCGCTCGATGAAGCGCTGGTTCCCCGAGCGCAGCTATGGCGTGATCGTGCGACGTGGCAAGGCGTTGTCGGCGCAGGCGCGGGCGTTCATCGAACTGATCCAGCCAGAGCTGTTCAGCCCGCGCGATTATGACCAGAGCGGGCATTCGGAACGGTGAGGGGTTGTTGGGCAGGGCTGCCGCCCCGCCTCTGACAGATCGCCGCGGCTGTTGGTAGGTGTCGACCTTGGTCGACACGTCATCAATGATCGATGTGGGCTTTTGTAGAGTCGAGCCATGCTCGACTGGCGGAAGAACGATCGAAGAAGACGCCAGGCACGGTGCCGGTCTGGCTAGACTGCACCCATGTCCATCGAACTCCGCCACCTGCGCTACTTCCTCGCCGTTGCCGACACGCTGCACTTCGGCCAGGCGGCAGAGCGGCTGGGCATGTCACAGCCGCCATTGAGCCAGCAGATCCGCCAGCTGGAAGAACTGATCGGTGCGCGCCTGTTCGTGCGCAGCCATCGCCGCGTGCAGCTGACGCCTGCTGGCGAGCTGCTGCAGGAACGTGCGCGCGCGATCGTGCAGCAGGTGGAAGCGGCGGTGGACGAGGTGCAGCGCGCGCAGCGCGGCGAGCAGGGCGAGCTGCACATCGGGCTGACCCGGGCCACGCCGCTGTCGCCGCAGATTCCGCGCTCGATCCTGCATTACCGCCAGCAATACCCACAGGTGCGGTTGCAGCTGAGCGAGATGAACACGCTGCAGCAGATCGATGCGCTGCTCGACGGCACGCTGGACGTCGGCATCATCCGCAAACGCGCGCTGCCGCCGGAACTGGTGGCGCACAGCCTGTTCGTCGATCCGCTGGCGTTGATCGTGCACGCCGGCCACCCCGCCCTGCACCGGCTCTCGAAGCAGGGCACGCTGTCGCTGCACGATTTCGCGCAGGAGCCGTTCGTGGCGTTCCGCCGCAGTGCCGGCGCCGGCATCCACGACCACATGATCGCGCTGTGCACGGCGGCAGGATTCACCCCGCGCATCGTGCAGGAAGCGGGTGAAGCCTCGACCCTGATCAGCCTGGCCGCCGCCGGGCTGGGTGCGGCCATCCTGCCCTCCTCGTGCGATCACATCCGCGTGGAAGGGGCGCGCTTCGTGGCGCTGGCCGATACCGGTGCGCATTCGGAAGTGCAGCTGGCCTGGCATCGCGAACGGGTGACGCCGTTGATCCGCAATTTCGCCGGGTTGTTGCGCGGCGCGTTTGCCGGTAGAGACTGTTAGTCGACTATCGCGCGCAGCGCGGGGTTTTTGCGGTCTGATGGAAGAGCAGTCGACTAACAGTCGACTCTACCGAGGCAGGCGCAATTCCACAGGATCACGCCGTCACCGGCTGCGGGGCGCGCTGCTGCAACGCCCAGACGATGCCGCCACCGACCAGGGTCAGCACGGCGGCAAACGCGCATACACCGCGCCAGTCCCAGGCCGCGTAGGCCAGGCCACCCACGCCGCCCAGCACGCTGGACCCCAGGTAATAGGCAAACAGGTACAGCGCCGAGGCTTCGGCGCGCATCGCACCGGCACGCGCACCCACCCAGCTGCTGGCGACCGAGTGGCCACCGAAGAAGCCGAACGTCACCAGCGCGATGCCCAGTGCCATCGTGCTCAGCCACGGCATCGCCAGCAGCGCGATGCCGGCGCCGATCAGCGCGAAGGAGATCGACAGGATGCGGCCACGGCCGTAACGCGTGGCCTGCTGGCCCATCCACGCCGAACTGAAGGTACCCACCAGATACACGCTGAAGATCAACCCGACCACAGTCTGGCTGAGGTGATACGGCGGCGCCAGCAGGTGGTAACCGAGGTAGTTGTAGAGGGTGACGAACACGCCCATCAGCACGAACGAGGTGGCGAACAGCCACGGCAGGCCGGGATCGGCGAACAGCCTGCGCCAGCGCGACGGGAGGTGGCGCAGGCCATCGCGGCGGGCATGGAAATGGCGCGACGGCGGCAGCTGCAGCCACAGCAGCACGGTGCTGGCGAGGGCGATGATCGAGACCACACCGATGCCCCAGCGCCAGCCCCAGTGGTCGGCGATGATGCCGGCCAGCAAACGTCCGCTCATGCCACCAATGGCGTTGCCGCCGATGTACAGACCCATCGCCAGGCCCAGCGCGCGGCTGTCCATTTCCTCGACCAGGTAAGTCATCGCCACCGCCGGTACGCCGCTCAGCGCAAGCCCCAGCAGGGTGCGCAGCACCAGCAGCGTGGTCCAGTCATCCACCAATGCCGTGCTCAGCGACAGCATGGCCGAGGCCAGCAGCGCAGCGATCATCAACGGGCGGCGGCCGACCGCATCGGACAGCAGGCCAGCCAGCAGCATCGCCACGGCCAGGGTGCCAGTGGTCAGCGACAGCGACATCGCGCTGCCGGCGGCGGACACCCCGAAGTGGCGGCTGAACTCGGGCAGCAGCGGCTGCACCGTGTACAGCAGGCCGAAGGTGGAAAAGCCGGCCAGGAACAGCGCCAGCGCAGTGCGGCGGAAGGCCGGCGTGCCCTGCTGGATGCGGGTGTCGGTGCCGGTATCGAGAGTGGAAGGACGGCCTTCAACGGCCGCCGCGGTTTCGCCAGTCATGGGATCGATGGGCCGGTGGGGTCGGCCGGGTGGGGAGGAACGGGCCCAGACTAGGCCCGTCCATCCAGTCGATCCATAACCTGTTGGATCATGATTGATACATGAGAAGTATCAATTCAGCTTACAGGCGCTGCCACTCGAAGCCGTCGCCACGGCGGTAGTACACCGCCACCGCCCGGCCGTAGACCTTGTCGGCGTCGACGAAGCCGAAGAAGCGGCCATCGAAGCTGTTGCCGCGGTGGTCGCCCAGCACCAGCACCTTGCCGGCCGGCACCACCAGATCGGCGATGTCCGGACCACCGCCCATGTCCAGGTCGAGGCGGGCGCGACGCTGGCCGAAGGCTTCCACGTCCTGCAGGTCGGCCATCTGCAACGGCTGGCCATTGATGCTCAGGTGGCCCTCGCGCATCTGCACATGGTCACCGGCCACCGCGGCAATGCGCTTGATCAGGCGGGTGCCGTCGGCCGGCGAGTCGAACACCGCCACTTCGCCGCGCTGCGGCGTGCCGGTGGACATCAGTTCCCTGTTGGTGAACGGCAGGCGCAGGCCGTAGGCACGCATGTCCACCACCACCCGGTCGCCGGGCTGCAGGGTCGGCTGCATCGAGCCGCTGGGCACTACGTAGTGGTTGGCCAGGGTATCGCGGGCGGCGGCCAACAGGCCGAGCATCACCAGCAGCGGCAGCGCCTCCTTCTTCAGCCAGGCCAGCGCGCGTTCGGAAAAGGGAGGGCGGGCAACAGCATCCATGTCAGGCTCCGGGTGGGTGGTAGCTGCATCAGACCACAGACGGGCGGGAGAGGTTCCCGTGCTGGCATCTTCGTAGCGTCGAGCTTGCTCGACTGCTCTGCGCCTCAGTCGAGCAAGCTCGACGCTACAAGCCGAGCATGGGCTCGGCTCTACAACAGGGGTTACGCAGGATTTACGCGCGGGGCCGGCTCCGGGCATCGCACCTTTACGGCCGCCACGCGCATCGTGTGCCTACCGCGCCGCAGGGCGCATTCCGCAAGGTGTTGTATGACCCTCCTGGTGATCCGCCACGCGTCTGCGACGGCACCGCGCCCACAGCTGCCGGCGCAGCTGTCCGGCCACCGCGTGCTGTGCAGCGACTGCGCCAGCCTGTCCGAAGTACGCCAGTGCCTGTGCCAGCCGCAGGCGCGCTCGGCCGCCTGGGTACTGCTGGACGTCGGCGTGGCCGACGAAGCGCAGTGGCAGGCCGAAGGTGGCGCACTGCAGGCGGCGCTGGAACGGCTACCAGCGCAGTACATCGAGTTGCAGGCCCCGAGCGAGCGTGGCCTGGATGCGCGCCTGCACCTGCAGCACGGCCCGGCCGCGGTGGTGATCGACCAGCGCAGCCAGCAGGCCGGCTATCCGCTGTCGCTGGCCATTGTCGGCCGCCGCCTGGCACAGGAGGGCTGAGCCATGTCGATCTTCATCATCCGTGGCCCGGAAGCCGCCGGCGCGCTGATCCGCACGGCCATGCCGCTGCCGGCACCGGTACTGAAATCGCTGGTGCATCGTGCGATCGACGCCGGCACCAGCGTGGCGATCCGTGCCTGCGGTTCGGAACAGGAACTGCTGGATGCGCTGCGCGTGGCCGACCACAGCCGCGGCGAAGTGACCCTGCTCGATCCGGGTGCGTGTGCCAACAGCCTGCGCCTGCAGCGGTTGCTGCCCTACCTGCACAACGCCTACGTGGAAGTGCATGACGACGGCGCGGTGGCCGAACCGTGCCTGCCGGCCGGTGTCGGCCAGCGCCTGGGCATCGCCGCCGGCTATGGCGCGCAGAGCTACGTGCTGGCGCTGGATATCGCGCTGGACCACCTGGGCCTGGCCGAGCAGGCCAATCGCGTGCACGTGGGGACGTAAGCCGCTTGTGTAGAGTCGAGCTTGCTCGACTGGTTTTTCGTGGGAAAACCGTCGAGCAAGCTCGACGCTACAAGGGCGGGAAAGGCCGTCGAGCAAGCTCGACGCTATACAAGGAAAAACGGCGGGGTTGCCCCCGCCGTTTTCTGTTTCTTATTTCAGGCCGCGGAACTTCAGCAGCGGTTCCACCGACGGGTCCTTGCCGCGGAAATCGCGGTACAGGGTCGACAGCTCCACGCTGTTGCCGCGCGAGAGGATCTTGTCGCGGAACTCCTGGCCGTTGGCCGCGGTCAGGCCACCGTGTTCGGTGAACCACTGGTAGGCGTCATGGTCCAGCACTTCGGCCCAGAAGTAGGCGTAGTAACCGGCCGAGTAACCGCCACCCCAGATGTGATCGAAGTAGGTGGTGCGGTAACGCGGCGGCACCTGCGGCAGGTCGACCTTGAACTTCTTCAGCGCGCTGGCTTCAAAGGCGCCGACATCCTGCAGCGGCGCGTCGGCCTTCTGCGTGTGCCAGGCCAGGTCCAGCAGTGCGGCCGACAGGTACTCGGTGGTCGCATAGCCCTGGTTGAAGCTGCGCGCCTTGAGAATCTTGTCGACCAGTTCCTGCGGCATCGCCTCGCCGGTCTTGTAGTGCTTGGCGTAGTTGGCAAACACCTTCGGGTCCAGCGCCCAGTGCTCGTTGAACTGCGACGGGAACTCGACGAAGTCGCGCGAGGTGGCGGTGCCAGCGATCGACGGGTACTTCACGTTGGAGAACATGCCGTGCAGTGCATGGCCGAACTCATGGAACATCGTGGTGACGTCGTCGAAGCTGATCAGCGCGGGCTGGCCGGCGGCCGGCTTGGTGAAGTTGCAGACGTTGTAGACCACCGGCTTGGCACCGGTCAGGCCGTCCTGTTCGACGAACACGTCCATCCAGGCGCCACCGGACTTGCTGTCACGCTTGAAGTAGTCGGTGTAGAACAGCGCCAGCGAGGTGCCGTCCTTGTCGAACACTTCGTACACCTTCATGTCCGGGTTGTAGGTCGGAATGTCGGTGCGCGGCTTGAAGGTGATGCCATACAGCTGGGTGGCGGCGTAGAAGACGCCGTTCTGCAGCACGTTGTCCAGTTCGAAGTACGGCTTGATCTGCGACTCGTCCAGATCGTACTTGGCCTTGCGCACCTGTTCGGCGTAGAAGTCCCAGTCCGAGGCGGCAACCTGGAAACCGCCCTTCTGCGCGTCGATCACCTTCTGGATCTCGCCGGCTTCGGCGCGGGCCTTGGCGGTGGCCGCCGGCACGGTGTCGGTCAGCAGCTTCAGCGCGGCGGCCGGGGTCTTGGCCATCTGGTCGCCCAGCTGGTAGTCGGCGAAGGTGTCAAAGCCCAGCAGCTTGGCCTTCTGCGCACGCAGCTGGGCCAGGCGCTGCACGGTCTGCCGGGTGTCGTTGGCATCGCCGCGCTCGGCGCGGGTTTCCGAAGCCTTCAGCACGGCAGCGCGCTGGTCGCGGTCGCTCAGCGAACCGAGCACCGGCTGCTGGGTGGTGTTCTGCAGCGGCAGCAGGAACTTGCCGTCCAGCTTGCGGTCCTTGGCGGCAGCGGCCGCATTGTTGATCGCGTCTTCGTCCAGGCCGGCCAGCTTGGCCTTGTCGTCGACAACCACGGCCGCAGCGGCAGTAGCCGCCACCAGGCGGGTGTGGAACTGGGTGGAGAGGGTGGTCTCTTCCACGTTGAGCTTGCGCAGCGAGGCCTTGTCGGCGTCGGACAGCTGCGCGCCAGAGCGCACCAGGCCGTCGTAGTAATGCTCGACCAGGCGCTTCTGCACCGGGTCCAGTTCCAGCGTTTCGCGCTGGTCATAGATCGACTTCACGCGCGCGAACAGCTTCGGGTCGAGATTGATCTCGTCCTGGTGCGCGGCCAGCTTCGGCGCCACTTCTTCCTGGATCTTCTGGCGCGCGTCGTTGGTATCGGCCTGGACCAGGCCGAAGAAGATGCGCGACACGCGGGTCAGGGTCTCGCCGCTGCGCTCCATCGCCACGATGGTGTTGTCGAAGGTGGCCGGCTCGCTGCTGTCGGCGATCTTGCGCACGTCGGCCAGGTGCTGGCGCATGCCTTCTTCGAACGCCGGCAGGTAGTCGCTGTCCTTGATCTTGTCGAACTGCGGCGCCTGGAACGGCAGCGTGCTGGCACTCAGCAGCGGATTGGTGGACGCTTCGGCCGGCTGCTGGGCCGGGGTCTTCTGTGCATCGGACACGGGGGTGGACTCCTTGCCGGAACAGGCCGCCAGCGCCAGGCTGATGGCGGCGGCCAGGACTACGGTACGCGACATGTGGAACGCTCCTTGGGCAGACGGTACGGGATACCAGCCGCCCACCCTACTCCTGTCGCGCACGCCCGGCATGTGCCGGACGTGGCGTCTAGGCGGCAGCCCGCAGGCGGCTCAGACCGTGCCGCGGGTCTTGCCCATCCACGGCCGGTAGAACTCGCGGATGGCGGCCATGTCGGCCGCATCATCGCCGCTGGGGGTGAACAGCGGGCCGATGCCGATGGTCTTCTCGGGGTAGTGGAAATAGGCGGCCAGGATCGGCACGTCGGCCATCCGGGCGATCTTCAGGAAGCCGGCCTTCCAGTCCTTCACCGCCTTGCGGGTGCCCTCGGGGGTGATGGCGAACCACATCTTCTCGTTGTTGCGCAGCAGGTCCACCGCCTGGCCCACCGTGCCCTGTGGCGAGCTGCGGTCCAGCGGGATCACGCCCAGCCTGTGCAGCAGCGGGCCCAGCGGCCACCAGAACAGCGAGGCCTTGCCCAGCACCTTCACCTTCATGCCCAGCGCGATCTTGGCGGCCATGCCCCACAGGCCGTCCCAGTTGGACGAATGCGGCGCGATGATGAACACCAGGCGGGGGATGTCAGGCAGGGTGCCGGTCACCTTCCAGCCGCCCATGCGCAGGGTGCAGCGCGCCAGCCAGCGCAGGAAGGCGTTGGGTTTGACCTGCGGCATCTGCGGCGGCACGGCCGGCAGCAACGAAGTCGGCTTGTTCAAGCAATCACTCCCAGTCACGTGATGAGCGCCCGCGCTTGATCTGCGCGCGCCCGCGTTTGGCGTCCAGACGACGCAGTTTCGACCCGAGGGTCGGCTTGGTGGCCTTGCGCGGTTTGGGCACGCTCAGCCCGGCCTGGATGAAGGCCGCCAGCCGCTCGCGCGCATCCTCGCGATTGCGATCCTGGGTCCGGAAACGTTGCGCATCGATGACCAGCACGCCTTCGCCGGTCACCCGCCGGTCACGTCGCGCCAGCAGGCGCTCGCGCAACGGGTCGGGCAACGAGGGCGAGTTGGCCACATCGAAACGCAGTTCCACCGCGGTGGACACCTTGTTGACGTTCTGGCCACCGGCGCCACTGGCGCGCACGAACCGCTCGACGATCTCGCCGTCGGGGATTTCAAGCTGCGCGTTGATGGTGACCGGTCCACTGCCCATCCGCGCATTGTAGCGGCAGCCACGCACCGGAGTGCGACATCGCGCACCGTATGCCGCCGATCAGGCACCGAACACGCCGCCTTCGCCTTGGCTGCGGGTATGCTGGCCGTCCCATGTACCGCAGGAAGCTTCGCATGACCCGCTTCGCACCCGCCCTGCCGTCCCTGCTGCGCCGTGCCGCCCTGTTGCTGGCGCTGGCCGTGGCCAGCACCCCGGCCCTGGCCGCGCCGCCGACCGACGGCGACATCAACCGCCTGCTGTCGGCCTCGCGCGCGCAGAGCATGATCGACACCATGCTGCCGCAGATCGAGGCGATGCAGCAGCAGCAGTTCCAGCAGGTGGCCGCGCAGCGCCAGCTCAACGCGCAGCAGCAGGAACAGCTCAAGCGGATCCAGGCCCGCACCAGCCAGACCCTGCGCCAGGCCCTGTCGTGGCAGCAGCTGCGGCCGATGTACGTGGACCTGTACAAGAAGACCTTCAGCAAGGAAGACGTGCTGGCGATGGCCGAGTTCTACGAGAGTTCGGCCGGCCAGAGCCTGCTGGACAAGACCCCGGCGCTGATGCAGAACGTGATGGTGGCCATCCAGGCACGCATGCAGCCGCTGTTTGCGGACCTGCAGAAGGACCTGGACGCGATCGTCAACGAGCCGGAAAAGAAATGAGGTAGTGCCGGCCGCTGGCCGGCAATCCCGGGACAACCGGAATCGGGCGGATGCCGGCCAGCGGCCGGCACTACCGTCTACAGGTCCTGGCTCCAGCCGAACAGGTCCAGCGCCTTCTGGAACTCACGGTCCAGCGGCGCACGTACATCCACGCTGCCGCCCTCTGGATGGGGAAAACGCAGGCGTTCGGCGTGCAGCAGCATGCGGTGCACACCCTGCATGCGGAAGATGCGGTTGTGGCGGCCATCGCCGTGGCTGGTGTCGCCGATCATGTGGTGCGAGAGGTGCTTGAGGTGCCGCCGGATCTGCCGGAAGCGTCCGGTCTGCGGCTGGCAGCGCAGCAACGCATAACGCGAACTGCTGAATTCGCCGATCGGCACCGACAGCTCGCCGGTCGCCAGGCGCTGGAAGTCGGTGATCGCTGGCTTCTTCACCGGTTTGCCCGGCCCACCGTCCAGATCGTGATCGACCTGCCAGGACAGCTCGGCCGGCCAGCCGCGGCACACCGTCAGATAGTCCTTCAGCACGTCGCCGCCCATCAGCGCCTTGCCCAGCGCGCTGGCGGTGTCACGGTCGAAGGCCAGCAGCAGGCAGCCACTGGTGGCCCGATCCAGGCGATGCACGAGGAAGATCGGGCGACCCAGCTGCTCGCGCAGGCGGTCGGCCAGGAAGTCGTCTTCGCCACGGGCCAGCTTGCTGTCGTGAACCATCAGCCCGGCCGGTTTGTTGACCACGGCCAGGCGTTCATCCAGGTGCAGCAGCTGCAGGGGCGCGGTTTCGGGGGCGGTTTCGGTATCGGTACTCACCGCCGGATTATACGGGGGCGGCCAACCCGGTAGAGTCGAGCTTGCTCGACTGCCTTTCGCGCGTCAGTCGAGCAAGCTCGACTCTACATGGGGTACGAAGCAGTCGAGCAAGCTCGACTCTACATGGGGTACGAAGCAGTCGAGCAAGCTCGACTCTACATGGGGTACGAAGCAGTCGAGCAAGCTCGACTCTACGTGGGGTTTGAGGCAGTCGAGCACGCTCGACGCGGCGGCAAGAGCCGTCAGGTGTTGCGCACGGCCAGCAGTTCGCCGTTGCCCACCGGCACCAGGCTGGTGCTGAAGTCCGCATCCGCGGCCAGCAGCACCCGCAGCGGCTCCATCTGTGCTGCATGCGAGGTGGCGTTGTCCACCACCAGCAGCCCGCCCGGTCGCAGCACGCGGCGCAGCTGCGGCCACCAGCCGGCATACTGTTCGCGGTCCGAGTCGAGGAACAGCAGATCGATGCTGGCCTCGGCCGCCTGCGCCAGCCAGCAACCGGCATCGCCGTGGACCAGGGTGATGCGCTGCTCCAGGCCGCTGCGTGCGAATGTGGCACGCGCCATCGCCGCCTTGTCCTCGGCGAACTCCAGCGTGGTCACATGGCCATCGACGGCAGCGGCGGCTTCGGCCAGCCACAACGTGGAATAGCCGTTGGAGGTGCCGATTTCCAGTACCCGCCGTGCGTTGCCGAAGCGCACCAGCACCGACAGGAATTCACCGGTATCGGGCGTGATGTTGAGCATGCGCCGACCGCGCTCGGTCTCACGCGCGTCGTTGTCGGCGCCAAAGCGCGCCAGCTCGTCCTTGAGCGCCTGCAGCATGGCGTCTACTTCCACCAGGCGCGCGCCAGCGCCACCGCGCCGATCGCACCGGACAGCCAGCTCCACATCGGCAGGTCGCCCCAGTACCAGCCCGGCGGCTGCAACACGTACATCAGCGCGGCGATGGCCAGCAGGCCGACCCCGGTGATCGCGCCGACCGCGCGCTTCTGCAGGCGCTGCACGCTGGCATCGAGCGCGACCAGATCGCGCGAGCGCATCGCCAGCTCATGGCGGCCCTCCACCTGCTGGGTCAGCCAGGCATGCACCAGGCGCGGCATGTCCGGCGCATGGGTCATGATTTCCGGCAGCCGCTTGCCGATCTCGCGCACCACCCGGCGCGGGCTGTAGCGCTCGCGCAGGATCTTCGCCAGCACCGGCTTGGCCACCGCCCAGATGTCGATCTGCGGGTCCAGCTGGCGGCCGACACCTTCGATGTTGAGCAGGGTCTTCTGCAGCAGGATCAGCTGCGGCTGCAGGGTCAGCTGGTAGCGCTGGGCCACGCGGAACAGCTTCATCAGCACTTCGGCCAGCGAGATCTGCGACAGCGGGCGGGTGAAGTACGGCTCGCACACCGAACGCACTGCCGCTTCCAGATCATCGATGCGCACGTGGTCGGGCATCCAGCGTGCCTGCACGTGCAGCTCGGCGATGCGGCGGTAATCGCGGTTGAAGATGGCCATGAAATTCTCGGCCAGGTAGTACTGATCTTCCTGCGAGAGCTGGCCCATGATGCCGAAGTCCAGCGCGATGAAGCGCGGGTTGGCGCGACGCGACGGATCGGTGTCGACCCAGATGTTGCCGGCGTGCGCATCGGCATGGAAGAAGTTGTCGCGGAACACCTGGGTGTAGAACACCCGCACCCCTTGGCCGCCAGCGCCTTGCGGTCGATGCCCGCCTTGTCCAGCGCGGCGATGTCGTCGGACGGGATGCCCCACACGCGCTCCAGGGTCAGCGCGCGCTCGGCGGTATGGCTCCAGATCACTTCCGGCACGTACAAATCGTCGCTGTTTTCCCAGAAGCGGCGCAGCACGCTGGCATTGGCGCCTTCGCGCTGCAGGTCCAGCTCGGCGGCCAGGGTGTTTTCCACTTCGGCCACCACTTCGCGCGGGCGGATCTTGTCGGCACGCGGATGGGTGCGCTCGACCAGCGTGGCCAGCGAATTGAGCAGCGCAATGTCGGCGTCGATCTGCTTCTCGATGCCCGGACGCAGCACCTTGACCACCACCTGGCGGCCATCGGCCAGGGTGGCGGCATGCACCTGCGCGATCGAGGCCGAGGCCAGTGGTTCGGTGTCGAAGCTGGCGAACGCCTCGCTGACCGGGAGGCCCAGCGCTTCTTCCACGATGCGGCGCGCAGTATCGCCGTCGAACGGCTTGACCCGGTCCTGCAGCAGGGTCAGTTCGTTGGCTACGTCCGGTGGCACCAGATCGCGGCGGGTGGACAGGATCTGGCCGAACTTGACGAAGATCGGGCCCAGGTCCTGCAGCGCCAGGCGGAGGCGTGCGCCACGCGACTGTGCGGCGATGGCGGCGGAGGCACGCGGCACGAACGGCTTGGCCAGGCGCAACCAGCGCTCGGCCGGGGTGCCCTGCAGCAGATCGTCGAGGCGGTAACGCAGGATCACCCGGCCGATACGGCTGGCCCGCAACAGCGCCTTCATGCGGCACCCCGCAGGCGCTGCACGCGCGCGCCAAGGCGCTCGACATCATCGCGCAGCACATCCACGTCATCGTGGAAGGCCTCCAGTTCGGCGCGCGGCACCACGTCGCGCGATTCCTCGGTGATGAATTCGGCGGCACTGTGGGCCAGATCGATCGCCCCCTGGCGCGCGTGCTGCAGGGCGCTGCGCAGAGTGTTGGCCACCTGTACGCCCAGCACCTCGCCGAACACGCTCACGAACGGCTGCTGCCAGTCCGGATCAAAACCCTTG
Organism: Stenotrophomonas sp. GSD10; assembly: GCF_056172695.1. Classification (NCBI taxonomy): domain Bacteria; kingdom Pseudomonadati; phylum Pseudomonadota; class Gammaproteobacteria; order Lysobacterales; family Lysobacteraceae; genus Stenotrophomonas; species Stenotrophomonas sp. GSD10. Next base: position 4,448,969 of record NZ_JAOCMC010000002.1, on the reverse strand, counting down.
GCCAGCTGCTGCAGGCGCCGCGCCAGCTCGGCGTCGCCGGCCACGCGCACGCGGCCCTTGCCATGGCTGTCGCCGCGCCGTGCGTTGGCCAGCAGCGGCAGCTGCGCCAGCACGCCGGCCAGGCTGCTGCGCACGGCCAGATCGGCTTCCTGCGCGTCCACTGGGCCCACCCGCAGCTGATCGCCCTCGACGCTGATGCGCATCGCCAGCGAGGGCGCCTCCAGGGTCAGGTCGATATGCCGGCCATCGAGACCGGTCAGCGCAAGACGGGTATCCGGATCCAGCGCCAGCGCGCGGTTCAGGGCGATCTGCAGCGCACGGCCGGCGGCCGGCTTGAGGGACTTGAGCAGGGAAAGAGCCATGTGCGCATTCTACCTGCGTGGGTGAGGAGCTTGGGCCGGGCTGCCGCCCGGCACCCGCCGGTAGTGCCGGCCGCTGGCCGGCAGGATCAACCACAACAGCGCGCTACCCGTGGCAGGGCAGGGGTCAGAGCCCGTTGCGCAGCAACGGGATCGAACCCGGTTGATGGTTCATCCGCGCCTCACCTGAGCGGCAATGGAAGGTTCATGCTGTACGGCCACGCAACGCACAGGACATCGCATTCCCCATGGCACGGACCCGGGTCGGCATCATCTTCGGGGGCACCTCCTCCGAGCACGAAGTTTCACTGCAGTCGGCGAAGAACATCCTCGACGCGCTCGACCGCGAGCGCTTCGAGCCGGTGCTGATCGGCATCGACAAGCAGGGCCAGTGGCACCTGAGCCAGCCAGACACCTTCCTGCTCAATGCCGATGATCCGGCGCGCATTGCGCTGCGTCCCTCCGGCACCACGCTGGCGCTGCGGCCGGGGGCCGGGCAGGCGCCGCTGCAACCGGTACAGGCGTCCACCGCGCTCGGCCAGATCGATGTGGTGCTGCCGATCGTGCACGGGCCGCTGGGCGAGGACGGTGCGTTGCAGGGGCTGCTGCGCATGGCCGGCCTGCCCTTCGTCGGGTCATCGGTACTGGGCTCGGCAGCGGCCATGGACAAGGACGTGGCCAAGCGCCTGCTGCGCGATGCCGGCCTGGCGGTGGCGCCCTGGGTATGTCTGCGCCGCCATCAGGCCGCGCAGGTGGACGTGGCGGCGCTGATCGCGCAGCTGGGGCTGCCGCTGTTCGTGAAGCCAGCCAACCAGGGCTCGTCGGTAGGCGTGAGCAAGGTGAAGGACGCGCACGACTTTGCTGCCGCACTGGAACTGGCGCTGCGCCATGACCACAAGGTACTGGTGGAATCGGCCGTGGTCGGCCGAGAGATCGAGTGCGCCGTGCTGGGCAACGCGCAGCCACAGGCCAGCGTGTGCGGTGAGGTGGTGCTGCACGATGAGTTCTATGCCTACGACACCAAGTACATCAACGCCGACGGTGCCGAGGTGGTGGTGCCGGCCGATATCGATGCCGACACCCAGGCACGCATCCAGCAGATCGCGCTGCAGGCTTACCAGACGCTGGAGTGTGCGGGCATGGCGCGGGTGGATGTGTTCCTCACCGCCGAGGGAAAGATCGTCATCAACGAGATCAATACCCTGCCCGGCTTCACCCGCATCAGCATGTATCCGAAACTGTGGGGCGCCAGCGGGCTGGGCTACACCGCGCTGATCACGCGGTTGATCGAGCTGGCGCTGGAGCGCCATGCGGCTGACAAGGCGCTGGTGTAACCCGGGAAACCCGCATCTGTAGAGTCGAGCCATGCTCGACTGCTTTTGAGGTAGTCGAGCAAGCTCGACTCTACAGGCACGTCAGTCGAGCACGCTCGACTCTACCCGCGCTTGCGGAACATCGAGATCACCGCAAGGATCAGGAACACCACGAACAGGATCCAGGCGATGTTGCTGGCCGCACCGGCGATGCCGGAGAAACCGAGCACGGCGGCAATGATGGCGATGACAAAGAAAATGACGGCGTAATGCAGCATGGCGCTCCTCGCAGATGTCCGGGCCGTTGGATGGCGTGGGTCCATCCTCCCGATCTGGCGGTGTGCAACCAGTGACGGCGATCTATGCAGCAGATGAAGCCTTCAGCCTGCGCAGCCCTTCTTCGATGCTGACCTGCGGCACATAGCCGAAATCGCGGCGTGCCGGTTCCATGCTGTACCAGTGCGGCGTGCATAGCTGCTCGGCCAGGAAGCGGGTCAGCGGCGGTTCGCCACGCAGGCGCAGCAGCGGCCACAGCCGCTCGCACACCGCACCGATACGGTAAGCGGTCTTGAAGCTGATCGCCTTGTCCACGGTCGGCGCACCCACGGCAGCCAGCAGCTTGTTGACCAGTTCGCGCATCGGCAGCGGTTCGCCGTTGGAGATGAAGTACGCCTTGCCCGCGCAGGCCGCGCCCGGTGCCAATGCCTCGAAAGCGAGGAAGTGCGCCAGCGCGGCGTTGTCGATGTAGGTGGTATCGACCTTGTTGTTGCCATCGCCAACCAGGCGCAGGCGGCCCTGCCGCGCGCGCTCGGCCAGACGCGGCACCAGCTGCTGGTCGCCCGGGCCCCAGATCAGGCGCGGGCGCAACGCCACCGTGGCCAGCGTGGCGTCGTTGGCGGCCAGCACGCGCTGTTCGGCGATCGCCTTGGTCGCCGCGTACGGTGCCTGGAAATCTTCGCCGTACGGCACTTCGTCGGCACCCAGCCCTTCCACCGGGTGGGTGGCGCGGTGGGTCACGCTGGGCGTGGAGGTGTAGACCAACCGATTGATGCCGTGCGCGCGGCAGGCGGCGATCACGTTGTCGGTGCCGACCACGTTGGCCTGGTGGTAGCTGTCATAGCTGCCCCACGCGCCGGCCTTGGCGCCGTTGTGGAACACCGCATCGACGCCGGCCACCGCATGCAGCACCGCCTGTGCATCGGCCAGGTCGCCGCGGATCTGGCCGACGCCCATCGCCTGCAGCTCCGGGTAGTGACTGCGGTTGAACGCCAGCACCTGATGGCCACGCTCGACCAGACCGCGGCACAGCGCCTGGCCAAGAAAACCACCACCACCGGTGACCAGGATCTTCATGCGCGCTTCTCCAGTTCGGCGCTGGCCCAGACGGCGAGCTTCTCGCGGCCGATCTTGGCGTTGTGACGGATATCGACGGGGAACGCCGGATGCACCAGGAAGTGCTGCAGGCCGGCCTCGGGCAGGCGGGCGGCGGCATGCGCGCGCAGCGCGTCCTGCAGCGCCGGGCTGTCGGACTGGCCACGTTGCAGTTCCACGCACAGCACCGGCCGCTGCGCTCCGGCAGCCCCCACCCCCACCAGCGCGGTGCGCGCCACCCCTGCCACGGTGTTGAACACCGGCTCGACCTGTTCGGTGTACAGCGGCCCTGCGGCGGTTTCCACCCGATGGGTCTTGCGGCCACAGAACCACAGGCGGCCCTGCGCATCGAAGTAGCCCACATCGCCCATGCGATGGACGATGCGGGTGCTGCCATCGGACAGGGTTTCGGCAATCTTTGCCGCCGCCGTGGCCTGCGGGCGGTTGAAGTAGCTGTCGGTGGCCGTCGGCCCGGCCACGGTGATCTCACCCACCGCGCCCACGCCCAGCACGCGCGCCTGCGACCAGTCGGCCAGCGGTGCGTCGTCGATGGCGATGATGCGCACCTCGTTCGGTGCCACCACGCTGCCTACGCAGGTGCCGGCACCGCCCTCGGTGGCCGCGCGCGTGCGTTCCAGTTCGCGGCCTTCGACCACCGCCACCGGCAGGCATTCGGTGGCGCCGTAAGGCGTCCAGAACTGCGCATCGGCCGGCAGCAGGCTGCGGATGGTGGCGACCACGTCCGGCGGCACCGGCGCCCCGGCCGAGGTCACCCGGGTCACGCCCGGCAGCGGTCGGCCGTGCCGGGCCAGCACCCGCATCAGTGCAGGCGAGCCGAACAGCTGGGTCACGCCGAAACGCTGGATGGCATCGTGCAGGCGCGCCGGATCGGCCTGTGCCGGCCGGGTCGGGTCCATGTCCGGAATCACCGAGGTCAGCCCCAGCGCCGGATCGAACAGCGCGAACGGCGGGAAGGTCGGCAGGTCCACCCCGCCCGCTTCCATGCCGAAGGCACTGCCCAGCAGCTGGATCTGGCCGACGAAGTGGCGGTGGCGGTAGACCACGCCCTTGGGCACGCCGGTGGAGCCGCTGGTGAACAGGATCGCGGCCATGTCCTCGCCATCGGTGTCGGCCAGCATGGCGCCGCCACGGGCACCGGCGCGCTCCAGCGCGGCCAGGGTGGTGCCACCCCAGCCCAGCCGGCGCCCGACCGTGACCAGGCGGGTGGCCGAGGGCGCCCAGCGCAGCGCCAGGCGCGCCACATGCGCCAGCGCAATGCCGATGAAGGCCTCCGGCTGCGCCTCGTCCAGGCACTGCTTCAGCGCGCGCCGGTCAATGCCCGGATCGACCAGTACCGGCACCGCCCCCAGCTTGAACAGCGCGAACATCAGCAGGAAGAACTCCGGCGAGGGCCGCACCATCACCACCGTGCGCACGCCGCGGCCGATCCCGTAACCGGCCAGGCCGGCGGCCATGGCGTCGCTGCGGGCGTCCAACTGGCGGTAATCCAGGGTCACATCGTAGGCGGCCATGCCGTTGCCGGCGCCGCGGCGGCCGGGGCAGCGGATGGCGATCTGGTCGGGGCGTTCACGCGCCAGTTCAGGCAGGCGCGCGGCAATGTTGCAGGGTCGGTTCATCCGTTCATTGTCGCCGCTTACGGAATTTCTTGCGCGGCGGCCCGCTTCGTGGAAAATCCGCTGCCTCGTTCCCGATTCCGACTGCCGCCCGAGGCGGCTTGCCCATGCAACACCCCTGCATGACCTGCGGCGCCTGCTGCACCCAATACCGCGTGGCCTTCCACTGGATGGAATCGGACGAGGTCACCCCCGGCGGCGTACCGCACCAGCTGACCGAGGTGCTGGACCCGCACCGCCTGTGCATGCGCGGCACCCACTCCAAGCCGGTGCGCTGCGTGGCGCTGGATGCGCAGATCGGGGTGTATTCGCGCTGCACCATCCACCCCAACCGGCCCAGCGTGTGCCGCGAGGTGGACGCATCGTGGGAGTACGGCAAAGCCAGCCCGCAGTGCGACAAGGCGCGCATCGCCTATGGCCTGGACCCGCTGACCCTGGCCGACTGGCGCTGGCGCGATGAAGCCGGCAACGACGACGACCATCCGGACGACAACGGCAACAGCCCCTCCTCGCCACCGCAGGCACCGATCGCGGCGTAGTGCGGCGTGCCGACCAACGGTCGGCACCCACCCATTCCTTCCCCTGTGGGTGCCGACCGTTGGTCGGCACGCCTCGTCAGATCGGGTTCTTGTCCAGGAACGCGCGGATTTCCGGCACCAGCACGTCGTGCTTGTCTTCCAGCACGTAATGGCCGGCGTCCTCGAAGGCATGCACCTGGGCCTGCGGCAGCGCGGCCTGGAAGCCCTTCAGGAAATGGTGGTCGAACACGAAGTCGCGCAGGCCCCAGCCGAGGAAGGCCGGGCGGTCGGCGAACGACGGCAGCGCCTTGCCGGCGCGTTCCAGCAGCGACCACGCCTTGTCGGCCGGCGACAGCGGAATGTCCTGCATGAAGCGGATGGTGCTGATGCGGTTGGCATAGCTGTTGTACGGCGACACGTAGGCGCGACGCACGTCGGCCGGCATCTTCCGCTCCACGCCCAGCCACGAGGCGCCGGAGGAGAACGCGTTGAAGGTGCGGATGATCCACTCACCGATCTTCCAGTGGCGGCCCAGCGCGATCTGCCACGGCATCTTCTTCGCCGCCGGCATCGGGAAGGCGGCCGTGTTGAGCACCACCAGGCGCTTGACCTGTGCGTGGTGCGACAGCGCCCAGCCGAAGCCGATCATGCCGCCCCAGTCGTGCACGGCCAGGGTCACCGGGCCGGTGATGCCCAGGTGCTTGAGCAGTGCATCCAGATCATCCACGCGCGACTGCAGGGTGTATTCGTAGTGGCGGTCGTCGGGCTTGTCCGACAGGCCCATGCCGATATGGTCCGGCACGATGCAGCGGTACCTGTCCGACAGGCCGGCCACCAGCGTGCGCCAGTAATAGCTCCACGACGGGTTGCCGTGCACCATCACCACCACCTCGCCGTCGCGCGGGCCTTCGTCGAGATAGCTCATCGACAGGCCGGGACGAACCTCGAAACGCTGCGGGTGGGCGGGGTAACCGGGAAGATCGCGCATGCGGAACACCTAGTGAGAATCGCGGCGCACTGTAGAGCCGAGCCGATGCTCGGCTGCTCTGCGGTCAGGCCGCGGTGGAACCGCGCTGGGCGCGTGAGCCGAGCATGGGCTCGGCTCTACAGGAGGTCTTACCAGACCACTTCGGCCATCGAGCAGTTCAGGCCCGAGCCGATGCCCAGAAGCGCGATGCGATCGCCCTTCTTCAGCTTGCCCAGCTGCTTGAGCTTGCTCAGCACGATCGGCACCGAGGCCGGACCGATGTTGCCGTGCTCGCCGAAGATGGTCATCACCTTCTTCGGGTCGATGCCGAAGTTCTTGATGAACGCGGCGGTGTGCGGCTGGCTGACCTGGTGGATGACGAACTGGTCCAGTTCCTCCACCGCCCAGCCGAGTGCGATCTTGGCGGCAGCGAAGGTCTTCTGTGCCAGCTTGATGCCTTCGATCAGCAGCAGGCGGGTGTCGGTGACCATGCGGTCCAGATTGCCCAGGCACAGCTGGTTCCACTCGGTGGCCGAGCGGGTCACGCCACCCTTGTAGCGCGGCGCGTCGGGCACCAGTTCCGAGCGCGCCATCACCATGGCCGCGGCACCCGAACCGGTGGTCAGCGCCGCCAGCTCATTGCGGAAATCATCGGCGGACACGTCCGGGGCGGTCATCCGCTCCAGGGTCTTCTCGTACACCAGGTTGGCGGTCTCGCCGTCCACCACCAGCGCATAGTCGATATCACCGCGCTCGATCATGCGCGCAGCGATATCCATGCCGTTGATGAAGGCCAGGCAGGCATTGGCGACGTCGAAGGTCATGCACTCGTCGCTGACGCCGAGGTTGCCGGACACGATCGACGCGGTCGACGGCTCCAGGTAGTCACGGCTGACCGAGGTATTGACCAGCAGGCCAACCTGGGTCGCTTCGATGCCGGCATCTTCCAGCGCCTTGCGGCCGGCCATGGTGGCCGCGTCCGAGGCCAGCACGCCGTTGTCCCACAGGCGGCGCGCGTGCACGCCGGCGATATCGCCAAGCACGTCGGTGCGGATGCCCAGGCGATCCAGCGTCGGCTGCAGGCGTTCGTTGATTTCCTTGGTCGTCAGCGTATGCGGCGCGTCGACGTGTGCCAGGCCGGCGATCGAGACATTCTTGAAGAGCATCGAGGTTAGCGCCAAGGCTCAGGCAAAGGGGGCGCTATTCTATAACCCCCGGGCTTTCACCGCATCTTTACGAATTCAGCCTTGCCCGTATGGTGAAGCGTTCAGCGCGGCGGGCACTGGAACGCTGCAAAACGCTGGCTGCCGTCGGCGGGGGCGGCAGCGGCCTGCACGGCGTTGGCACCGGCACTGGGGGCCTCGTTGCGGGCCAGGGTTTCCAGCTCTTCCTGCACGCGCAGCGGGTTGCGGTTGTAGAAGCCGACCTTGCTCTTCACCGACACCACCACCTCGCCCTTGGCGATGCAGCCGGCCGGAACCGGCCCTGCAGGCAGCACGCGGGTCGCCTTGCCGGCCGGTTCGATCGGCACCCAGGTACAGGCGGTGACGGTAAGCAGCAGGGAGGACAGCAGCAGAATGCGCATGGGCAGATCCTGGAAGGGGTTGAGGGGATTCTGCCTGAACAGCCTGAATCGGGGGTAGCCGGGGTCGGGGTCAGCGGCGGGGTCACCGGGTTGCCGGCCAGCGGCCGGCACTACCGGGAGGCCTGCCCGCCTCGGCGGGCAGGCACATCCCTTATTTCTTCACCGGGTTGCCTTCGGCATCGATCACGGTCACCTCGCCCAGGTTCAGCGCGCGCACCGCCGCTTCGGTCTGCTTCAGGTCACCCACCACCACCCAGGTCAGCGCCTGCGGCTTGATCTCGGCGGCGGCCTGCTGCACCTGCGCCGGGGTCATCGCCTCGATCTCGGCCTTGCGGCGCAGCACGTAGTCGTCCGGGCGCTTGAACTGCACGATCGAGCCGATGGTCGCAGCCACCGCACTGGCGGTCTCGTAGGCACCGGGCAGGCTCAGGGTCTGGATGTTGCGGATGCGGTTGACCTCGTCGGCGGTAGCCGGCTTGCTGCCATCGGCGAACGCGGCGATCTCCTTGCGCATTTCCGCCATCGCCGGGCCGGTCTTGTCGATCTGCACCGGCGCACTGGCCATCCACGGGCGCTGGCCCACCGAGCTGGTCGCGCTGCTGCGCGCACCGTAGGACCAGTGCTTGTCCTCGCGCAGGTTCATGTTCAGGCGCGAAGTGAAGTCGCCACCGATCACACCGTTGGCGATGTCGAAGCGGGTCGAACTGGCGGCGCTGGACGGCGGCACCACCTGGCCGGCGAACAGATTGGCCTGCACCGCACCCGGCTGGTCGATCAGGAACACGCGCGGGCCCTTGGGCAGCGCGACATCGGTGGCCGCCTTCACCTGCGGCGCATCGCCGGCGGCCTTCCAGTCGCCCAGCTGCTTGTCCAGCAGCGGCACGATCTCGGCCAGCGTGGTGTCACCCACGACGATCAGGGTGCCGTTCTGCGGGCGCAGCCAGTCGTGGTGGAAGTCGACCAGATCCTCGCGGGTCAGGCCGCTGATGGCGGCTTCATCACCGCTGCCGGTGAACGGAATGGCGTACGGATGGCCCTTGCCGTACAGCAGCGGCGGCAGCACGCGCATCGCCACCGCACCCGGGTTGACCTTCTCCTGCTGGATGCCGGCGATCCAGGTGGCGCGCACGCGGTCGATCTCGCCCTGTTCGAAGCGCGGCTCGCGCAGCAGATCGCGGTACAGCGCCAGCGACGGCGCCAGGTTCTCCTTCAGGGCCGACAGATCCACGCTCATCGAATCCAGCCCGGCCGAGGCATCGAGGCTGGCACCCAGCGCGTCGGCGGCATCGGCGAAGGCCAGCGACCCCAGCTTGCCGGCGCCTTCGGTCATCAGGCTCATGGTGAAGTTGGCGGTGCCCGGCTTGCGGCCCTGGTCGGCGCTGAAACCACCCGGGAACTGGTAGCTGAACTGCACCACCGGAATCTCATGGCGCTCGGCCAGGATCACCTGGGTGCCGTTCTTCAGCGTGGCGCGCTGCAGCGCCGGGAACTTCAGCTGCGGGAACTCGCGCGTCTGCGGCACGCCCGCCTTGCGGTCAACCTGGTCGGGCAGGGTGCTGTACTTCGGATCCACCGCCGGCACCGTGAACGGCTTCGGCGCCTGGCTCGGTTCTTCCTTCAGCGCCACGCGCTCACCCGGTGCGATCACCAGGGTGTGGCTGCCCTTGTCCAGCCACTGCGCACCGAGGCGGCTGAGATCGGCGGCGGTGGTCTTCTCGATGTTGGCCAGCGAGGTGCGGAAGCAGCCCGGATCGCCGGTGAACACCGCGCACTCGGCCAGCGCGTCGGCCTTGCCGCCGAAGCCACCGATGCGTTCGATGCCGCGGATGAAGCCGGCGCGGGCGCCGGTCTTGGCGCGCTCCAGTTCGGCGGCGGTCGGGCCCTGCTTGATCAGCCGGTCCAGTTCCTCATCGATGATCTTCTCGACCTTGGCCGGGTCCTGGCCCTGCTTGACCGTGGCCACGATCAGGAAGTTGGAGCCCAGCTGCGACGACGACAGGCCCGAACCGATGCTGTCCACCAGCTTGTCCTGGTGCTGCAGGCGCTGGCTCAGGCGCGAGGATTTGGCACCGCCCAGCACCTGCGCGAACAGCTGCAGCTGGTCGATGTCAGTGGTGCCGACCTGCGGCACGTTCCAGGCGCGGTAGATACGTGCCTGCGGCACCTTGTCGGTCATCGTCTCGCGCGTATCGGCGCTGCGCTTGGCCACGTTCACCGCCGGCTGCGCCATGCTCGGGCCGGCCGGGATGCTGCCGAAGTAACGGGCGACCTTGTCCTTGGCGGTGGCCAGGTCGATGTCGCCGGCCAGCACCAGCACCGCGTTGTTCGGGCCGTACCAGGTGCGGAACCAGGTTTTCACGTCATCCAGCGACGCGGCGTTGAGATCGTTCATCGAGCCGATCACGCCGTGGTGGTACGGATGGCCCACCGGGTACAGCGCCTTGGTGAGCTGGTCCCAGGCCTGGCCATACGGCTGGTTCTCGCCCTGGCGTTTCTCGTTCTGCACCACGCCACGCTGCTCATCCAGCGCGGCCTGGTCGATCGCACCGACCAGATGGCCCATGCGGTCCGATTCCATCCACAACGCCATGTCCAGCGCGGTGGTCGGCACGTTCTCGAAGTAGTTGGTGCGGTCGGTGTTGGTGGTGCCGTTCTGGTTGGTGGCACCGACCTGCTTGAACGGTTCGAAGAATTCGCCGCTGTGGTTTTCGCTGCCCTGGAACATCAGGTGCTCGAACAGGTGCGCAAAGCCGGTGCGGCCGGCCGGTTCGTCCTTGCTGCCGACGTGGTACCAGACGTTGACCGCCACGATCGGCGCCTTGCGATCGGTATGCACGATCACGCGCAGACCGTTGGGCAGGGTGAACTGCTCATACGGAATGTCGACCCTGGCCGGTGCCGCCGGCCTGGCGGCCAGCGCGGAGGTGGGCGCAAGCGTGCCCAGGGCGGTGCTGAGGGCGACAGCCAGCAGTGCAGCGCGCGGGCGAACGGCGAAAGACATATCCAGATCCTTGGTCACATAGGTGAACCCCGATCCTAGCCTGCGCCCGCAGTGGCCGGAATCGGTCGGCAGTCACTGGGGGTGTTTGCCCCTCTGCGCCATCCACGCGCCCTTCGCGGCCCGGTAGAGGCGGTCACATGCCCCCGCAAGCGGCGTCCGGACAGTGTCCGCCGCCCATCGAATGGACAGGTGTCCGCCCAGCGGACACTTTCCAGACCGACAAAAACCCTTGTAAATCAATGATTAAAAGTTGGCACGGGGATTGCTTGGTACTTCCTGCGCCAGGAAGGGCTTCAGACGAAAGCTGACTGAAGACTGAACAAATGCAGGAAATCGAAAATTTTCCTTGCAAGCCCAGAATCGGTGTACTACCTTACTACCACACCACTGCTCACCAACACTAAACAGGCCCCGTCATGAACGCCAAGACCATTGCCATCGCCATCGCCCTGATCGCCGGCACCGCGGTTGTTTCGTCGGTGCAGGCCTCCGAATCCATCAAGACCCTGGACACCGTGCAGGTCCGCCCGGCCGCCGACCAGCTGGCCCAGCAGGCCTGGGAACGCGCCAGCGGCATCCCGACCCTGGCCACCGTGGAAGTGCGCCCGAGCGCCGACCAGCTGGCCGAGCGCAACGGCTACGTCGCCGCCCCGGTTGCCGCCGCGATGCCGATCACGACCCTGGCCTCGGTGGAAGTGCGCCCCAGCCTGGAACAGCGCGTCGCCCTGGCCGCCGAACTGGAAGCCCAGCGCTATGCCGCCACCCTGGCTGCCGCCGCCACCAACGTCGCCCACTCGGTGATCGTCAACCTGCCGGCCCTGCAGGTGCGCCCGAGCGCCGCCGACCTGCAGGCCCTGGCCACCGAAACCGCCCAGGTCCTGCTGCGCCCGTAAGCGGTGCCGCCCTGCCTCGCGCAGGGCGTGCGCCGTATGGGCTGCGGCCGCCGCAGGTACACTGCGCCGATGAATGCCGCGCCCCAGTTCCACGTGATCCTGTTCCAACCGGAAATCCCGCCCAACACGGGCAATGTGATCCGGCTCTGCGCCAACACCGGCGCGCAGCTGCACCTGGTCGAGCCGCTCGGCTTCGCACTGGAAGACAAGCAGCTCAAGCGCGCCGGGCTGGACTACCACGAGTATTCGCGCCTGCAGGTGCACCCTGATCTGGATACCGCGCTGGCGCGGATCGCACCGAAGCGGTTGTTCGCCCTGAGTACGCGTGCCAGCGTGCGCTATGACAGCGTGGCGTTCGAAGACGGAGATGCATTCCTGTTCGGCCCGGAAAGCCGTGGCCTGCCGCAGGACGTGCTCGATGCCCTGCCCGATGGTTGTCGCCTGCGCCTGCCGATGCGGCCGGACAACCGCAGCCTCAATCTTTCCAACACCGTGGCCGTGGTGATGTACGAGGCCTGGCGCCAGCACGGGTTTGCCGGCGGCCAGTAAGATCCACGCCATGCGCGAATGATCGCCTGGTAGATGCCGACCTTGGTCGGCACGGGAGCGCCAACCAGGGTTGGCACCCTCCAGAACCAGATGTCAGAACGCGTTGATGCCGGTCAGCTCACGCCCGATCACCAGCTGGTGCACGGTCTCGGTGCCTTCATAGGTGATCACCGATTCCAGGTTCAGCGCGTGGCGGATCGCCACATGCTCGGTGGTGATGCCGGCGCCACCGAGTAGATCGCGACACTCGCGGGCGATGTCGATGGCCATGCGGCAGTTGTTCCACTTGGCCAGGCTGACCTGCTGCGGTTGCAGCTGGCCGGCTTCCTTCAGGCGGCCCAGCTGCAACGCCAGCAGCTGCGCGGTGGTGATGCGGCGGGCCATTTCGGCCAGCTTGATCTGCGCGCTCTGCGTGGCCGCCAGCGGACGACCGAACAGCACGCGCTCCTTGGCATAGCCCAGCGCTTCATCCAGGCAGGCAATGGCCGCGCCGATCGGGCCCCAGCTGATGCCGTAACGGGCCTGGGTCAGGCAGCCCAGCGGCCCCTTCAGGCCCTTCACATTCGGCAGCCGGTGGCTGTCGGGCACGCGCACATCATCGAAGAACAGCGCACCGGTCAGCGACGCGCGCAGGCTCATCTTGTGCTTGATCTCCTGCGTGGTGAAACCGGCCATGCCCTTTTCCAGCACGAAGCCCTGGATGCCGTCCTCGGTCTGCGCCCAGACGATGGCCAGATCGGCCACCGGGCCGCTGGTGATCCACATCTTGCTGCCGCTGATGCGCCAGTCGCTGCCATCGCGCACCGCGCGGGTCTTCATGCTGGCCGGGTCGGAGCCGCCGTGCGCCTCGGTCAGGCCGAAGCAGCCGATCAGCTCGCCGCGCGCCATCGCCGGCAGCCACTGCTGGCGCTGTTCCTCGCTGCCGTAAGCGTAGATCGGGTACATGCACAGCGAGCTCTGCACCGAGACAAAGCTGCGCAGGCCTGAATCGCCGCGCTCCAGCTCCTGGCAGATCAGGCCGTAGCTGACCGCGCCGAGGTCGCCGCCGCCGTACTGTGCGGGCAGGGTCGCGCCGAGCAGGCCAAGCGACGCGATTTCCGGCACCAGTTCATCGGGGAAGCGCGCCTGGTCGAAGGCATCACCGATGATCGGCAGCACACGTTCGTTGGTGAAGCGGGCCACGCTCTCCTGCACCGCGCGCTCTTCCTCGTTGAGCAGGGAACGGACATCGAACAGATCGTACGGATGCAAAGCCATGGCACTCACACGCAGTCAGGACCGGGCCATTGTCGGTCATCCGGGCAGAGCGTGCCGACCAAGGTCGGCACCCACCCGGGCTGAGGCCGTTCGCTGCACTGCAGCAATCATGACGTGAACATCGCCGATCTAGCTCGATCACGCGCGGCCCGGTACCCTGACACATTCAAACAACCGTTTCGCCCGTGGCCGCACGCGCGATTCCCAGGCACCGCCGGTGGCCCCGATGCCGGCCCTACCCACGAGTCATGCAATCGATGAGCGCTGAAGCCAACGCCCTGCCCCCGCGTGAAGTAATGGAATTCGACGTGGTGATCGTCGGCGCCGGTCCTGCCGGGCTGGCCACCGCGATCCGCCTGCGCCAACGCGCGATCGAGGCCGGCCGTGAACTGTCGGTGTGCGTGCTGGAGAAGGGTTCCGAGCCGGGCGCGCACGTGCTGTCCGGTGCGGTGATGGACCCGCGCGCGCTGACCGAACTGTTCCCGGACTGGGCCGAGCGTGGCGCACCGCTGAAACAGAAGGTCACCCGCGACGAATTCCTGTTCCTCAGCGAAACCGGTTCGCGCAGCACCCCAACGCGCTGCTGCCGGAGTGCTTCCACAACGAAGGCAACTACATCATCAGCCTGGGTGAAGTGACGCGCTGGCTGGCGCAGCAGGCCGAGGCGCTGGAAGTGGCCATCTTCCCGGGCTTCGCCGCCGCCGAAGTGCTGTATGGCGACAACGGTGAAGTGATCGGCGTGGCCACCGGCGACATGGGCATCGAGAAGGACGGCAGCATCGGCCCGGCCTTCGAGCGCGGCATGGCCCTGCAGGCGAAGTACACGATCTTCGCCGAAGGCGCGCGCGGCCACCTGGGCCGCCAGCTGATCGCCCGCTACAAACTGGACGAAGGCAAGGACCCGCAGGCCTACGGCATCGGCATCAAGGAACTGTGGCAGATCGACCCGGCCAAGCATGAGCCGGGCCTGGTGGTGCATGCCGCCGGCTGGCCGCTGGACAGCGACACCTACGGCGGCGCGTTCCTGTACCACGCCGACGGCGGCAAGGTCGCCATCGGCTACGTGGTCGGCCTGGACTACAGGAACCCGTGGCTGAGCCCGTTCGAGGAATTCCAGCGCTTCAAGACCCACCCGGACATCCGCAAGCACCTGGAAGGCGGTACCCGCATCGGCTACGGCGCACGCGCGATCACCGCCGGTGGCCTGCTGTCGCTGCCCAAGACCGTGTTCCCCGGTGGCGCACTGGTCGGCTGCGAAGCCGGCTACCTCAACGCCAGCCGCATCAAGGGCAGCCACGCGGCGATCAAGACCGGCATGCTGTGCGCCGACGCCGCCTTCGATGCGCTCGCCGCCGACCGCCAGCACGATGAGCTGAGCGCCTACCCGAAAGCCTTCGAAGCCAGCTGGCTGTTCACCGAACTGCAGCAGGCCAAGAACTTCAAGCAGTGGTTCAAGAAGGGCCAGACCGTGGCCACGCTGATGACCGGCGTGGAGCAGTGGCTGCTGCCCAAGCTGGGCGTGCGCAACCCGCCGTGGACCCTGCACCGCACCCAGCCGGACCATGCCTGCCTGGAGCCGGCGGCCCAGCACACCCGCATCACCTACCCGAAGCCGGACGGTGTGCTGACCTTCGACCGTCTCAGCTCGGTGTTCCTGAGCAGCACCAACCACGACGAGAACCAGCCCAGCCACCTGACGCTGAAGGATCCGAGCATTCCGGTGAAGGTGAACCTGGCCGAGTACGCCGGCCCGGAAGCCCGCTACTGCCCGGCCGGTGTGTACGAGTTCGTCGGCGAAGCCGACAACGCGCGTCTGCAGATCAACGCGCAGAACTGCGTGCACTGCAAGACCTGCGACATCAAGGACCCGACCCAGAACATCGTCTGGGTGACCCCGCAGGGCGGCGGCGGCCCGAACTACTCGGGCATGTGACTGTCATGGGCTGCGACCGCGTGTCGCAGCCCATCGGTTCGCACGCGCCGCTATCCTGCCCGCCCATGCGCGTGCTCCCTGCCCTGATCGTGATGGCCCTGGCCCTGGCCAGCACCGCCTGCCAGCGCCCACCGGCCGTGCCGGCCACGCCGCAGCAGGCGCGCCAGCAGGCCATGCAGCGCGCGTTCGAACTGTGTGCCGGCTGCCATACCGTCCAGCCCGGCGGCATCCATCGCTTCGGCCCCAACCTGCACGGGGTGATCGGCCGTCGCGCCGGCAGCCTGCCCGGCTACGGCTATTCGGACGGCATGCGCCGCGCCGACATCACCTGGACCGCGCAGACCCTGGATGCCTTCCTGCAATCGCCCACCCATGTGGTACCCGGCACCCGCATGTACAACGCCTTTCCCAGCGCCGAACGCCGCGCGCTGGTGATTGCCTACCTGCAGCAGCTGCCCGATCAGTGAGCCAGGCGTTGCAGCTGTTGCCGCAGCCGTGCCACGAAGGCTTCGACCGCCGCGAACAGCTCCGCCGGATTGGATGCACCGGCGGCGTGCAGGCGTTCGACCAGTGCGCCGGCTTCGCTGGCCAGCGCCGCCGCACCTACCGCGCCCAGCCCCCTGCCTGGCGATGCAGGTGCAACGCCACCGTTGCGGGGTCGCCGCTCTGCACCGCACGCAGCACGGCGGTCAGATCACTTTCGCTGGCCTGCAGCAGGCTGTCGCGCAGCTGCTCGGCCACCGCGCGTGAGCCGAACTGCCGCTCCAGTGCCGCCAGGTCGGGCATCACCGCGCTGTCGCCGGCACGCTCCGGCGCCGGCGCAGCGTACGCCTGTGCCGGGGCTTGTCGCTGTCCCTGGGCCTGCGGCAGCCAGCGCAGCAACGCCGCGCGCAGCGTTGCCAGCGTCAACGGCTTGGCCAGTACCGCATCCATGCCGGCCTCGCGGCAGCGCCGCGCATCGTCATCGAGCACGCTGGCGGTCAAGGCCAGCACCGTCAGCCGTGGCTGGCCATTGCGGCCCTCGCGTTCGCGCAGCAGCCGGGTGAAGCCGAATCCATCCAGAACCGGCATCCGGCAATCGGTGATCACCAGATCGAACGACTCGGTCAGCAACCGGTCCAGGGCCTGCTGGCCGTCACCCTCCAGCACGTAGGGCACGCCCAGCTGCTGCAGGCGCCAGGCCATCATTGCCTGGTTGGTCGGGTGGTCCTCGATCACCAGCACCCGTGCCTGGCGCAGCGCGGCCGGCAGCAGCGCGGCCTGGTCCTGCTCGGCCACCAGCGCGGCGGCGTCTTCGCTGCCGGCTTCCACCAGCGATACCCGCACTTCAGCGCGCGTGCCTTCACCCAGGGCGCTTTGCAGGGTCAATTCGCCCTCCATCATCTGCACCAGGCGCTGGCAGATACTCAGGCCCAGGCCGGTACCCCCGTGGTCGCGCTGGATATAGACACCGACCTGGGTGAACGGCTCGAACAGGTGCTGCAGCTGCTCCGGCGCAATGCCCATGCCGGTATCGGTCACGCTCAGGCACAGCGGTTGCACGCCTTCATCCGAGGTCGGCCCCAGCACATCCAGCTGCAGGCGTACTTCGCCCTGGGCGGTGAACTTGATGGCGTTGCTGAGCAGGTTGAACACGATCTGGCGCAGCCGCACACCGTCCACTTCGTGCGCCGCCGCCAACTGCGGATCGATCTGTACCTGCAGCGCCAGGCCCCGTGCGCTGGCCTGCGCGGAGAGCAACCGGCACACGCTCTCCAGCAGCGGCCGCAGCGGTTGCGGCACCGGCTCCAGGCGCAGCGCACCGGCTTCCAGCCGTGAGTAGTCGAGAATGTCGTCGAGGATCTGCCGCAGCATCTGTGCAGAATCATCGATCACCCCCAGGATGCGCTGCTGTTCGGCATCCAGTGGCGAATGCGCCAGCACCTCCAGCATGCCCAGCACGCCGCTCATGGGCGTGCGGATCTCGTGGCTCATGGTGGCCAGGAAGCGCGATTTGGTCTCGGCGGCCTGCTCGGCCTCGGCCTTGGCCGCCGCCAGCGCATCGGCCTGCAGGCGTGCCTCGCTCACGTCCACCCAGTATCCGCTCCAGGTCACCGCGCCTTCCTCGGTGGCATAGGGATGGGCGTGGCTGCGCACCCAGCGCGGTGGATCGTCGTCGCCGCACAGGCGGAACTCGAGCGTCAGCGGCGCGAACTGGCGCGCGGCCTGCTCGATCGCTCGCTCGATGCCGTCGCGGTCGTCCTCCTCGATACAGGCCAGCAACGCCCGCGCGTCCTGCTCGGCCTGCTGCCGGGAGATGCCGAACAGCGCCTGCAGATCGCCTGCGATGAACGGGAACGACAGAATGCCATCGGCACTCCGGCGCGCCTGGTAGACGACCGCCGGCAGGTTGTCGGTGACCTCGGCCAGGCGTTGTTCCAGCTGACGCCGTCCGACCACCTCGCGGCGCAGGCGCCAGTAGCCGATCCCGTGCACCAGCAACGCGGTCAGCAGCACCAGCAGCAGCGGTATGCCCCAGCTCAACAGTTGGCTCCAGTCGACGCCGCTGCGGTATTCCACGGCCAGCCAGGTGCTGCGCAGTGCCTCCCGGCTGCCGGGGGTCATCTGCAGCAGCAGGCGGTCGAAGGTGGTGGCCAGCGCCGCGTGGCGGCGTTCCACCGCCAGCACCAGCTGGTCATTGAAACCGGCGGGCGCGGCCACCTGCAGCCGCCCCGGAAAGCGATCGCGCAGCAGATGGTCCACCAGCGCCAGGTTGCCGATATAGGCGTCGGCCTCGCCATCGAGCAGGCGCTGCAGGGCCTGTTCGGCACTGCGCGCGGCAATGATCCGGGCCCGCGGCGCCTGCTGCAGCACATAGCCGCGCACGCGCTCCGGGTCGGACAGCAGCACCCGCTTGCCCTGCAGATCGGCCAGGCCCAGCACGACCCCGCCATCGCTGCGGGTCACGATCACGTTCGGCACGCTGATGAAGGGTTGGCTGAATACCCACTCCGGCCCCAGGTAGCGCGAGTCCGAAGGGATGCCCATCACCGCCTGCAGCTCACCGCGACGGGCCTTTTCACGCACTTCGTACCAATCGTGGCTGTTTTCGGCCTTCAGGTTGGCCCCGGCCTGCATCAACCGGCGCAGGTATTCACCCGCCAGGCCACTGGGCTGGCCATCCTCGCCGCTGAACGACAGCGGCGCCGCGTTCGGCGCGAAGCCGATCTTCAGCGGTTGCTGCAGCACCCGCTTCTCGGCCTGGCTCAATGCCAGCTGGGCCGACGCCGACCACTTCGGTGGCATCAACCAGCGCTGCTCCAGTGCATCGCGCTGGGCCTGGCTGGTCGCGGCCAGGGCCAGATCCAGCGCTTCGGCCAGGGGTTGCTTGCTGTTGGGCACCCCGAAATGCAGCCGCTCGGGGGCAGATCGCTGGGCCGCAGCAGCACCACGCCCTGCAGGCGCTGGCTGGCGATCAACTCGGTCGCGACAAAAGCATTGCCGATATAGACATCGGCCTTGTCGTCTCTGACCATCTGCAAGGCCGTCAGCGTGTTGATTGCGACAAGCTGGCGGGCACGAGGGAAGCGTGCCCGCACCTGCGGGGCGGTCAGGAAATCCTGCTCGATCACCACCCGCAGCCCGTCCAGGTCTGGCGCCTCGGAGGCACGCAGGTCACCGGGGCGGCCGACCACCGCCAGTGGCGCTTCGCCGTAGGCGGCGGTATAGACCATGCAACGGGTGCGGTCGGCGCTGAGACCGACATTCATCACCACGTCGATCTCGCCACGGCAGGCCGCATCCAGCACGGAAGGCCAGTCCGGATAGCGACGGCCCTCAACCTTCACGCCAAGCTGACCGGCGAGCAGCGCCAGGTACTCCGGCCCCAGGCCGACCTGCTGGCCCTCGCGCAGGGATTCGAAGGGCGGCCAACCGCTGTCATACTGCCCCACGACGAGGGTCGGATGCGCCGCCAGGTACTGGCGCTGCACCGGGCTCAGTGGCAGCAGACCAGACGCCCCCTGTGCCAACGCATCGGGCACCACCAGCATGGCCAGCAGCAGGAGCAGCCCACGAACAGCCCACCTACCCATCTGCGTCGATCTCCCAGAATCCTGCCAGGAACCGCGAAGGTCGCGGTCCGGCGTGCCCGATGGCCATACTAGAGCATGAGCTTGCGCATCATCATCGCAGACGACCACCCGGTGGTCCGTATCGGTACCCGCGCCGTCATCGAGTCGAGCGGGGTCGGCCGCGTGGTCGGCGAGGCTGACAGCGCGCAGGCGCTGATGGCCATGCTGGGCAGCCAACCCTGCGACCTGCTGGTCACCGACTACTCCATGCCGGGCAGCCCGCAGGCCGATGGCTTTGCCATGATCGGGATGATCCGTCGCCGTCATCCGGATCTGCCGGTGCTCATGCTCAGCGTCTCCAACAATCTGGCGATCCTGCGCATGGTGCTCGACAGCGGCGTGCTCGGCCTGGTCGACAAGAGCTCGTCGATGGACGAGCTGCCGCAGGCCATCCAGGCCGTCTACCGCGGGCAGACCTACATCAGCCGCAGCCTGCGCGAGCGGGTTGAGACCGCCGGCAGCTGGCGCATGCGCGAAGGCGATGGCAAGCCGCTGTCACCACGCGAGGTGGAAGTGCTGCGGCTGCTGGGCACCGGCATGACCGTCAAGGAAATCTCGTTGCAGCTGCACAAGAGCGTCAGCACCATCAGCCGTCAGAAGGGCGATGCCATGCTCAAGCTGGGGCTGAAGGGGGATGCCGAGTTGTTCGACTACCTGCGCGACGGAAAAATCTGAACACCGGCCATCGGGCGGAGGAACTTTCAGGCCGCCTTCATGGCGCCTGACGCTAGATGAATGCGCACGCCGCTCGGTCGGCCAGGCAATGTTCCGGCAATGTGGGGACGTCAGCGTGGTCTCCACGGCAGCCGGGGCGCCCCCGCCCTCCCTGCCCCGCGTGGCATGCACCTCACAGGAGAACCGAACATGCTCAGTACTTCCGCACTCAGCTTCCGTGGTCTGGCGATGGCTCTGGCACTGGTTGCCGGCGTGGCCGTGGTCAGCGATGCCAGCGCGATGTCGAGGAAGGACAAGCGCACCCTGGTCGGTGCCGTGGTCGGTGGCGTGGCCGGCAACCTGCTGTCCAATGGCGACCCGGCCGCAACCGTCGGCGGTGCCGTGGCCGGCGGCGCGATCGGCAACCTGACCACTTCCGACCGCCACGACCGGCGTTACTACGACAACCGCTACGACCGCCGCTACGACCGTGGCTATTACCGCAGCGGCTACTACGACCGGGGTGACGACCGTCGCTGGCAGCGCGAGCGCTACTACGACAACCGCTACTACCACGACCGGGGCCGTCATCGCGGCTGGTAAGCACACCCTGCGGCACGGCGGCTGATCGCCTGACGACGGGCGGGTCCATGACCCGCCCGTTTGCGTTGCCGGCGGGCATGGCGTTGAATGCGCAGCCTTGGATGTGACTTCCCCATGGGCTGCGGCATGACTTCTTCTTCCCACCGCGTGCAGGGCCTCAACAACGACGAGGTTGCCGCCGACTGGCCACCGATCAACGCCGCTGACATCGCATGGCTGAGCGCCCGTTACCCGCAGCTGGGCGAACGCAGCGTACCGCGCTGGCACAGCCCACGCCCGCTGTCGGCCGCCGCCATCGTTGCCGGACCGCATGGCCCGGTGTTCATCAAGCGCCACCACCACAACGTGCGCAGTGCGTCCTGCCTGGAAGAAGAGCACCGCTTCATCGCCCATCTCGCCGCCGGTGGCGTGCCGGTGGTGCAGGTGCTGGCCTCGGCCGATGGCCAGACGGCCGTCGAGCACGGTCAATGGACGTATGAACTGCACGCTCTGGGCGTGGGCGAGGACCTGTACCGCGATGCGGTGTCGTGGTCGCTGCTGACCGACGTCGCACAGGCCCGCGAAGCCGGTCGCGCGCTCGCGCAGCTGCACCGCGCTGCGGCCAGCTACTACGCACCCCAGCGCAGCACCCATCTGCTGGTCGCACGTGACGATCTGATCCGCGCCGACGATCCGATCGCAGCAATCAAGGCCGACCTGCCTGCACGCCCGGGGCTGGCGCGCTATCTCGCGCGCATCCCGTGGGAAGCGCAGCTGCGCCGCGATGTATTGCCCTGGCATGCGGGCCTGGCCGAGCGCCTGCGCGACGAACCGCGGCTGTGGGCACACAACGACTGGCACGTGTCCAATCTGCTGTGGCGCGACGGCCAGGTCAGCACCGTGCTGGATTTCGGCCTCGCCTCACCCACCAGCGCACTGTTCGACCTTGCCACCGCCATCGAACGCAATGCGGTGGCGTGGCTGGAGCTGGAACGCGGCAGGGAGGCGGTGCGCATCGATATCGCGCTGGCGTTGCTCGAGGGCTATCGGCAGGTGCTGCCGCTGTCGGCCACGCGCGTGCAACTGCTGGCGGACCTGCTGCCGATGGTCCATTTCGACTTCGCACTGTCCGAAGTGGAGTACTTCGAGGGCATCACCGGCTCCACCGCGAATGCCGACGTGGCCTGGCAGCCCTTCATGCTGGGGCATCCGGCGTGGTTCCGCAGCGCGCCGGGGCAGGCACTGCTGCAGGCGCTGCGCGCCGCCGCCTGAGCTGGTTGGCGCACCGCCGGGGACGCATCATTTGGGTCAGAGCCCTTTCCTGCGGAAAGGGAGCCGACCCCGGGCGGCGCTCGCAAATCCGTACCATTTGTAGTGAAATGGTCATCTGAAGCGGGGGTGCCTGGATCTGCCAGGCTGAGAGAGTCCCTTGGAACCTGATCCGGTTTGCACCGGCGTAGGGAGCTTTGAGCCGCAGCCACACCCCCGTTCCGGGCCGGTGCACCTGCGCGCCGTCGCTTCGTCTCCCTTGTTGTCCGAAGACGAATCGAATGAACCGCTGCCTGCGCCCCACCCTGCTCGCCCTCGCCCTCTGTGCCGCGCTGCCGTTGCATGCCAGCGAGGCCGATGCCTCCCCGATGCGGCTGCCACCGGCGCCGAACGCTCGCCGACCGAACTGGCGGCGGTGCGCGTGCAGGCCGGCAAACCGAAGACCGATACCTCGCGCGTCAACGCCTTCGGTGGCGGCAGCTGGAAAGACACGCCGGCCTCGGTGAACGTGCTCGAGCGCGATTACCTCGACCGTCGCCAGGTGCGCACGCTGTCCGAGCTGGCCAGCAACGATGCCTCGCTGGGCGATGCGTATGCGCCGGTGGGCTACTACCAGAACATCGCCATCCGCGGCTTCGCGCTGGACGCGGCCACCGGCTACCGCTTCAACGGCCTGTCCATCGCCGGCGAACAACGCCTGGCGCTGGAGAACGTGCAGGCGGTGGAGATCCTCAAGGGTGAAGCCGGCCTGGCTGCAGGCGTGATGGCGCCGGGCGGCATCATCAACTACATCGGCAAGCGTCCGGCCGAAGTGCGCACCGCCACGCTCGGCACCGATTCGGAAGGCTCGCGCTATGTCGCCGTCGATGTCGGCCACTGGATCACCCCGCGCTTCGGCCTGCGCCTGAACGCTGCGTGGGATTCCAGCAACTCCTATGTCGAGCACGCCGATGGCCGCCGCAACTTCTACTCGCTGGCCGCCGACTGGCTGATCGGCGAACGCGGCAAGCTGGAAGTGGATGCCAACTACCAGACCAGTTCGCAGCGCTCGGTCTCGGGCTACCAGCTGCTGGGCGCACGCGAGCTGCCGCGTGGCGTCGACCGCGAACACCTGCTGGGTTACCAGCCGTGGCAGCGCCCGGTGGATATCGCCAGCACCAACATCACCGCCCTGCATACCTACGATTTCAACGACGCCTGGCAGTCGCGCGTCTCGGTCGGCCACAGCCGCTCGGTGATCGATGACAACGTCGCCTTCGCCTACGGCTGCTACTACGCCGCACAATGTGCCGACGGCAGCGTGCCGGGCAACTACTTCGCGCCCAACGGCGACTACGACGTCTACGACTACCGCAGCCCGGACGACACCCGCCGCAACCAGCAGGCGCGTGCCGAGCTGCGCGGCCGCTTCGAGACCGGCAGCGTCGGTCACCAGCTGACCGTCGGTGCCGACTACTTCCGCCGCACCGTGGACAAGCGCCCGAGCGTCAACGAGTACGTCGGCACCAGCAACATCCACGAAGCGCCGGTTCCGGTATTTGAACCGTCGCCGAAGATGCCGGGCCCCTCCGCACGGCGCCTGGACAGCCGCCAGACCGCGTTCTTCGCGCTGGATCGGATGAGCTTCGGCGATGACTGGCAGTGGCTGGCCGGCGGCCGCTTCGTGCGCCTGGACGAGCGTGCCTACGACAAGCGCGGAAACCCGCAGCGCCACAGCCGACTGTCGCGCTTCCTGCCACAGACCGCGCTGGTGTGGAAGGCCACTGACCAGCTCAACGCCTACGCCAGCTACGTGCGCGGCATTTCGCTGGGCCAGGAAGCGCCGTTCTGGACCAGCAACGCCGATACCTTCCTGCCGTCGGTGCAGTCGCGGCAGTTGGAAGTGGGCGTGAAGTACGTGCCGGTCGAAGCACTGACGCTGGGCGCGGCGGTGTTCCGCATTTCGCAGCCGTACCAGTACGCCCAGCCCGACAACAGCGACGTCGGCTACACCTTCGTCGAGCAAGGCACCCAGACCCACACCGGCCTGGAGCTGACCGCCAATGGCCAGCTGACCGACGCACTGCAGATCGTGGCCAGTGCCAGCGTGCTGCAGGCGCGCGCGCGCGATACCGGCACACCGGCCTATGAAGGCCATCAGCTGGTGAATGTGCCGAAGGTGCGCGCCAGCGTGCATGTGGCCTACGCGCTGCCGTTCGCGCAGGGCCTGGATGTCACCGGCGGCTGGCGCTACGCCGGTGCCAACGTCGCGCGTGCCGATGGCGGCGTGCGCGCACCGGACTATTCGGTGTTCGATGCCGGCCTGCGTTTCCAGCATCGCCTGCAAGAACGTGCGGTGACCTGGAACCTGTCGGTGGACAACGTGTTCAACCGCTTCTACTGGCGCGATACCGGCAGCAGCGGCGGTGACTACTACCTGTTCCCCGGCGCACCGCGGCAGGCGCGCCTGTCGGTGACCTTCGCGCTGTGAGCGGCGCCGTGCTCGAGTGGACCGCCGCGCTGTGCAGCGTGCTGGGCGTCTGGCTGATGGCCCGGCGTCAGCTTGCCGCGTGGCCGGTGGGCCTGCTGTCGGTGGCGCTGTACGGACTGGTGTTCGCCGAGGCCAAGCTGTACTCGGACACCTTGCTGCAGGTGATCTTCGGCGGCTTCCTGGTCTATGGCTGGATCAACTGGCGCCAGCATGCGGCCGACGAAGGCAGCATCCGCATCGTGCCACTGGCGCGCGGCAAACTGCTGCGCGACCTGGCCATCGGCGTGGGTGGCAGCCTGGCGCTGGGGGCGGTCATGCACAGCTTCACCGACGCCGCGCTGCCGTGGCTGGATGCCCTGCTGACCGGGCTGAGCCTGGTCGGGCAGTGGTGGCAGGCGCGCCGGCACGCCGCCTGCTGGTGGGTGTGGATCGCGGTGGACGTGGTGTATGTGGGCGCCTACCTGTTCAAGTCACTGCACGTGACTGCAGCGCTGTACGTGTTCTTCCTTGGCCTGGCCGTGTTCGGCCTGCGCGCGTGGCAGGCGGCGGCACGCGCACCGCAGGTAGCAACCCGGTAGATCCACGCCATGCGTGGATGGGGTTTACCGGTAGTCGCCAACCTTGGTTGGCGTGCGTGCCGACCAAGGTCGGCATCTACCCAGCACATCCACGCGTGGCGTGGATTTACCGGGTAAGCACCAGGCCCAGGCGCAGCGGCTGGCGCATGTCCGCCGGTGGCGCCGGCAACGGGCTGGCCTGCAGCGTCGCGCGCAGATCGGCATCCACCTGGGCGTTACCCAGGCTGTCGAATGCCAGCTTCGAAATGCGCCCATCGGCGGTGATCCACAGGCTTACCGGCAGCGGTGCCGGCATGTCCGGGTGCGCCTGCAGCCACGCCAGCACACGCTGCGCCTGCGGGTCCTGTTCCTGCTGCAGGCGCTGCTGCAGCTGCCCACCTACGGCAGCGGCATAGGCCATCCAGTGCGCAGGTGCCTCCTGCGCGGACACGCTGCCACTGCCCAGTGCCAGCGCACCGAACAAGGCGGCCAGCGGTCGCCACCAGCGGCGTGCGCCGTTCCTGTGTCCTGCTGCAGCCATCGCCTGCCTCCTGCACTCGCATCCAGCACGACATGGTCGGCGCCATAGATGACAGGCAGATGGCGGCCAGTAGAGTCGAGCTTGCTCGACTACCCTGGCCTGGTTGCAGCGCAGTCGAGCAAGCTCGACGCTACGGCGGCAAACCGGGCGATCACTCGCCCAGGTCGGCCAGCACCTTGCGCGCCGGCGCGAAGAAGGTTCCGCCGGTCACGGCAGTGGAGAAGTCGAGGATGCGGTCGTGCAGCGGTGCTGGATTGCCGATGAACATCCGCTCCAGCATCGTCTCGATCACCCACAGGCGGCGCGTGTAACCGATGAAGTAGGTGCCGTACTCACCGCGGCCCGGGTTGGCGAACGGCATGTTGTCACGCAGGATCTCGTGCTCGCCGTCGGCGTCCTCGATGGTGCACAGCGTCTTGTGCGACTTCTGCGCGTCGGCTGGCGCGTCGTCCAGTTCGATGTTGTCGTGCTTGGTGCGGCCGATGATCGCTTCCTGTGTCTCGGTCTTCTGCGCGCGCCAGGCATCGAGGTTGTGCAGGTACTTCTGCACCACCACGTAGCTGCCGCCGGCGTGGTCCGGATCCTCGTCGCCGACGATCGTCGCCTCCGGCAGCGACAGCCCTTCCGGATTGGCGGTGCCATCGACGAAGTCGAGCAGGTCGCGGCCATCGAAGTAGCGGAAACCGGCCACGTCATCCACCGCCTCCACCGCATCGCCGAAGGCCATCAGCAGGTTGCGCTCGAACGCCACGATCAGGTCCATGGTGCGCGCCCGGATGTGGTACAGCAGGTCGCCCGGGGTGGACACCGCGGTGTGGGTGGCGCCCTTGATCTCGCGGAACGGGTGCAGTTCGCGCGGCGGCGTGGTGCCCACCAGCGGCTGCCACACGCGATGACCAATGGCCACGTTGCAGGTGAAGGTGCGCTCGATCTCGCGGATGGCGGTGTTCTTGATCAGGTCATCGGTGCTGGCCAGCACCTCGCGCGCCTTCGCGATCGAGGCCTCGTCATCCTTCACCTTCAGCACCAGGAACGCGGCCGAGTGGGTCAGCGGCGCAGTGATCTGCTGCGGCTCGTTGTCGAGCGTGTGGTTGAGGGCGGTGATCGGTGCGGGCTGGGAGTTCACGGCAGTTCCTGCTGGCTTGAGGCGGGCGCATCGCGTGGCGATGTGCGGGCGATCATAGCCGAACCACCTGCGCGCGGCCGGAGCGGTTCTCGTTCCGCTGCCAGCAGCGCCGCACTACGCCCGGGTCAACTGGAACTGCTGCGGGCCCGTCCAGGCGATGCGCAGGTACGCGCCTTCCAGCAGGCCGCGTTCGCGCAGCCAGGCGAACACCTCGGCCGGGCACCACTCGCGTCCCGCCGAGAAGGCCACACCCAGATCACGCAACGCGACGAACATGCGGGCCTTGGCAGCATCGTCGGCGACACAGGCATGCAGGATTGGCGGCACGCCCTGAAAACCAAGCGCACCCAGCGCCGGCTGCGCGGTGGTGTCCACAAGCACCACCTGCACGGTGTTGCCATCGGCCTGCTGCACGTAAGCGCAAAGGGAGGTCTGCATGCGGAATCCGCTATCCGGTGGGCTGACAGTATGCCCGCGCATGAGCGATGCCTCAGTGGCCCCGGAAAAAGTGAAGCCCGGCGCGAGGCCGGGCTTCGGTTGGCGTGTGGGAGAGAGAGAGAGTCACACGCCAGCACAACACGCACTAACGACAGGCGTTTGTTACCAGGTGAAGCGCGGGCCCACGAACCACTCGCGGTCGCCGGCCTTGGCCAGCTTCACTTCGCCACTCAGGCCCCAGTTCTGGTTGAACTTGGCGGTGGCGCCGACACGGCCGTAGAACTCGCCGTCCGGGTTGATGCCGTGCTTCTTGCTGAAATCTTCGTAGCCGGCCAGCACATAGCCTTCCACGTACGGGTTGAACGCGGTGCGCACGCCCACTTCAGTGGAGTAGCCGTTGAAGTCCAGGCCACGCTTTTCGTCGTACTTCTGGTACGCAACACGGGCCACCAGGTCGGTGTTCGGTGCGATGCCGTAGTTGTAGCCGACACCCAGGCGCCACTGGTCGACGTCATTCTTGAACTTGTCGGTCTCCTGGGCGCTGTAGTCGCCGAAGACGTGGAAGTTCGGGTGCACCGCCACCGAACCCTTCACCTTCCAGCCGTCGGCGTCGCCGCCCTTGGCATCGGTGTTCACGTAGCCGCCTTCAACGTAGTTGTACGACAGGCCGTCGGTTGCCGATGCAGCGAACGGCAGAGCAGCCAGAAGACCCAGGGCGAGCAGCGAATTCTTGTTCATCGGGACACACCTTTAATTATTTTGGTTTCGCCGACCGCCTCCCGGGAGGGAGAGAGAGGAGGCGGTCGACAGGTGTGAATTATCCGTTAGGGGGTCTAATCAACCCTGAATATTGAACTGACTGGTATATAAATAAGGCTGGCGTTCAGGGAACTCTGCGCCGGTAGCTGGCCGAAGCTTCGAATCTGCAACTTCTTGCATGGCCGGCCACACACGTCCTCTCTACCATGCGCGGCCACTCCCCCATCCGAGGATTGCCGTGAATCCTGTGCTGCTCCGAAGCCTCCTCTGTATCGCCTGTGTTGCCCCGGTCGCAGCCGTTGCGCAGAACCTCGTCGTCGAGCCCGCTGCCGCACCAGACGTTGCATCGCCCAAGAGCTACACCAAGGACGGGTTGAAGATGCAGGTGCCCGGGAACTGGACGGTCGTGGAAGACCATCCCAGCGAGGGAGAGAACCAGCGGCGTGTACTCATCGAAGCCGACAAGAGCCGTTTCGAGGTCTTGAACCTGGATGTCCAGATCTATGTCGCCCACACCAGCGACACCACGTCACTGCCGGACTGGGCTGCCTATTCGTACTCGCTGGATGTGGGCGAAAGCGGGCACTACGGACCGCCCAGGTACACGCCCTTCCAGTTGGCGCCAGGCGTGAAGGCCCATGCCACGCAGTTCCAGCACACCCTTTTTGAAGACGACCAACCGTATGCGCAGCGCCTGCACATGCTGGCCGTCAAGCGGTGCGGCCAGCAGTGGAACTGCTACGCGTCCACCTGGACGCTGGAGGCAAATCGCAAGGCTGCGGAAGCAGGCATGCGAAAGATCATGGAAACCGTCGCGTTCACGGACTGAATGCCCCGTGCTGCGCGCACGCCATCACGGTTACCTGCATGAATCGTCGCCCGAATCACCTGCTGCTTGCCATCGCGCTGATCCTGCCAACAGCTGCCATGGCCAGCAGTCACATGCCAGCGCCTGCGCCTCAGGCCGATGTCGCCTCGCCCAAGAGATACAGAATCGATGGGCTGAGACTGGAATTGCCTGGAAACTGGTCTGTGGCACGGGTCGGCTTCGACGACGAAACGAACAACCGCTACGTGCGTGTCGAAGCTGACCTGGAGCGGCCTGGACAGATCGCGCTCGAATCAAGGGTGGACATTGCCTTCGTCGATCAGGCTGCGACGCTGTCGGAGTGGGCGTCTGCCACGTATGCGTCGCAGCCGGATGTGGCGCTGTTCGGGGAACCCACGCATTCAGCATTCGAGCTTTCCCCTTCGATCCAGGCCTATGCGACCCGGTTCCGCGACGACCGTTTCCCCGTGGGTCATCCGAATCGTGATCGGCTGCAGCTGGTGGCCATCCGGGGCTGCGGCCGCGGCTGGTCCTGCTATGCCTCCACCACGACGGTCGAGGCCAATCGCGAAGCGGCTGAGGCGGGGATGCGCCTGATGCTCGAATCGATGACCTATACCCTTTGAGCCCCACGGCACACCCACGCGCCACCGGCGCGTTATCGTGGCGGTCTCTGCATGGGGTTGGGGAACCTGATGAAGCCGTCATCCGTTGCATCGCACGCTGCGCCGCGCCGCCTCTTCGGATTGCTGCAGGTATTGCTGCCCTGGGTCCTGCTTGCTGCTGCGCTGCCCGCGCAGGCCACCGCTCGGCCGCCTGCCGCCGAACACGTGGTCATCCAGACCGAGGATGTCGCGCGCTTCTTCCAGGTGCTTGATGCCAACCAGGGACGGCCGAGCGCGCAGGATCTGCAGCGCCACTACCTGGATCCGGGCAGCAAGGCATTGCACGGTTTCACCGCAAGCCGCATCGGTTCGATGGAACGGCTCGCGCGCGCGATCCAGGACAAGCCGGCGCTGTTCGAGAAGGCACGCCGCTGCGCGACCGCCCTGCCCGCCATCCGCACCCGCGTCGCCGCCGCGCTCGGCCGGCTGGGCACGCTGCTGCCGAATGCACGCTTCCCCCGGTGACGGTGCTGGTGGGCCGGGGCAACAGCGGCGGTGTCACCACGCCCGAGGGTGTGGTGATCGGGCTGGAAGCGCTGTGCAACGCCGACTGGATGCAGGCCGATGTGAGCGACCGCTTCGTGCACCTGATCGCCCATGAATATGTGCACATCCAGCAGCCCGGCGCAGGCGCGGAGGTTGCGCAACCGACCCTGCTCTATCAGACGCTGCTGGAAGGAGGTGCCGAGTACGTGGCCGAACTGATCTCCGGGCAACCGGCCAACGCGCATCTGCGCCGCTGGACCCAGGGCCGCGAGTGCGCGCTGGAACGCCAGTTCGCCCAGGACAGCGCCGGCACCGACCTGTCGCAATGGCTCTACAACGGACCCGGCGATGAAACGCGTCGTGGCGATCTTGGCTACTGGATCGGTTACCGCATTGCGGCTGACTACGTTGCACACGCGCCCGACCAACGCAGCGCGATTGCCACGCTGCTGAACGTGCGTCCGAACAGTGCACCGGCGCTGCTGGCTGCAAGTGAATGGCGCCCGGCGTGTGGGCCGGTGGGAAACAGGTAGAAATGACGCCGCCTTCAGGCTGATGAATTGGACGATTCGAGCAACCGCAAGGCCATCGCCTGTGTGCGCATCAGCTCGCCTGATCTCACTCGTTAAGCTTTACTGACGAACATATTTCACAACGCTTCCACGTCTTCCAATTTCAGCTGAAAGCGCTTGTCAGCGTGGGGAACAAACGCCGCTATATTCCAGCTTCCCCAGACGAAGGAGGGAGTGCAATGAACCTGAACCCGCAACACATGAAGACGGCCCGCGCACTTGCTGTAGCGCTCATCGCAACCGTCAGCCTTGGCGCTTGTGCGTCCTACAAGAACGAGTTTGCCACCATCAACTCGCGCCTCGACCAGCTCGATGTAAAGGTGCAGGGCGCCGCACAGAGCGCTGAATCGGCCAACCAGTCCGCACAGCAGGCCAACCAGCGTCTGGATCAGATTGAAGGCCGCGTGCAGCAGCTTGAACGGGCACCGGCCGGCCGCAAGCCGCGCGGGTAACCGCTCCCTCACTGTTTGAATTGATCCACATCTGTACCGGGAACCAGTGGCCTTCGCCGGCCACTGGCCTCCTTCCACCGATGACTGCATTGCAAGGAGCCGTCCCATTCGTACTTCCTCCTCCCCTGCACGCCGCGCCCTGCACGCCGCACTGGCCCTGGCGCTGGCCGTCGCGTGCAGTGGCGTAGCCCACGCAAAGGACGCGAAGGACGACGCACCCGTACAACCGGTTTCGGCTGCAGATGAACTGCCGCCGGACCAGCACGTTTCCGAGACGGTGATTGAACTGGCTGGCTGGGTTGTCGCCAGCAAGGACAACCAGGGCTATCCGTTCGCCGTGATGGACAAGGCCGCAGCACAGGTACTGGTGTTCGGCGGTGACGGCAAACTACGCGGCGCCGCCCCGGCGTTGTTTGGTTCGGCCATCGGCGATCATTCCGCACCGGGCGTGGCCAAGCTCGCACTGAGCGCGATTCCCGGCCGCGACCGCACCACTCCTGCTGGCCGCTTCATCGGCGGCTACGGCCCCTCCGACGATGCCGGACGCGTGCTGTGGGTGGACTACGATTCGGCCGTCTCGCTGCATCCGCTGCCGCCGGGCACGCCGAAAGAGAAGCGCGCCGAACGACTGGCCTCGCCCTCGCCCGACGACAACCGCGTCACCCACGGCTGCATCAATGTTTCCGCCGCGTTCTACGAGCAGATCGTGGCGTCCACGTTCCAGAAGGGCGGCGTGTTCTACATCCTGCCGGACAAGGATTCGATCGCCAAGACCTTCCCGGAGTTCGCGCAGAGCCGGGGAGAGGGACAGGGTGAAGATGGCAAGGACGAGCGCAGCGCAGGCAAGTAGCGTGACGCAGGATGCACGCGTAGAACTCGAGCTCACCTTCCTCACACCGGAACAGGGCGGGCGCTCTCAACCGGCCTCGGCCAACGGCTATCGGCCGCACCTGCGCGTGCCACCCGATGACACGCTGCTTGGCGTTGCGTTCGTGGGCGCCGACACTGTTTTCCCGGTTGGGCGTCCACTGACTGCCGTGGCCACACTGGTTTACGCGCCTGCCGTTTCATATGCGGCGCTGCAGCCGGGGGCCCCAGTTGAGATATGCGAGGGTGCACGCGTGGTCGGTCATGGGCGCGTCGTCCGGCCTCTGACCTAACCCTTCGAGCGTGTGAGGTCATGTCGTCATTGGCCTCTGGGCGTGGCGGCAGACCCCCGTCAATCACGAACCCTGTCGCATATTCCCCGAACGGCGGAGGCCATTACGCCGCCTCGGCCTGCGGCCACTTAACAGCATGCAAGAATGCCGAAAGCGTCTTCGGTCAGACGCTGTTTGCAACTGTTCTCATTGGCGTTGCGCGGCGACAGCGGTACAGATGGCGGGCCACCGGAGAGGGTGGCCGGGCCTCGAAAACCCGTGCGCTTGTTTGACAACGCTTGTCCGCCGGCGCCACTCCTCGTGGCGCCGGCGGGCAATCCGTCTGCCGGTCATGGCGGGCGGAGCGTGGAGGCCCTGTGCCTGCCGGTTTCAACAAGCGCCCGGTTTTCGAGCCACGTCTCCGCCCGCCACCTTTGTGTGGCGGCTACCGTCTGTCCTGCACGGAGCCTTTGCCATGAGCACACCGGAATTCCCCCGCACGCACGCGCATCACGCGCCCGCCAACGCGGATGCAGCCTCGAAACCCCCACGCAAGCGCGACCCGCTCGGCTTCCTCGCCACCCTCGACCGCATCGGCAAGGGGGCCGCCGCCGATGGCCAGCCCTGGCCCGAGCGGCATCCGATGCCGGGCCGCCGCATCGCGCTGGGTGACCCAGACTGCGCCGTGGCAGGCCAGCGCGTCACCCTGGAACTGCTGCTGGCCGCTGAACGCGTTCGTCAGAATGGCGCAGACAGCGAATACGTGGGCGACCGCGTGCTGGAAGGATTGGCGATGGCATCGCTGGCGTTGAACGCGCAGATCGGCACGCGGATGCGTCCGGAGGAGTGATACGGGCACGATTGCCTGCGGTCCCGCCGGGCATGGCCCGGCGCTACCGCGAGCCCCGCATTACTCGCAGGCATCGCCTTGGTTCTTCAGCAACGCTTCGTCCAGCGGCCGTTCGCGTTCAATCAGCGCGCGCTGTTCGGCATCCGGCTCACCCAGCCACCACACCTTGCAGCGCGCGGTGAGGCGCCCGACCATCTTCGTCTGCGTGGGCGAGTACAGCATCGCCAACGCCGTGCCAGGGCAGTCGTGGGCCTGGCAGGCGGTGTAGAACCACCAGGGTTCGCCCTGCAGCACCATCAGCTCGCCCGGCCCACTGGGCCCGCTCAACAGGCGTTCGCGCAGCGGCGGGATGTCCTTGTCGGCGGATTCGGCGTCCTGCGTGCCCTTCATCAACGCATCGAACGCGGCCAGCACCTTCGGGTCCTTGCGGCCGCAGTCGTCCACCGTGTTGCCGCCGACCAGGGTGAAGAAATGGGTCGCCAGCGGATTGTCCTTGCAGGTCAGCTCGCCGCCGGCGCCGGGATCTTCCGGCTCGCCTTCGTTGTCCCACACCGACGGGTCCACGCCCTGTTCGATGGACGCTTCGTTCCCGGCCACGGTGGCGGTGGCCGCCGGCGTTTCAACGGGTGCGGCGGCGGCCGCCACAGGCGTCGTTTCGACAGCTGTTTCTGGTGCCTGCCCGCAGGCTGCCAGCAGTGCGATCGTCGATGACAGCGCAATCGTTCGAATTTTCATTCCCTGTCCTGTTCCTTCCATTCGATGCCCGACGCAGACGCACGTTGCGCAGCCGCCGGAGACACGATTGTACGGATACAGGCCACGTGCGGCGGCGACCACCCGGTCGCCGCCGCTGCATCGATCACGGCGGCAGGGTCTTCTGCACGCTGATCTGGATGCCCTGGTTGTCGCGGCTGCTGCTGTCGAGCTGGTTCTGGTACTCGGCGCGCAGCGTCCAGCCCTTCAGCGTCTGCAGGCCGATGCCAGCGCCCAGCAGCGTGTGGTTGCGCGACTGGCGATCGAGCGTGGCGCGGTACACCGGCCCGGACATCAGGTCCACATAGCGCATGAAGGCCTGGCTGGAGCCCTGCATGTCGTGGCCGAACTCGGCGCGCAGCTGCGGTGTCCACATGCCGTAGTCGCGCTTCACCAGCCACTGCGCCAGCACGCCGGCCGTGGCAGTGCTGGTGTTGACCGTCTGCCGCTGGTAGTCGAGTGCGTACACGTCGTCGCCATGCTCGCGGTAGCCATCCAGCGTGGCGCGTGCCAGATCCAGGCGGCCATACGGGGTCAGCAGCAGGGCATCGCTGCGATGCTGGTAGCCGGTGGAGAACGAAGCGAACCACTGCGTACCGTCGCGGCTGCCGTAGGCGGTGTTGCCGTTGTCGGTAATGAAGCGGCGCGCGTCGAATTTCAGCCACTGGTAGCCCAGCAGGCCATCCACGTAGAACCCGCCTTCGGGATGGAAGCTGCCGTAGGTGGCCACGCTGTAGCCATCCACCGTGCTGCGGCTGCCATTGCGGCCGATATCCGAGGCATCGTGGCCATAGCCCAGGCCGGCGCCCAGGCTCAGCGACGGGCCGATCTGGCGGTCGGCACCCAGGCTGACGCCGGAGGTGGTGAAGTCGATACCGTTGCTGCCGGCACCCGGCTTGAGCGTGCCGAAGTTGACCGCACCGCCGGTCCAGAACGCGAAGCCATCGACCGTGCCTGCAGCAGGCGCGACACCGCCCTGCAACGTCGGTTCGTCGATCATCGACAGCGCTTCGCCGCTGGCGCCGATGCCCTTGCGCAGCAGATCGTCCTGCGGCATACGGCGCTGGCTGCTGGCCGAACTGAAAGTGATGCCGTTGCTGAATCCGGCAGCAGCACCACCCGCACGCAAGCTTTCCAGACGGCGCTGGAAGTTGTTGATCTGGCCGATGGCCATGCGCCGCGCACCTTCGGCCTGGGCTTCCAGCACGCCCAGCACTTCGGCATCACGCGAGGGATCGCTGCGTGGCTTGACCATCACATCGACCGTGCCCGGCGCCGAGGTGGCGAACGCGTTGCTGAGCGTATAGGTGATGCGCACCGCGCCGCCGAAGGTCGCCGCCGAGGTGAACGCCAGCGTATAGCCGGCACCGCTGGCGGTGATGGTGGCGCTGCCAGCATCGGCCGGCGACACCGAGACCACGGCTGCGGCGGTGAACGGGCCACCGCGCGCGCCGGAGGTGAGATCCACAGTGACCTCGCGCCCGGCAATGGCGGTGGCGGTGAGCGCGGGGGCCACCGGCCGTGGGTTGACCGTCACGCTGATCCGCGCCGGCGCCGAGGCGCCGAACGGATTGCTGAGCGTGTACTCGAAGTCCACCACGCCGGAGGCATCGGCATCGGCGCTGTAGACGATGCTGGCGCCCTGCACCACCGCCGTGCCGGACGACGGCGCGCGGCTGATGGTGATCGCAGTGAACGGGCCATTGATCGCCCCGGCCTCGGCCTGCACGGTCACCGACTGCCCGGCCAGCACGGTGGCACTCTGCGCGGCCGCCACCGGCACCGCCAACGGCGTGACGGTGACGCTGACCGTCGCTGCGGTGGAGGTGCCACCCGGACCGGTGGCGGTGTAGGTGAAGCTGTCATTGCCGAAGAAGTTGCTGGCCGGCGTGTACACCACGTTGAGCCCGTTCACCGTCGCCGTGCCGTGCGACGGCGCCTGCGCGATGGCAATGCTGGTGATCGGGCCGGTGTCGTTGGCGGTGACGTCGATGCTGGCCGCTGCATTGGCCGGCGTAGTGGCCGCATCGTTCACCACCACCGGTACCGGCTGGTTGATGCCCACGGTGAACGGCTGGCTGCCGCTGAAGCCGAAGCTGTCGGTGGCGGTGAGGGTGAAGCTGTAGCTGCCGGCAGCGGTAGGCGTGCCGCTGATCGCGCCGGCGCTGCTGAGCGCGATGCCCGGCGGCAATGCGCCGGCGCTGAGGCTGTAGGTGAAGCTGCCGCTGCCACCGCCCGCGCTGACGGTTTGGCTGTAGGCCACCGCCACTTGCCCGCCCGGCAGGGTGGTCTGCACGAACACGATGGCCGGCGCGTTCACGGTGACGGTGTAGGCCTGGCTGCCGTTGAAGCCGAAGCCATCGGTGGCGCGCACGGTAAAGCTGTAGCTGCCGGTGGTGGTCGGCGTTCCGCTGATCAGGCCGGCACTGCTGAGGGCAATGCCCGGCGGCAATGTGCCGGCGGTCAGGCTGTAGGTGTAGCCGCCATTGCCGCCGCTGGCGCTCAGCGGCTGGCTGTAGGCGATGCTGCCGGTCGCCGCTGGCAACGTCGCCGGCGTGAGGGTGATCGTCGGCGCGGCCACGCTGAAGGTGTAGGCCTGGCTGCCGGTGAAGCCGACGCTGTCGGTAGCGGTGACGGTGAAGTTGAAGTTGCCGGTGGTGGTGGGGGTGCCACTGAGGCCGCCGGCACTGCTCAACGCGATGCCCGGCGGCAGCGCGCCCGCCGACAGGCTGAAGGTGTAGCTGCCGACACCGCCGCTGGCGGCAAGTGCCTGGCTGTAGGCCACGCCGCCGAACCCGCCCGGCAGCGTGGACGGGGCCAGCGTGATGGTCGGTGCGTTGACCACCAGGGAATAGGCCCGGCTGCCGGTGAAGCCGTTGCCGTCGGTGGCCTGCACGGTGATGTTGAAGGTGCCGGCCACGGTCGGCGCGCCCGACAGCAGGCCTGCGCTGTTGAAGCTCATGCCAACCGGCAGCGCGCCACTGCTCAGGCTGAAGGTATAGGTGCCGTTGCCACCGCTGGCCGTGATCGTCTGCGAATAGGCCACGCCACCGGTCGCCGCCGGCAGCGTGGTCGGATCGACCACAACGGTCGGTGCCGACACCGCCAGGGTGTAGTTGTTGACGATGAAGAACGGTGCGCCGGTACCGGTGGTGGTGTCGGTCGCTCTCACGCTGAAGCTGAAGTTACCGGCCTGCGTGGGCGTGCCGCTGAGCACGCCGGCCGGCGAGAACGACAGACCATTGGGCAGGGTGCCGGTGAGCTGATAGCTGTAGCCCGGGTTGCCACCACTGGCAACGAAGGTCGCGGTGTAAGCCGTACCCGCAGCGGTGCCCGCCAATGAACTCGGCGACAGCGACAGCACCGGCGCACTGACCGTGCCTCCATAGCTGCGGTTGCCGGTGAAGCCACCGCCATCGGTGGCGGTCACGGTGAAGCTGAACGGACCGGCCTGGGTCGGTGTGCCGCTCAGTTCACCGGTCGCGGCATTGAGGCTGAGACCGACCGGCACCTGCCCCGCCGTGACGGCATAGCTGAAAGTGGTTGGCTGGCCGGAGCTGGCGGTGATGACCTGGCTGTAGGCAACGCCCGCTGCCGGCTGCGGCAGACTCGCCGGCGACACCGTGATGGTGGGCGCGGCGATGGACAGGACGTAGTTCTGGGTTCGCCTGAAGGGCGCGCCGGTACCGGTGGTGCTGTCGGTCACGCGCACCGAGAAGGTGAAAAGACCGGACTCCGTCGGCGAGCCGGACAGCGTACCGGTGGGCGACAGGGTCACGCCGTTGGGCAACGCACCGGCGCTGATGTCGAACGTATACGGCGCGGTGCCATTGCCCGCGCTGAAAGGCACGTTCAATGGTGCGCCGGCCGTGCCGGAGAGGGTGCCCGCCGGCGGCGTCAACGTCAGCGACGGCGCAGTCACGTTGAGGGTGTAGGGCTGGCTGCCGGTGTAGGGGCCGCTGCCGCCACTGCTGTCGGTGGCGGTGATCGTCAGCGGGAAGCTGCCCGCAGCCGTCGGCGTACCGCTGATCACGCCGGCAGTGGACAGGGTCACGCCCGGCGGCAACGCACCTGCGGTAACCGCATAGGTGTAGGTGCCGCTACCGCCGGCAGCGGTCAGGTTCTGGCTGTAGGCGACGCCGGCACTCACCGTTGGCAGCGTGGGCGGGGTGATCGTGATCGTCGGTGCATTCACCGTCAGCAGCAGCGGGCCACTGGTGGCGCTGACCGGTCCGCTGCCACCACTGCTGTCGGTCACGGTGACCGTGAAGTTGAAGCTGCCGCCCGCGTTCGGCGTGCCGGACAGGGTGCCGTTGCTGGCCAGGGTGATGCCCAGCGGCAGACTGCCCGATGCCATCGCGTAGGTGTACGGCGCGACGCCTCCGCTGACGCTGGCCAGCGACTGGCTGTAGGCCACGCCGACCGTCGCCGCCGGCGGGTTGGCCGGTGCATAGGTGAGCGTTGCGGCGGCAATGGTCAGCGTCAGCGGGCCACTGGTGGCGCTGAACGGACCGGTGCCGGTGCTGCTGTCGGTGGCGCGCACGGTGAAGTTGAAGGTGCCGTTGGCGCTGGCCGTACCGGACAGCGTGCCATTGCTGGCCAGGGTGATGCCCGGCGGCAGGCTGCCGCTGGTGATCACATAGGTGTACGGCGCGGTGCCGCCGCTGGCGCCGGCCAGCGACTGGCTGTAGGCCACACCGACCGTGCCGGCTGCCGGGCTGGACGGTGCGTAGCTGATGGTGGCCGGCGACACGGTGATGGTGATGGTGGCCGGCGCCGAGGTGCCGCCGGCATTGGTGGCGGTGTAGGTGAAGCTGTCCGGACCGGAATAGCTGGCAGTGGGTGTGTAGGTGATGGTGGTGCCGCTGGCGGTGGCCGTGCCGTGCGTGGCCTGGGTGCCGACTGCGACCGAGGTGGCGGTGCCGCCGGTGATGTTCAGCGTGATCGGGTTGTTGCTGCTGCCATGGGCCACGGTGGCGCTGGTCGCGCCGGCCACCGGCGGGATGACGTTCTGCACGTTGATCGACAGGTTGGCCGCCGCGAAGAACG
Source organism: Stenotrophomonas sp. GSD10 (assembly GCF_056172695.1). Classification (NCBI taxonomy): domain Bacteria; kingdom Pseudomonadati; phylum Pseudomonadota; class Gammaproteobacteria; order Lysobacterales; family Lysobacteraceae; genus Stenotrophomonas; species Stenotrophomonas sp. GSD10. Next base: position 4,410,286 of record NZ_JAOCMC010000002.1, on the reverse strand, counting down.
GCGTCGGCGTGCTGCTGTCGGTGATGCGCACGGTGAAGTTCTTCAGGCCCAATGCCGTCGGCGTGCCGCTGATGGTGCCGTTGCTGGCCAGTACCAGCCCGGCGGGCAGGGTGGTGCCACCATCCAGGAGGTAGGTGTAGGGCGCCGTGCCGCCGGCACCGGTCAAGGTGAACGAGTACGGCGTACCGATCACCGCAGGACCAGGTGCGTTGGTCACGCTGATGGTCGGTGCGGCGATGGTGACCGAATAGCTGGCCGTGCCGGTGAGCGGCGTGCCCGCCGTGCTGTCGGTGGCGGTGACCGAGAATGCGAAGGTGCCCTGCGTGGTGGGCGTGCCGGACAGCACGCCACCGCTACTCAGCGTCATTCCGGCCGGCAGTGCACCGGATGTGACGGCATAGCTGTAAGGCAGGGTGCCGCCACTGGAACTGAGCGTGACACCGGCATAGGGCGTGCCCACCGTTCCACCGGGCACGGTGGCCGGCGAAATCGTGATCGGCGATGCGGCGGCCTGGATGTACACGGTGACCAGCACATTGTGCGAGCCGGTACCGTCGTCGAAGGCAAAGGTGTCGGTGGTCGATCCGTTGCCGCTGTGGGCATAGGAGATCTTCGAGGCGGCATGGCTGGTGACGGTGGCCGTACCGTTGCCGGCCGGCGTGGTCACGTTGCCGATGCCGAAGCCTGCAACGCCCTGGCAGCTGGAGGCATCAATGACGATCGTACTGCCGGCAGCCATCGGTGAACCGGCGCTGGCATTGGGCGGCGTGAAGGTTGCGCACGCCGCGCGTGCGATATCGGGCAGGGCGAGGGTAGCGCCCAGCAGCAGGATGGCTCCCAGGTGGCCCCAGAAACGACGGCCGAGCCCATGGCGCATCGCGTCGCGATGCATCGACTCTGCGTGCCACATGTTGTGCCCCCTGCTTGCCCGCCTTCCCGACGGGCGCTGCGCCGTGTGGCGCGAGTGAGAAAACCGCCGTGGCCCCCGGACGGGCGCCGCGGTTCCTGACCTCCCCACCCTGCAGACTCCCTGGCCCTGCCTGGCGGTCCTGCCCCCTTTGAATCCCTGCATCCCTTGGGCTGGCAGCGCGATATTCTTGCTCATGGATACCGGCACTTGTCAACACCCAGGATAATGCGCCAGAGTTATGTCGCCGGCCGGGGGCTGAGTGCCGGCGCCTATCCCAGGGGGAATATCGTATGTCGGAACCCTTTCTCGGGCAGATAATGCCCGTGGCGTTCAACTTCGCGCCCAGGTCTTTCGCTTTCTGCAATGGCCAGGTGCTGCCCATCGCGCAGAACCAGGCGCTCTTTTCGCTGCTGGGTGTTACCTACGGCGGCAACGGCACAACCAACTTCCAGCTGCCCGATCTGCGCAGCCGTACGCCCCGCGGATCGACCAGCGGTACCAACACCGGTGAACGCCAGGGCGTGGAGAACGTAACCCTGCTGGCAACGCAGATTCCCCAGCACACGCACGTTTTCGGCGGCACCACCGCCGACGGTACAACACGCATTCCGCAGGGCAATGTGCTGCTCGGAAAAACCGGGACGCAGAATGTCTACGGCGCGTCCGGCGGCGCCCAGATACCGCTGAACGTGCTCGATAACAGCGGCCAGACGCAGCCCCATGCAAACCTGCAGCCATACCTGGTCATCAATTTCTGCATCGCACTCAGCGGAATCTACCCCTCGCGCAACTGACCGGAGTTTCTGCCATGTCTCAACCCTTTGTTGGCGAAGTCCGTCTGTTTCCCTATAACTTCGCGCCGGTGGGGTGGTTCGACTGTGATGGCCGGCTGCTGCCCATCTCAGAGTACGAAGTCCTGTTCACCCTGATCGGCACCACCTACGGCGGCGATGGTGTTTCCACCTTCGGCCTGCCCAATCTGTGTGGACGCGTGCCGGTGCACCAGGGCACTGGCAGTGGTCTGGGCACCTACATATTGGGCCAGGCGGCCGGCAGCGAATCGGTCACCCTGACCACCGCCCAGCTGCCCGCACACACTCATGCGTTCAACGCGGTGAATTCGGCGGCCAGTTCGCCATCACCCGGACCGGCGTTGCAGCTCGGTGCGGTCAGCGGCGACACACTCTATACCGACAGCATCACCGGCCTGGGCAGTGGCAACCTGGCGCCCGCCTCGGTGAGCGCGGTCGGTGGCAGCCAGCCACACGACAACACCATGCCCTCGCTGGTCGCCCGCTACTGCATTGCATGGGCCGGCGTCTTCCCGTCGCAAGGCTGACGATCATCGAACGCCTACCAGGACCCACATCATGAGCGATCCCTTCCTCGGCGAAATCCAGATCTACGGCTTCAACTTCGCCCCTTACAACTGGGCGATGTGCCAGGGCCAACTGATGCCGATCCAGCAGAACACCGCGTTGTTCTCGCTGCTGGGAACCACCTTCGGCGGCAACGGCACCAGCAACTACCAGCTGCCGAACTACACCGACAACATCGCATGCGGCCAGGGCACGGGACCCGGCCTGAGCCCGCGCGTGATGGGCGAAACCTTCGGCAGCGACAGCGTCACGCTGCTGATCAACGAGATGCCCAACCACACCCACGGCGCGCGCATCTACAACCAGCCCGATACCGCGCACCGCAGTGGCATTCCAGCCAGTGGCAATGCACTGATCACACCGGAGTCGAGCCCGATCCTGGCCGCCACGCCGACGGTCACCAGCACCTTCCCGCTGACCACGGTGGGCGCTGCGGGAGGCGGCCTGCCGCACGAGAACCGCCAGCCCTATCTCACCTTGAACTTCTGCATCAGCCTGTCCGGCGTCTTCCCGCAACGGCCGTGACCGCGAACGTAACGCTGGCCTTTCCCCGCTGCGCGCAGCCTGGCTGCCGGTGGCGGGGGACGGTCTTCCTGCAGGCCTCAGCGTGCGCGAAGCGGAGGACAGCGACCTGCCCTTTCTGCAGCAGCTCTATGCCGAATCACGTGCCGCCGAGCTGGCCAATGTGCCGTGGCCGGATGCGTTGCGGCAGGCGTTCCTGGACAGCCAGTTCGCACTGCAGCACCTGCACTACACACGGCATTACCAGCCGGCGCACTATCTGCTGGTCGAGCAGGCCGGCGAACCGATCGGGCGCCTCTACCTGCATTGCGACGAGCACGAGGCGACCCTGATCGACATCGCCCTGCTGAAGACTGCACGCGGTCGTGGCATCGGCTCGGCCCTGGTGCGCTGGGTGCAGCGCGCCGCACACGGTGTGCAGCTGCACAGTGTGGTGCTGCATGTGGCCTGGGAGAATCTGGCCGCGCGCCGGCTCTACGAACGCCTCGCGTTCCACACCGAAGGCGATACCGGCAGCCACCTGCGGATGCGCTGGGTGGCCACCGCCGTCAGTTGAACAGCGCCTGGTAGATGAAACCGGTGCGGTCACGTGCGATCGGCACCAGGAAAATACCGAACTCGCCCAGGCCGTGATGGCGCATGGTGTAGGTGCGCTGCGGGAACAGCACCGCCGATTCATTGCGGAACAGCAGCGAGAACGGCGCGCGCATCTGGCCGGTCAAGCGCTGATCGGGCAGCGGTGCGGCCTCGACGAGCACGAACGGTACGCCGGTGTTTTCGATGTCGGCACTGAAGGTTTCGTTGAGATGACCTGCGAACTGGTCCAGCTGGAAAAAGTGCATGCGTCCCCTCCCCGGTTGTCAGCGAGCATGCCCAAGCCGTCGCACGCTTTCAATGGGGGCGGCGCGAAGGCGGCGCGGGTGTGGATGAGGGATACTCGCGCTTCCCTTGGCCGGCACATCAAAGGACCGAGCCCATGCGTATCTGCCTGCTGCTGTTCGCCCTGTCCGGCCCGCTGCTGGCAAGCGTGAGCCCGCCCTCCACGCCGGCCGCCACCCTGCTGCCCGATGCCGCCCTGCCCGCGCCGCTGGATCGCGTGCTGCGCGATTACGAGCAGGCGTGGCGCAGCGGGGATGCCAAGGCACTGGCCACGTTGTTTGCAGAGGATGGCTTCGTACTGCAGAGCAACCAGCCACCCGTGCGCGGGCGCAGTGCGATCGAGGCCGCGTATGCCGGCCAAGGCGGCAGCCCGTTGCGGTTGCGTGCGTTGGCCTACGCCGTGGAAGAAAACACCGGTTACATCATCGGTGCCTACAGTTACGGCAACAACGTGGGCGATACCGGCAAGTTCACGCTCACGCTGAAGCGTGTGGGTAAAGGGCCGTGGTTGATCTTCTCGGACATGGACAACGGCAACGCGCCGCCGCGCGCGCGGTGATGGTTTCCCCGGGCGCCAACCAAGGTTGGCAGCTACCGGAAGCGGGCTCCGCAATAGATCCACGCCATGCGTGGATGCAGCGCGCACAAAAACCCCGGCACGTGGCCGGGGTTTTCGATTTACTTGAACAGCGTGTCCGGATATTCCGGTTTCTGTTCCCGCGCCAGCAATGCGCGCAGGCCTTCTTCCGGCGTCTGCTCGCCGTGCAGCACGGCACGCACGCGGTCGGAGATCGGCAGGTCGATGCCATGCCGGCGTGCCTGTCGCATCACTTCGTCGGCGGTCTGCACCGACTCGACCACCTGGCCGATTTCGCGCACGGCATCCTGCAACGTCTGGCCACGGCCCAGGGCCAGGCCCAGGCGGCGGTTGCGCGACAGATCGCCTGTGCAGGTCAGCACCAGGTCGCCCAGGCCGGCCAGGCCCATCAGCGTTTCCGGCTTGGCGCCGATCGCAGCGGCCAGGCGCAGCATCTCGTTGAGGCCACGGGTGATCAGGCCAGCACGGGCGTTGAGTCCCAGCTGCATGCCATCGGCCACGCCGGTGGCCACGGCCAGCACGTTCTTCATCGCGCCGCCCAGCTCGGCGCCGACCATGTCGTCGCCGGTATAGGCGCGGAACGCCGGGCCGTGCATGGCCTCGGCCACCGTCTGCGCGAACTCGGGCACGTCGCCGTGCACGGTGATCGCGGTCGGCAGGCCCTGGGTCACTTCCTTGGCGAACGACGGGCCGGTGACCACGGCCAGCGGCACGTCCTCACCCAGCACTTCGCGCGCCACTTCATGCAGGAAGCGGCCCGAACCGGGTTCGAAACCCTTGGTGGCCCAGGCCACGCCGGCACCGGCCGGACGCAGCGGCGCCAGCGCGCGCACGGTTTCACCGAAGGCGTGCGACGGGGTCACCACCAGGATCCAGGCCGCGCCCTGCACCGCCGACGCCAGGTCGGTGGTGGCACGCAGGCTGTCCGGCAGCGGGATGCCCGGCAGGTAGCGCGGGTTCTCGTGGCGCTGGTCGATGGCTTCGACCACGGCGGCATCGCGCCCCCACAGCACGGTCGGGTGACCGTGCCGTGCGAGCAGGCTGGCCAGCGCGGTTCCCCAGGAACCGGCGCCCAGCACGGCGATCTTGTCAGCGGTAGTGCTCATCCGTGACGTCGCAGCAGGGATCAGGCGTTGCCGGCCGGCTCGGAGTCAGCCAGCGACGGTGCGTCGCCCTGCTCCTGGCGCTGGCGCAGGGTTTCTGCGTACAGGCCTTCGAAGTTGATCGGCTGCAGGAAGAACGGCGGGAAGCCACCGGCCTGGATCAGGTCGCTGATCAGCTGGCGCACGTACGGGAACAGGATGTTCGGGCACTGGGTGCCGAGCAGCACGTCGATCGACTGCGGGTCCAGGCCGACCAGACCGAACACGCCGGCCTGCTTCACTTCGGCCACGTAGGCGGTGCGCTCACCGGCCTGGCAGGTCAGGGTCACGGCCAGCACGACTTCGAAGGCGTTCTCACCCAGGCGCTGCACCTGCTGGTTCAGGTTCAGCTGCAGCTCCGGCTGCACCTGGTCATTGAAGATGGTCGGTGCGTTCGGCGACTCGAAGGAGACGTCCTTGACGTAGATCTTCTCGACGGTGAAAGCGGGGCCGGTGGCGGCATCGACCGGCGCAGCGGCGCCGTTGGTGATCTCTTCGGACATTTCCAGTAACTCCAATGAATGCAATGAAAACGAGGGTCGAACTACTGCGATGGGGGCGGCATCAGGCCCATACAAGGCCAGATCCGCCACCTGCGACGATCAGTTGCGGCCCTTGACCAGCGGCAGCTCGGCCTGCTGCCAGGCGGGGATGCCGCCGTCGAGCACGTAGACCTTCTCGAAGCCGGCCTTCTTCAGCGCCTTGGCGGCGGTTTCCGAGGCGTTGCCGCTGCGGCACACCAGCACCACCGGCGACTGCCTGGCGTTGGCCACCAGCTTGTTGTCCGGGCCGAAGGCACTGGCCTGGGCGTTGCGGCTGCCGGCAATGTGGCCCTTTTCGAAGTCACCGCTGGCCGACAGGTCGACCACCACCGTGCCGCCCGCGTTCATCAGCTGGGTCAGTTCGGCGGGCTTGATGCCCTTGAAGCCCCGGAACAGGCGGCGGATTTCGGTGACGATGATGGCCACGGTCAGGCCGACCAGGGCCGCGGACAGCATCGGGTTTCGGCCTGCAAAGGCCAGCAACTCTTCGTAATTCACTCAGGTCACGGGTCGATTAAGCGGGCGCCGATTGTCGCACAAGCCGGACGCGGCCCGTCACTGCCCCTTCCACAGGTCCGGCAGGCCGGCGGTCTGCCACCAGCGCTTGGCTTCCGGGTCCCAGCGCCAGCGCTCGACCACCACCACGGTGCGCTCGGCCTGGGTGTTCTGGTTGATCACCCCGATTTCGACCCGGCGCTCGACCACGCCGCCATCCAGCGAGGCACTGCTGCGCTCGCGGTAGGACGACACGCGCAGCTGCGCATAGCGGTTGAGCTCGAACTCGGTCGGCGGCCGCTCCTTGCGCAGCTTCGGGTCCAGGTAGCCGATGGCATCGTCCATGCTGCCCCAGCGGATGGTCGCGCCATAGGCGATCTGGGTCTCTTCCAGCAGCTTGCGCTGCTTGCGGCTGAGGTCATCGGCCGAGGCCACGGCGCTGGCCAGCAGCAGGGAGCACAACAGGAACTGGATGAGGCGGCGCATCGGTGGTTTCCGCAGGGCGTCAGCCTGCCATCCTAACCTTTGGCGAAGGCAACGAAGCGACCGCTGAACTCGGCAGCGGCCCGTCCGTCGGCACCGGGCTGGGTGGCGATGATGCTGATGCGGGCCTTGCGGCGCTGGCGGAAGGTGTTCAGGAAGGCGTCCCAGCCACTGGCTTCGGCCGCTTCGGCATGCGCGTGCAGGTCTTCGTACACCGGCGCCAGGTAGCGCAGGTTGCTGTCGGCGACGTAGACCTCGGCGTCATGGCCGGCCAGGCGCAGACGCAGGCTGACCAGCGCCCAGCCGGACAGGGTGAGCACCGAGGCCAGGCTGCCGCCGAAGGCGTTGCCCTTGTCGTTGACGTTGGCGGCCAGCGGCGCGGTGATGCGCAGCACGCCATCGGCGTAGCCGTCCAGGCGGATCTGCATGGCACGCACCGCCGGCATGCAGTCCAGCACGTCCTGCAGGGAAGCCAACGAGGAAGTCAGGGCATCAACGGACATCGGAGCAGCGACCACGACAACGAAGGGCCCGCATAATGCAGGCAATGGCCGACCATACGATACCCACTGGCGCCGCCGGTTCCGATGCGGGCTGGACCTTCATTTCGCTGCGCCCGCAAGGGCAGCATGCGGCGCTGCGCCGCGCCGTTGCTGGGCTGGGCGGGCAGCTGCTGGCGCTGTCGCCCTGGCGGCTGCAGCGCCTGCACGGCACGCCAGTGCTGCGCCAGCTGGAACGCGCGCTGAACTGCGATCGGGTGGTGTTCACCAGTCCAGCCGCGGTGGCCGCCGCCGCCTCGCTGCTGCCCCTGGCCGATGCCCAGCGCAGCCCGTGGCTGACCGTGGGCGAGGGCACGGCGCGCGCGCTGCAGGCGCAGGGCGTGGCCGAGGTGCATGCACCGCAGCGGATGGACAGCGAAGGCCTGCTGGCGCTGCCGGTACTGGCCGAGGTGCAGGGCCTGCGCATCGGGCTGGTGACCGCGCCCGGTGGCCGCGGCCTGATTGCCGCCCGCTTGCAGGCCGCTGGTGCCACCATCGAGCGCGCCGATGTCTACCAGCGACGCCTGCTGCGCCTAACGCCGCGCGCGCGGGCGCGACTGACGCATTCAGCCGCACCGTGGGTGCTGGCGGTAAGCAGTGGTGACGCGCTGGATCACGTCTGGCAGCAGCTTTCGCCGGCGTTGCGCCAGCGCCTGCAGACCCACGCCCGCGTGGTGGTGGCCAGCGATCGGCTGGGCGAGCAGGCGCGCGGCCTTGGCCTGCAACATGTCGTGCGCAGCGCCGGGCCCACTGCTGAACAATTGGTGGCGGCTGCACACGCCACGCTCACTGGCCCGGCAGCGACCTGAACAGGGACGGGCGTCACGCTTGCCGCTGTCGTCGGCAGCGGTGATGCTGTGCACAACGCGGCCTGCCGGAACCGACTGGCAACACAGCCGACAAGGAAGCCCGATGAACGACACACCGCCCGTTACCCCACCCCGTCGACCCCTGCGCTGGCTGCTGCCGCTGGCCGGCGTGGTTGTGCTTGGCGCGGGCGGCTATGCCGGCTGGTACCTCTGGCAGGCGCAACAGGACGCCCAGCACGCGCAGGCACAGACCACCGCCGTGCAGCTGCAGGGCCTGGAGGCCACGCTGGATGCGCTGCGCCGCGACCAGCGCGCCACCAGCCAGCGCCTGCAGGATGCGGCGGCCACCAACCGGGTGCTGCGCGACGAGATGCTGGGGCTGTCGCAGCGCAGCGCGTTGCTGGAAGAAAACCTGGCCAAGCTGGCCGACACTGCCAACCAGGGCCGGCAAGCGGTGCAGCGCGATGAGGCCGAGCTGCTGCTGACCCAGGCCGCGCAGCGCCTGAACTACGCCGACGATGTGGAGGGCGCGCGCCGCCTGTACGCGCAGGCCGCCAGCGTGCTGGCCGATCTGCCCGACAGCGAGGGCCTGAACCTGCGCCAGGCACTGGTGCAGGAACGCGATGCGCTGGATGCACTCGGTGCCGGCCCGCGGGTGCAGTCGCTGCAGCGCCTGGATGCGTTGGCCAAGGCGTTGCAGGGCCTGCCTTCGCAGATCAGCGGCGATGCCGCGCCGCGCGCGGGCAAGCTGTGGTGGCAGGCCACGCTGGCGCCGTTCGTGGACATCACCCCGAGCCGCCAGAACGGCCCGTTGACGGCGGCGGAGCGACGCAATGCCGATGATGCGCTGCAGCTGGAACTGACCCTGGCGCGTGCGGCGATCGAACGCGGCGACCGCAGTGGCCGCGATACCGCATTGCAGCGCGTGGACCACTGGGCACAACGGCGCTGGCCGGATTCACCGGCCCTGCGCGCGCAACGTGCTGAACTGAAGGCCTTGCGCGAGCTGCCGTTGCAGGCCAGCAACACCGTTCTTGGCAGCACCCTGCAGCAACTGCGCACCCAGACCGACCGGAGGTAATCCCGCATGAAACCCCTGCAATCCCTGGTCGTGCTGTTGCTGGCTGTGGCCATCGGCGTGGTGGCCGCGCAATGGCTCGGCACCGATGACCTGAACCGCTACGGCGAAGTGACCCTGCGCTATGGCGGCTATGACTACCACAGCAACCTGCCGAAGGTGGCGCTGCTGAGCGTGATCGGCGTGCTGGTGCTGTGGCTGCTGTGGAGCCTGATCGCGGCGCCGTTCCGCGCCTGGGGCCGCTACCGCCGCAAGCAGGGCCGGGTGCGACTGATCGATGGCCTGCAGGCCTATGAGCATGGCCAGTGGCAGCGTGCTGAAAAGCTGCTGGATGGTGCCGCCAAGGACCCGGAAGTGAGTGCGGTGGCACTGGCCAATGCGGTGCGCAGTGCGCAGGCGCGTGCCGACGGTGCCGCTGGCGACGCATTGCTGCAGCGCCTGGGCGAAAGCGATGCCACGCTGCAGGCGCTGCTGCGTGCCGAACAACTGCTGGCGCGCGATCTGCCGGTGGATGCGATCAACGCCCTGGACGTGGCGGCCATCCAGCCGTTGCCGCCGCGCGGGCTGTGGCTGCGCACCGAAGCGCTGGCCCGCGCCGGCCGTGCCCACGAGGCCTATGGGCAACTGGGCGCACTGCGCCAGAGCAAGGTGCTGCCGTCCGACGCCAACGGCGAGCTGGAAGCGCGCCTGGCCGCACAGGCTCTGCTGGAAGCGGCCGACGTCAACGCGCTGGCCGCACAGTGGGAGGCCACACCGAAGGCACTGCGGCCGACGGTGGACGTGGTGGGCGCCTATGCCAGCCGCGCGGTGGCCCTGAACTGGGATGAGCCGGCGCTGCTGGCGCTGGAACACGCGCTGGATCAGCGCTGGGACGACGAACTGGTGGCGTTGTACGGACGCCTGCCGGCCGAGCGCCTGGCCACCCGCCAGGCCAATCTGGCGCGCTGGCGCAACGTGCACGACGGCTCGGCGGCGCTGCGCCTGGCCCAGGGCCGGGTGGCGCTGGCCCAGCAGCAGTGGGATGCCGCCGATACGTTCCTGCACGAGGCGATCGCCGCCGGCGCCGGTGCACCGGCATGGGAAGCGCTGGGTGAGCTGTTCGCACAGCGTGGCGAGCATGCGCTGGCCGCGCAGTGCCTGGCCAATGCGCTGCGCCTGCAGCGTGGCGAGGACAGTGTGGAACTGGTGCGCGGCACCGAAGCGCCGGCACGTGCGACGGTGGAAGAGCAACCGCTTGCCGCGCAGCCGCCGGTGTATGACGCCAACGAAGAGCGCGACGAATTCGGCAACCCGCGGTTGCCGTGATTGCCGGCTGGAGTGTGCCGACCAACGGTCGGCACCCACCGGAGAAAAACGCCGCCCGATGGGCGGCGTTTTTTGTTGTTCGATGGATGCGATCAGCGTTCGACGATCGCCACCACGCCCATGCCGCCGGCGGTGCAGATCGACACCAGCGCGCGGCCACCGCCGCGTTCGGCCAGCTGCTTGGCCGCCGTGGCGATCACGCGTGCGCCGGTGGCGGCGAACGGGTGGCCGGTGGCCAGCGACGAGCCCAGCAGGTTGATCTTGTCCGGGTCGATGCGGCCCAGCGGTGCGTCCAGGCCCAGGCGGTTGCGGCAGTAATCCTCGCTCTCCCACGCACGCAGGGTGCACAGCACCTGCGCGGCGAAGGCTTCGTGGATCTCGTAGAGGTCGAAGTCCTGCAGGGTCAGGCCATTGCGCTTGAGCATCTCCGGTACGGCCACGGTCGGCGCCATCAGCAGGCCTTCGCCATGAACGAAGTCCACCGCCGACACGTGCGCGTCGCGCAGGTAGGCCTGCGGCTCGTGGCCGTGCGCGCGCGCCCATTCCTCGCTGGCCAGCAGCACCGCCGCGGCACCGTCGGTGAGCGGGGTGGAATTGGCAGCGGTCAGCGTGCCGCGGCCGGAGACCTTGTCGAAGGCCGGCTTCAGCGTGGCCAGCTTTTCCAGCGAGGTATCCGGGCGCAGGATGTTGTCACGCTCGACGCCGCGGAACGGCGCGATCAGGTCGTTGAAGAAGCCACGCTCATAGGCGGCGGCCAGCTTCTTGTGCGAAGAGACGGCCCACTCGTCCTGCGAATCGCGCGAGATGTTCCATTCCTTGGCCATGTCTTCGCAGTGGTCGCCCATGCTCTTGCCGGTGCGCGGCTCGGCCACGCCGGGGAACTCGGGCTTGAGCTCGGAGAACTTGAAGCCGGAGGTGAGTGCGCGGATCTTGTCGCCGGTGCTCTTGGCGCGGTTGGCCGCCAGCAGACGCGCGCGCAGCTTCTTGCCGTACACGATCGGCACGTCGGAGGTGGTATCCGAACCACCGCCGATGCCCGATTCGATCTGGCCCAGCGCGATCTTGTTGGCCACGGTGATGATGCTGTCCAGCGAGGTGCCGCAGGCGCGCTGCAGGGTGATGCCCGGGGTCAGCGGCGACAGGCCCGAGGACAACGTGGCTTCGCGGCCCAGGTTCCAGTCGCTGGAGTGCTTGATCACCGCACCCATCGCCACTTCACCGAGCTGCTGGCCATGCAGGCCGAACCGTTCGACCAGCGCGCCCAGCGTACGGACCGACATGCCGAGGTTGCCGACATCCGAATACGCGGTGTTCTGGCGGCAGAACGGAATGCGGACGCCACCGAGGATGGCGACGGGACGAGCGTTGGGCATGGAGATACCTGGCATGGATGAGGGTGTCTGCAACATGGCCTGCACGACGGAGCAGGCATAATGGAGCCAAGTGTAGCTGCCGCCCTGTGATGGGCCAACCGTGGAACCATGAGCAAACCCGACCCCGCGATGAATGCCCTTGGCGTGCTGGCCCTGGAGCTGGCCGGCGGCGAAATCCCCGCCAGGCGGTACTCAGCGCCGAACAGGCCGGTGAACTGGCCGAACGCGTCGGCCGTGACCTGTCCAAGCTGGTGCCGCAGGTGGCCGAGCTGGATCTGGTGTTCGCCGCCGCGCATTTCGACCCGGCCGAAGTCCTGCGCCCGGGCTGGCCGATCCATCGCCGCCTGGAAGAACTGCAGATGCGCGCGCCGGGCCGCAGCCAGGGCCCGCGCCTGCTGGCCTTTGGTGCCGACGCCAATGGCGATGTGCCGCTGCCGTTCCAGGCCGATGCCAGCCTGGTGGGCGGCGGCCTGCGCGTGGTGCCGTTCCTGCTGACCGGCAGCGACGTGGCCACCACCCAGGCGGTGGCCGATGCACTGGAGGACACGCTGCTGGCCAACGGCATGGCCCATGCCGACACCGCGCTGATGGCGCAGAACACCTTCGGTGCCCGCATCGAGCACGCGCGCTATTTCACCGTGAACGACCTGGCCGCGATGATGTCGATGCAGTACGACAACCAGGGCCTGGCCGCGCTGTGGCCGCTGATCGAGACGGCGATCCTGGCCCCCGGCCAGGACGAGTGGCTCAATGCCGCACCCGAGCCGCTGCTGCGCTACACCCATGGCGAGGCGCGCATGGCCTTGTTCGATCCGGCCGGCTGGTGTGCGCACTACCACCACGGCAAGAACGACTGCGACCGCCTGAAGGGCATCTACGAGCAGTTCCTGATGCGCCAGCGGCAGATGGCTGCGGTGCTGGAAGCGCACGGCGTGCCGGTGCTGTTCGTGCACTGCGAAGCCGGCCAGGACGCGCGCGAGCTGCTGGCGCGCTGAAGGCGGGTAATGCCGGCCAGCGGCCGGCACTACCGGTAAAGAAGAACGCCGGCCTGTGTCGGCGTTTGCTGTTTCTTACCGAGTAGAGTCGAGCTTGCTCGACTGCCGTTGATGTCGCGCCAAGGGCAGTCGAGCAAGCTCGACTCTACGAAGGGAAAACGCCGGCTTGCGCCGGCGTTTCCTGTTTCTTACGGAGCCTTCTGGATCACCGCGCAGGCCAGGCGCGCGCCGGCGTTGCCGGTCGGCTGGGTCTTGTAGTCGTCCGCATCGGCGTGGACGATCAGGCCGCGGCCGATGATGTCGAAGTCATCGCCCTTGCCGATGTTGACGTTGCTCGACACCGGGCCATCGATGGTGGCCACGCCCTTGTCGTCGGCCTTGATGTTGGGCATGTCGCCGCCGTGGTGCGGATCGGTGGCGACGTTGCCGTGATCCTGCTTGCCCGGATTGAAGTGACCGCCGGCGCTCATGCCGTCCGGCGCGCTGCAGTCGCCCTTCTCGTGGATGTGGAAGCCGTGCTCGCTGCCCGGCTTCAGGCCGCTGATCTGGCCGGTCACGTGGACCTTGCCGTCGACCACCTTGAAGGTGACGCTGCCCTTGGCTTCGTTGCCCTGGGTCGGTGCCAGCTCGGCAGTGGCCGAAGCATCGGCGGCCGGCGCTGCAGCCGGTTCGGAGGGGCAGCGGCGGCCGGGGCGGTTTCCGCCTGCGGAGCGGCGGGCTGCTGGCCGCAGGCCGCCAGGCCCAGCGCGGTGATGGCGGCAAACAGCGAAGTGTGGATCAGACGCATGGATTCTCTCCCTGGATGAAGCCTGCAGTGATCAGCGGACAACCCGGATCACGCCACAGGCAATGCGGACGCCGGCATTGCCGGCGGGCTGGCTGCGATAGTCGTCGGCGTTGGCATGCACGACCAGTGCACGTCCGGCGATATCGGTGGCGGCGCCTCCGCCAAGGGTAACGCCCTTGAGGTGGATATCGACGTTGGCGCGGCCCTGGGCATCGGCACGCAGGTTGTCCATGTCGCCCAGGTGGTGCTTGCCGGTGCCGGCGCGGCCATGCGCGGCGCCACCGGGGTTGAAGTGGTTGCCGGCGCTGCTGGCGTCCACCGCGCTGCAGTCACCGCGCTCGTGGATGTGGAAGCCGGCCTGCTGCATCGGCTGCAGACCACCGATTAGGCCGGTGATGTGCAGACCACCGGGTTCGGCCATCAGCGCCAGGCGGCCGCTGACGATGCTGGCCGACGCTGGCGACAGATTGGCCTCGGCCTGCTTGGCCGCGCTGACTACGGTCGGCGGCGGTGGGGTGGGCTCGGTCTTCTTCGGCGCGCTGCCACAGGCAGACAGCAGCACGGCGGCGGACAACGGCAGGATGGCAAAGGACAGGCGCATCAAGGACTCCTTGCAGGCAACACTAAGGACGGCATCGTCCATGAACGATCAACGGTTCGGCAAGCGGGCGCGAGGATGGCGTGCAGGGACCGTTCAATGGCCCCCGCGACGGCGCCCGGCGCCCAGCTTGCGGGTGAGGGTGTTGCGACCCAGGCCGAGGCGGGCAGCGGCTTCGGCGCGGCGGCCGTGGGTAATCTGCAGTGCGGCCTCCAGCAGCGCATGGTCGACCCGTTCGCGCACCTGCGCGTGCAGCCCTTCGGCGCCTTCGGCCAGCTGCCGGCGTGCCCATTCGGCCAGCAGCGCTTCCCACTGCCCGGGGTCGGCCGCGTGCGCGTGGCTGCGGCGGCCGCGCTTGCGGTTGAGTGCGGTATCGACATCGGCCACGCCGATGGTGTCGGCAGCGGCCAGCGCGGACATCCGCCAGCACACGTTCTCCAGCTCGCGCACGTTGCCCGGCCAGTCGTGCTCGCGCAGCGCCTGCAGGGCGGCGGCGGTGAGCCGCTTCGGTGGCGTGTCCAGCTTGCGCGCGGCCGCGGCCAGGAAGGTGCTGGCCAGCTGCGCGATGTCCTCGCGGCGTTCGCGCAGCGGTGGCAGCTGCAGGCGCACCACGTCCAGGCGGTGCAGCAGGTCGGCGCGGAATTTTCCCTGCGCGACCAGCCCTTCCAGGTCCTGGTGGGTAGCCGCGACCACGCGCACATCAACGCGGATCAGCTCGCGGCCACCGACGCGGAAGAACTCGCCCTGCGCGAGCACGCGCAGCAGGCGGGTCTGCAGCGGCAACGGCATGTCGCCGATTTCATCCAGGAACAGCGTGCCACCGTTGGCCTGTTCGAAGCGGCCGATATGGCGGCGCTGCGCACCGGTGAAGGCGCCGGCTTCGTGGCCGAACAGCTCGCTTTCCAGCAGCTCGGCGGGAATCGCCGCAGTATTGAGCGCGACGAACGGCCCGTGCGCGCGCGGTGATTCGCGATGCAGCGCATTGGCCACCAGCTCCTTGCCGGTGCCGGTCTCGCCGGTGATCAGCACCGCCAGCGGCGCCTGTGCCAGGCGACCGATGGCGCGGAACAGCGCGCGCATCGGCGGCGTATCGCCGACCAGCTGCGGCGGCTGGTCGCTGTGCGCTTCCGCAGCGGGCGTGGACGCGGCCAGTGCCGGTGCCACTGCCGGCAGCACGCGCTGCGCCAGCGCCACCGCATCGTCCAGGTCGAACGGTTTGGACAGGAATTCATGCGCACCGCCACGGAACGCACCGGCGGTGCTGGCCACATCGGTATAGGCCGACATCACCACCACCGGCAGCTGCGGCAGCGCGGCCTTGAGCTTGTCCAGCAGCACCAGGCCGTCGTCGCCGGGCATGCGCACATCGGTGAACAGCAACGCCGGTGGCGGACCTTCGTTCAGGGCCTGCAGCGCGGGCGCAGCACTGTCGAAATCAACGACCTGGTAGCCCGCCTCACGCAGCGCGGTGCACAGCACGAAGCGCACGGCACGGTCGTCGTCGACCACCCAGATGCGCTGCGCGGCGATGGAAGATTCAGACATCGCGCGGGGTCTCCTCGGCCGGTGCGGCGCCGTTGCCGATCGGCAGCAGCAGGGTGAACACGGTATGGCCCGGGCGCGAACGATAGGTCAGCGTGCCGCGATGCTCGCGCGCGACCTGCTGGGCCAGCGCCAGGCCCAGCCCGGTGCCTTCGGCACGGCCACTCACCAATGGCAGGAACAGGTGTTCGGCCAGTTCTTCGGGCACGCCGCGGCCGTCGTCGGCAATCTCCAGGCGCAGGGCCAGCGTGTGCAGCTGCTCGGCGATGCGCACGCCATGCTCTACGCGGGTACGCAGGGTGATGCTGCCGGCGCCGGCCTGGATCGCATTGCGCACCAGGTTCCACACCGCCTGGGTGAGGCGGTCGGCATCGCCATGGAATTCGGGAATGCTGGGGTCGTAGTCGCGCTGCAGGCGCACCGCCCAGCCGGCCTCGTTCTCGGCCAGGCGCAGCACGCGCTCCAGCGCGGCATGGATGTTCAGTTCGGCATGCGGCGCGGCCGGGGCCGGCGACAGCAGCTGGTCGAGCAGGCCGTTGAGGCGCTCGATTTCCGAACCGATCAGTTCGATCAGCTCGCGTTCGCTGGCGTCGCGCTGTGCGGCACGCCGGGCCAGCAGCTGCGCCGCGCCCTTCAGCCCGGCCAGCGGATTGCGCAGTTCGTGGGCCAGCCCCTTCAGCGCCGCGCTGAGGGCGCTGGGCAGCGCCTGGGTCGGGTCGAGCCCGGGGAACTCATCGACCGGGTGCGCCTCCAGCAGCCAGCCACCGTCGTCGCGGCGGCTCATCCAGCCCTCGGCGAAGCGTGGCGCCTCGCCGGGCACCGCCAGCGCCAGCCGGTTCAGGCGCAGGCTGTCGCGCTCATCGCGGGCCAGGAAATGCGCCAGCGCCTCGCCCTGCACCTCCAGCGCGGCCAACGGCTGGCCGAGCAGGCGGCGACCACTGACGCCCAGCCAGCGCCCGAAGGCCGGGTTGCAGCCGATGATGCGGCCGTCGGCCCCGGCCCAGGCCAGCGGCGTGCCGAGAGCATCGAGGGACGGCGGGGAGCGGGGTCGGACATTGCACCAATGTAGTGCAAAAGGCCATCGAGCATCTGATCGCACCGGATGCGTCGCTGTGGACGGTTTGCCAAAGCTTGTGCATTTAGAACCAACTTTGGCGAACTGGATAAGTACTAACTATGCCGAATGGCTCATTCAGCCTGGCTCTCGCTACTGGCACCCAAATCGTTAGAAATCATTGGCATAGTCATTGGGTACCTACGCTGCTGGCCTCTACGACCATCCGGCGTGCCCCTCGATCGAACTAGGCTAGAGACTCTGCGCCACGCTACGGATATGTAGACCACCGGCCAAGCCGCAACCGCTAGCCGAGATGCATGCAGCTATCCGCACGAAGTCATCGCTGGGCCTGGAGGTTGGATCCGTCGCTGCATCTGGAGATCCCACTTGGGTTCGTCCGCGATATGCGCCGGATCCTAGAGCCGGGACACCCTATGCTGCTTCAGGTCAGACCACCGCTCTCGGCCGGCTACCAGCCTGATGTATCTGCCCACGTTTTTGTCTGGGTATCGCGCTGGCTCGGTCAGCTAATCACCCAAGATACAACAGACAGGCAGCACACTCACTGGGTGTCTGCTTCCCGCCAGTAGCGGGCGCTCAACTCCCGGGTTCAGGGGTGTCCCAGCCAAAGGCGGGGAAGACCCACTGGAACCACCTGTTGGGCCTCAATTTGAGCCCTCTATTTTGGTCAGCGGTAGGCCATCTCTTCACGAACCTCAGTGTCCGCTTGAACTGAGAATGCTTTTAGCGCCTCAATGGCTTCTGGAGTGCCGATGTCGAAGAGCGCGTCGCTGAACCATTTTGCCACCACGCCGGAACCGGATCCGTTGTACTAGATCATGTAGTCTAGACTTGAATTGAGCGCTTTAACGAGATATGGGACAACCGATTCTGCAGTTGGCGCAATTAGCAGTAGCCAAGATTTAAGATTATCCAGGGGTATTGCATGTTCAATCTTTTGATCTCGTCCAGAGAGGATAGTTGGAAGTCGGGTTCTTTTGAGATGGACAAGTCTCGGGTGATAAACGGGTACACGGCGGAGGAAATCAAGCAGCGATTCAAGTCCCTCAGCCCTAAAGTGATTAAGGAGATCAAGTCCTTTCCATGCCTCTTTGTGGTTGAACGCGAATTGATCGAGTCACGAGTCGGCTGGATCACTGGCATTCGGGTCCGGGAGGCCTCCGTAGTAATCAAATTTGAGTTCGATCCGATATTTCCACCCCTCGCTCCAGGGGCCATCGAGGCGCTTCGGTCAGAGATTGATCTAGGGCGTTGGGAGCTTGGGAACACCCACTGGGCCATCAAGGATGAGCCGATCTTTGAAATCCTGGAAAGGCACGGCTTTGTAACCGCTCAACAGGTGCATGCCTCGCTTAAACTCGCAGCTCTGAGCTCACCGGATCCGGTTCCGACTCACACACCCGCGGGTGAGTTTGATACCAAGCAGGTTTTTGTGGTGCACGGGCATGATGAGATCGCAAAGCTTGAAATGGCAGAGTTCGTGCGTAGCGTGGGGCTCGAGCCGATCATCCTGCACATGCAGGCAAGTTCGGGCCGAACCATTATCGAGAAGATCGAGAGCTATTCGAATGTTGGTTTCGGTGTTGTTCTCTACACGCCCTGTGATACGGGCGCTCCAACCGGGTGCCTGACAGCGCGATACCGCGCACGTCAGAACGTCGTGTTTGAACACGGTTTTCTGATCGGAAAGTTGGGGCGTTCTCGAGTGGCCGCCATGGTGAAGGGCCCGATCGAGACTCCTAACGATATCAGTGGAGTGGTGTACATCCAGCTGGACTCTGAAGAGCGTTGGAAGGACGAGCTGACCAAGGAGATGAGGGCAGCGGGCTACCAGGTTTAAGTCTGTCGAGCCCGGTACGGTTGGCCGGCCGAATCCGTGCGGACTACGATGGGAGCACAGACCGCCAAGGAATACACCGAATGGACACCCCCATAAGGCCGCGATGGGATCTTGCCACGTTGCGTAAGCACGTTCGACAGACAACTGAGGACCCGACGGTGGCCTTGGCCTACATCAGCTCGGTCTCGAACACAGGGTTGATCTTTCAGTACCACATTGGCTTGGCTTTTGATGCCCTGAAGCGAATTCCCATTCCTGAGAATGGCTCGGAGGTATCGGCATTCGAGGCGATAATTGATCCCTCCCGTGAGCACATGCAGGATTTACTGGTAATCCGAGCGAACGTCCTTTCGTGTATCCACCTGGTGCGCAATGCATACGACCTGTTCGCACAGCTGTGCAATGCCTTGCTGCTCGCCCAACCGTTGGATGAATCAAAAGCTACCCTCTACATGGTGCGCAAGTCTCTCCCGCGGTCGCCGTTGAAGGATCTTTTGGATTCAATCGCTTCGAGCGAGTGGTTCCGATATGTCAATGACTACTCGAACACCAGCAAGCACAGGGCCCTGGTTCAACAGAGCATGTTTCTGTCGTTGGAGGACGGCGTCGGCGGGGTGAGGACAGTGGCGTTCTCGCATGATGGGAGGGAGTATCCGGCGTACGAGTTGATGGAGCTCCTGGAGGGAATTTTGGAACTTAAGAACCAGATCGTGCACTGCGGGAATGCGCTGAACGATCTGTTACTCGCCCAACCCAGCTGGCGCGGCTAGTTGATTGGACAGGTGCCTAGTAGCCCAGCGGCGACATCCTTCATGACTGGCCCGCCGGCTGGTTCCGGACAGCGCATACTTGAGAAGCGCTGCACTCCGTCCCCGCCAATGATCAAGCACACTTGCATCGCATCGGTCGGGCGTCAGCTATCAGCCAGAAGCGGACGTTGAAAAACCACCGGAACCACGGTGACTCAGCCAAGCTCGCTCGACTAAGTCGTTTGACGAGCAGAGAAGCGAAGGCTCGTCATTGGCGCAGTCGATGTCCCAATGTTGCGGGCTAGCCAACCTCCATCTTGGGTGGCAGCCAGACCTTGAGCTGCGGCTAGTCCGGATTGTCGCCGTAACAGGGTGGAGCGTTAGCTCCAGTTCGAGGAAATAGGGCTAGTCCCACCCTCGAGGGAAGGAGTTCGTGCCCTGACGCTACCAGCCGTCCGGGCGCGGTGGGCACCTCAAGTCTGTCTGGCGGCAACTATTGCGTTAGCAGCATCGATATCGGCAGTCTGTCGCATGTAACGAGCTCGTCCTTGCCCAGTGCGACACAGCTGGCTCGAAATAGGCTGCGCGGCTAAGGGATGTTGGCCTGAGTGCATCGCTATTACCTAGATCAACATGTTTGAGAACGGAAGCGAGCTCAATCGTGACCGAAGCGTGCCTTGGGCAGAATCCTTGTAGATGCGCTTAACCACTAGCGCTGCGGAGACTGCCGCCAAGCGTCGCAGCAGATTGACAGACTCAAATAGATACGTGGATTGTAGCGGGGCAACTTGCCCAAGCTGCAAATTATAGGGGTTAGTAGGATTTTCCCTAATGTATTTTCGATCAACACGGCCAGCATTATGCGCAGCAATGTTTCTCCTTGCAACGACCTCAGAGAAACTCAAAAGATCTGCGCGGCAGTTTGATGTGAAGAAGTCCCCGAAGTCCAACTTGACCTTAGGCTTCGTAAAGAGATCGGCAGGGTTTCCGTAGAAGATGCCGCGAACCTTCTCCTCAGTTACTTTTTCAATAACTTCTTCCCTAGTGTTACTATTGATAACCATTTCTAGAATTTTTAAATCCTCCTTCTCTGTCGAGGGGTTGGAACTGGTTAGTCTCGCCGGGAAATCGAGGTACACGATTTCAACAAGTCCTGACATAAACTCTTCGAAAAGCGCAACGCCCTCAAGCAGCGTCCTGCGCGGGTAAGCTTTCAGTAGGATGTGTTGAATTGCACCTGCCGTGTCTTTTGGCGTTCGCACTTTGGCCGCGCCGGACAAGTCCTTAAGGGCGAACGATGGCGCGGCGCCAGAATATAAATCGCGACGCAGCAGTGGAAGATAGTGTTCAATTAGGGCATATGATTCCCACAAATCGCGAAGATCTTTGTCGAACCTTTTGAACGACCTGTGGATGTTATGGATGCTGTAAGGATTCATTGAAAAACCTTGAGCTAGCGTTTGAGTTGCACCGCGAGGCGAAGCAGTTCTGGATTAAAATAATTGCTACGGGGCAAGTTGCCCCCGCCAACTAATGGGCTTTGCCCGGATGGCGGCTGAGTGCTCCGGTCTATACCAGCGAGCCATGGGCAGTAGAACCACTGAGTTTATGAATAGTTGCCGCGGGTTGCCATTGAAGCGAGCACAGTTCGGAGTGTTGGCCTTTAGATTGCTGGAAATGTCTTTGATCATTTGAGTTGTGAAAGACACCCCGAGAACTCTGTGAGCGAACTCATTCCGGATCCGGCGGATAGTATTGATCTCACGGAACTCTAATTCAGTGATCAGACCCAAACAGAAACAAATTTTCTGTCCTTGCGCTCAGGCTCGCTAACGGTGCATTACCCGAGGCGACCAAGTCCTCCGCGATCTTGGGCTCGGCCAAGTGGGAACAAAGCAACCTTTCAAGACGCGTATCAATCAATGATGCACCAACAAGAGCTGCCCCTCGATCCGTCTCATGTTGGAACTCATTGAGGAATTCCGAAAAGTACTTTATGTCTTCAGGCCACACACTCCCGCCCCCAAAAAATCTACTAGTAGCTGAAGCTTTGCATCCAGCTCAATGGATCAGTCGAAGCCCACCGTCCAGCAGGCTATCCCCCTGATGCAACTCGATGTTAGGGCGGCTGAGTCCGTCTAGCAAGCTAGCGTGCGCCCGGAACCAACGCTAGGCTCGGCGCCCCCTGGAAGTGGAAATGCAGAATGACCCCCTTGGGTTGCAGCGCATCGCAGAGCCACTGCAAGGGCTCTTCATCTGCGATCTCAGCTTTCGGCCAGAAGCAGGCTTAAACGGCTCCTCAGTCAGGCCGCGCCCCCCAGCGGCGCAGGCTTGAACGAACGGTCAGCGGGTGGGCACGCGACGAATGCTTCCGGTCCGGATCAGGTACTCCCGACCCACAAGGACGAGATGGTAGTAGTGCGTCTCGTCCTGTGCGCCTTGCTGGAAATAGACCAAGCAGAATTCAGCGGCGTGGTTTGCACTTGCTTGTGCGTCACGCCAAGTCTGTCCGGTCCAATCCAGCACTGACCCGTCATTGAGAGTCAACCATGTATGAGCCCGGATTTTCCGTTCGGGATCGGGATCTGTCATTTCCGCCAAAAGCTCATCCAAAGATGCTGAACAATATTCCCATCCCTATCCATGCATGCTGCCGATCGTCACGTGAGACTCCACGCCGCGAGGGTACAGATGAGCTTGCAGCTGATCATGGACATGGATGCAGTTGCCATTGAGCGATCGCGAACTGTCGAGTCCAAGCGAGTAAGGGCATTCCAAAAACTCCCGCAGGATGGGATAAATCAAGCTTCCTTGAATGCCATCTGAGTTAAAAGAGGGCGCATTGTTCTCGCTTAGCAGGCCGAAAGACGTTGAAGCTGAGACTACCTTTCTCACCAGGTTCTTGTAGTCGTCTTTCATATGCTGATTCCGGCGCAAAACAGGAGGAGGCGTTCGAAACGCCCACTCTGCAGTTCCGGCAGAATCTGAGTCCAGATCACGGGCAGGAGAGTACCGATCAAAAGTGTCCTGTATATCGCTCGAGCAAAGGATCACTTTCCGGCAACGCAGCGAGATACGCTTCAAGAGCACCAACAGACTGCGAGTAATGAATCGCCATATCGTTCATCTCAAGCGCATGAAATGATCCTGTATTCCAGGTCTTGCGCTTTCCACGCTGGTGAGTTTCCGGCCCAGCTTCGCCTCCATTGCCGATTGCGTTGACGCAGACCAAGGCCGACTCCGTTCTGACGCAGTGGTCACTACGAAGCCCCAGCTATCCGACTTGGGCAAATCACCATGCTCCTGATACCACTCCTGAGCAAGCGGCAAGCTCTGGAGGGCAGATTCAAACTGACTTGGGTGGCTGGTGCATCGGTAATGTCCGCTTTCGGCCAAAAGCGGACGGCCGTCAGGTGTGAGTGATACGGCGCAGGAGAAGCACCTCGATAGTGCCGCCGCTAGCCTTCTACTTCTGACTCGCACACTTCCTTGGTCGCCTCAACGTACACATCAGCGACTTTCCCGAGAAGGGAGAGCTTGGATGATCCATACAATGCTTTGACCGGATCCAACTTCGCTTTCACCGCAGGAACCCACCAGCGTGTTTCATACGTTAGCCGTCCCATCACCCACAAAATCCGCACTCGA
Source organism: Stenotrophomonas sp. GSD10 (assembly GCF_056172695.1). Lineage (NCBI taxonomy): Bacteria > Pseudomonadati > Pseudomonadota > Gammaproteobacteria > Lysobacterales > Lysobacteraceae > Stenotrophomonas > Stenotrophomonas sp. GSD10. Next base: position 4,386,995 of record NZ_JAOCMC010000002.1, on the reverse strand, counting down.
AATCTCTGTACAGGGTCTAGTGCTTGGTGAAAATCCTTTGGAAGCCGAACGCCATCTGCCAAGGTTTCTTCGATCGGCCGCTGTCTCTCATGGATCAGCGCATCCAGCCTTTCTTTCAGGACTGCGACATCCCACCTGTGTGAGATATCGTTGCGAAGCTTCCTAAGGTGATTTAGCTCCTCGAGAACGTCCTCACTAAGCCAAGAGAACGCGTACGCGACCTGAATCCGTTGAGCTAACCCCGAGAGAGGGCCAAGACCAGAGAGCATCTCACCACGTCCACCTGGAACGGACAGTGGTATCTCCCTTTGATACATGGCCTTCAACAGATCGTCCCCGTACGCGCATGCAATCACCGGAACAAACCGCTCTTGTTCTGACACTATCAGCTTACATAACGCCGTAAAGTCCACGAGCGGGAATTCAACCTGATCAGCCTCCTCGGCGAACTTTTGCGATCGATGTTGTTCGAAGGCTTTGCTGTAGTTCCTAAAGACCTGCAGACCAGCCTTCTCTGCCTCGAGCATTCGGAGCTTCTCGATATCAGGATCTAGGAAGTGAGGCATTAGTGCTGAGTCCAGAATTCGTTGGGCGGCGCGACGTAGGGTCCGGATAGCTTGACTGTCAGATGTGCTACCCGACTCTATCGGCTAACTGAACTCATCTCAGCACCGTTTGATTCACCGATCAAGTATCGGCCTTCGGCCAGGTGCGGACATTGGGAGCGCAACCCTTTTGGGACTTCTTCCGTTGACTCTACAGCTGAACTCTTAGCAGGAGCTATGGTCAGTCCTCTTGTGGTGCGGGAGCTGGTTCGGTCGCCCCGTTGAACCAGTTGTTGAGCGTTGCCAGTGACACGTCGGAAAGCTCCTGGGTGAAGAGCAGCGCCAAGCGCGTTGTCGGACGGGAACAGCACACATAGAACAGGTTGCGGCTTCTCTCGAATGCATCCTGCTTGCCGGCCGGGACTCCTTCGGTCGACCATTGCAAGAACTGGTCAAAGTTGTATTTATTCCAGCCGCGTCCGAGAACGACCAGGACATTCTCAAACTCGTCGCCCTTCACGCTGTGCTTGGTAGCAAACGGAGTATGACCGTCGATAAACCTGTCCAAAGCGATGACTTCCTTGTAGGGAACGTCCCGCAACTGCCGGGTCTGCTGGATCCGGCGTGGCGGCTCCTCCCCTTCCTCGCCATGCCATTCATCGGCCTCGCCAAGCACCCCGAGCACGGCGTCCGGCAGCGGTGGATGCGCATGCTCGATCATGTAGTCCAGCACTTGGCCAATGGTTCCCTCGAGCCGGATCTTGGCGAGGCCCTCCATCGAGGAGGACCACGCGACCTTGTCCGCATGCGAAGAAACCGCAGACGTTGAGCCGCCCAGCAATGAGAACATATCCCCGAAGCGCTTATGATGGAATGCCGCGCATGCGGGCTCGAGCGCGTCGCAAAAGAACGCTATGAGCGGATCCTCCTTCTTTATGAACTGGTCCGTGTAGGAAAAAGTCTTGGCGATCGAATCGTAGCCCTGCTCCGAAGCGAGAACGTTGTGAGTGAGCATGAGAACCTTGGTTCGCTGAGGAGCTAGGTTCCAGCCGTCCGATTCCAGCTTCTTGATTAGCGTCGCTAAATAGGCATGGGCTGCCTCGGCAGGGAGATCGCCTTTCCAGTGTCCGCCCCCTGCGCCGGATCGGCGTGCGCCTTGCCAGGCGTTGGTATGAAATGCGATCGCCGAGCCAACGAAACCCTCGTCCTTCACGGCTTGTGGGAGCTCTGGCCTCATCTTGTTCAGAACGTCGACTATCTTAGTCGATGAGCGGAAGTTCGACTTCTTACCGATTTCCGTCAGCGCTCCATGGGCGACGTGGCCGCATGTCTTGTCAAAGATGGTTTGCCAGTGGTCGCCGAACAAACCGGTCATCGGGCCGGCCGCACGTCCTAACAAATGCTCGCTAATGCTAGTCATCACCGCTATGTCCGTATCCTGGTATTCGTCTATCAATACGAAGGGATACTGCTGCGCAAGAAGTGTCTGGAACTTCACGTTCGGGAGCAGAGAGACCATTAGCGCCAGAACGTCGTCGTGGTGCAGGGTGACGGTCTCTGCGGTGACACGGCGGTAGCCGAGCTCGTACTCGACAATCCGGCTACCGATTCCGTCGGCCTCGGCCAACTTCTCTTCCCACTCTGGCATCGCCGCGACCAGTGACCTGAGCGCGTGCTGGAACCTCCTCATCAACGACCAGCAGAACGCATGAATGGTGCCGACGAAGACCAGCGGGTTGCTGTCGATGCGGCTGTTGATAACAGCCGTGGCCGCATTGGTATAGGTGATGCAAGCAATGCGCTGGTGGTTCCTTCGCAGCTTGAGGCCCTCGTATTCGATGAGATGCTTGAGCGCTTCTACCAGCGAATAAGTCTTGCCTGCGCCGGCGCCTGCTTCGAGCAGGAAGTTCCGTTGGTCCTGCAAGCACTGTGCGACAGCCGCCTCCGCTTCCTGCGCGGCGATTAGTGCGGGGCTGGCCTCGGGTATGGCATTCATGCAACCACTTCCGCATCGTTGGGTGGCGCGGGCACAGGCGGCGGCTCCCCTTCAGCGAGCCATGTCAACCCGCTCCGGATGTAGCGTGGGATGTTCCAGTCGCCGTCAGATAGGGCAAGCTCGAGTGCGAACCTGGATTTTTTCACCTCTTTCGCTTCTTCCCAAGCCTGGGTTTCCCTCTCCTCCGCGCCGGGCCCCGGCAATGGGAAGATCTCAGGGTTTGCCAGCATGAACGCGTCCTCGAAGCTGCGACCACAAGGACCGGTCTCGGCTTCAGGACACTGATACGCGAGCCGCAACAGACCTTTGGTCCTGGCTGCTTCATCGGCCGCCAACAGTTCCGTCGGGGTGATGCCACTGTTTTCGTACCAGGACTTCAGGCAGGCATTGCTGGTCTTGTCCCCTTGCGACACCTGGCAGGCCACAAGCTTGCCGGCGCCATTGGCCTTCACGCTATCGAGGTCAGTGATGACCAAGGTCCGGAGTTCAAGGAAATTGACGAGGTCGAAGAAGATGTGTGCGTAGGCGCCGCCGACCTCGACGACGGAGAGATATTGGCTACCGAGCTTCTTTCCCTCCGCTAGATCCTTGTCCAACATCCTGATGATTCTTGGAAGCAGCAGTCTCTCCGTTGTGCCCTCGATCAGGACCGCCTTGTCCGCGAAGAACAGATCGCATCGGGTGAGGGTCATGTACTGATGAAGGAAGCTGCGATCTGGTTCAGGTTTTTCGGCCAGCCCCTTCCTGAGATCCTTAACCTTGGTGCTGATGGTGCCATTCTTGTCCGCCGAGGCTAGGAAATACCGGATCGTCTCGAAGTGTGCTTCATTGGCGACATGGGAGGAGTGCGTCGAAACGACGAATTGCACGGGCCACGATTCGCCGGTTTCCTGGTTGAACGCCGATGCGATGTCCGCGATCTTTCGGATGAAGACTTCCTGCATCTGCGGATGCAGGTGGACTTCAGGCTCCTCTATGAAAACCAGATGCACCGAGGGTCTGGGTTCCATCGCAAGAAAGAGCTTAAAGAACTCCCGGAGCTGCAGGAGAATCAGGATGATATTTCGTGTTCCCAAACCGTTGTAGGCTTCGGGAAGATGGATGCCATTGGATCCGGTATACCGGACCTTCGTGTGGTTGGTTAGAAGCTTGGCAACGTCGAGAGTAGTTTCGGTCAGGAGCTTGGGGGCGTTGAGGCCCGGATAGCCAAATAGCGACAAAGCCGGAAGCAATTGGTCGAGCTTCTCGTTGAAGTCGTCGCCGATCTTGTCCTGAATGGACTTGACCGCGATCTCGAGCTCCTGGGCGATGGCGTGGCTGTTCGCGTCGTCGGTGTTGCTCTTGGCTGTCGAGAACAGGTTCTCCAGTACCTTGCCGATAACCACGCGCTCTTTCTGACTCGCGTCATCTAGTCCCCGCTGTGCGCTGATGAAGCCACCGACGCACAGCTTCCTCAGCGTCGACCTTTCAATGTCTTTCTCGTTAGATTCATCATTCGGATCGACGGCAACAAAGGTAGTCTCGTAAAATGAAGGAATTCGCTCACGGAGGAGGCGGAAAAATTCCGGTCTCGCATCTTCGTCCGTCTCCGCAAAGTCGCCGAACAGTTCGGGCAGCTTCCCATCCTTGGGCGCGTATCGGACAATGGCCAAGGCTTCCGTGCATTCCGGGTCAAGGTCGACGACCAGCTCGCTGAGCAGACCGAGATGCTCATCCTCCTCGTACGAAAAGCGAAGTCGGACTTCTATCGCAGGCAAGATCTTCCTTATCTCGGCCTCGTCCTCGCCATTGGATTTTCGGAGATGGGAATGCCAGAACTGGTCGTAGCAACAGAACGAAAAGTCCTCTAGAGAAAAAGAGGGAGACGCATCGGACAGAAGGCGCTTCATCACCTCAGTCAGCGATGTCTTGCCGCTGTTATTGCGTCCGACGATGACGGTGGTTCGGCTTTCGAGAAGTAACCGGACGTCGTAAAGCAGTCTGAAATTCTTGGCTTCGATTTGCTTGAGGTACATGTCCGATTCCCCCTGAACCTTGCAATGAGACGCGGGTTAAATCTAGTGTTTTGGCATCTGGAGAATCTTCAGTCCTAATACCATGACGTCCTCCTTGGGTCTCATTACGCCCCGCCGTCCTCGATCTTAGGGTGGCTGGGTCGGACTAACAAGCCGAGGTATACAACGAACCGTATAGTGCGGAGTGTACGCTCAGGGGGATATCGACTTTGGATCGGATCCAGTCACCTCCCGCACGCCAAGTATCCCTCTTGCCGCTGATGTCTTCTTCCGGCCAGAAGCTGCATTGGACCGGGCCAGTGCAGCCTGTAGATTTTCGGACCGCTGCAGGTCCCAGCAGACTCGGTCGCTTCACAGCCTCCAAGAGACCCCGGCTTCGGACCGGTCCAGCCTACTAGCGTCGCGGGAAGCAAGTGGCGGTGGGACAAAACGTCACCGGATCCGAGGAATTGGAGCCCTCATAGCAAACCTTAGTTGTGTGAATTCTCGCTAGAATCAGCTTGAGCACCGGGAGCGACAATGGTCAGTAGAACCCAGCTTCGCCAAGCGTTCATAGAGGCTCAGGCTTCCCTACGCTTGGAGGGCATGCCCATAGTAGACCGAGATGACGACCTCTATGCCGCGGCTATTGGTGGCTCGCTCCGTGGGCCATTGCGAGATCTGGTCTTAAAGCGTATTCGCGCGGAGCTGAGACTGGCTCAAGAGAAGAATGAGATTATCTAGTGAAGCACACTATGCTAGGCGGGGCTCTTGGCTCACTTCGGCAAGCCTATGCAAAGGACCGAGATGTCTTGACAGGGCTGGCGAGTGCTAGGCAACTCCATAAGCTCGCCGGCTTCCATACGGTTTCTTTCGCAAGCGGTTCTCACTTAACGCCTTCAGCACATTTCGTGCTCCAAGCAGCACTGAGAATCCCGCTTCCAAGGATACGTTGCATCGTTGGGCTATTTGCTTAGCAGCATGCTGAAGTCTGCTGATGGATCCCATCTTCTCTGCATCTCCTTCAGCCATCTGTAGCGCAAGGTCCATTGCCCTGTTCAAGTGAACTCTCTGACTGTACGGCCCTTGCTCTTCATATCTCGATTTGTACTCCTCGTACACGTCTAGGTGCATCTCTCTTAGCAACTGCCTATTGAGCCTGAAGCGTCTAAGTACAACTTTCATCTGCGGTACATAGTGGTCTTTCTCGGATGCTTTTAGAACATCTGAAAAGCATTTGGCACATCGCTCGAGCCGCGCCGCATGCCTCCCAACAGGTAGCTTTAACGTTGCATAGCTAAACCAAAGATCCAACAGCGGCTCGGAAGCCGCCGCATCCGGGCTTAGCAAGATGTCGCGTGCTGAGATGGACTGGAGAGCGCAGAGATTGACAATGGCACGAATGGTCGTCCTCCCCTGGTCAAGTTCTTGGTGGCGCGGTAGAACTCCGCCTTTAGAGCGTTAGGATATGCCCGCCTCATCGGATGTCCGTCAACGAGCAGTTTCACAAATCGAACATAGTTTTCGAAGGGAATCTGGGGTTGTGAGGGCGTCGCGCAAAGTTCGATTATGGAAGAAAGCTGCTGCTGACCCCATGCCTCGTCGCCAGTAATCGCTGCGGCGGCACCATCACCGGAAAGCGATTGCCTGCATTTGTGGCATCTTCTACGCCGCTGGTAATCTGTTGAGCTCGGCTGGTCCGCACCACACCTTGAACAGGTGGTTTCAAGCTTGCATTTATGCAGGTCACACTCAGCTTGGATGTCGACGATCCACGATAGCGGCTCGTATGAGAGATCATCGTCCCAATCGCGGTAGCACACTGGACACCAGCGCCGGCGCGTTGTATCTCGGCCTCCTCCGTAGGTTGCCAGTACGTCCTCCAAAACCCAGAATGTGCCGCACTGCAGGTCGTCTTGGGCGGTCAGCATCTTGAGCGTGCTGATACGGCGACTAAAGTCACGGCTGGGACCGCAGTACTTGCCCGAGCCCATGACTTGTCCTCTACGCCCACCATCAATAGCTGGACCGACGATCGACATCATGTTGGCCATGGTCACGCCGACTGTCCACGCTTGCCGTAGAACGTAGTGCTCCAAGGATTCAACTCGCGACGTTCCCACACCCTTCAATTGAAGTGGAGGCAAGGACGACCAGGTAAATCGCTGAATACTAGACTTCACGGCACACCTCCCCATAAGAGGAGGCCCAACTAGACTTGAGCTGTTTCGCTCTGGCTGTGACGCTTCCAGCCTCCATTGCATCCTCGAATTCCTCGATATCTCGCCAAAGGTTGGCAAGATCGTTGTCTGAATAGTAGGAGGCCTCTATGTGACGTTTAAGGATCCGCTCGCTTCCTTCCTGCTTGGCCGCATCCGCAGCTCGCGACAGAAGTTGAGCCACCTCTCCATAGACACCTCCCGTCGCGACCAGTAGATCCGCCGCCATTCGAATCAATAGGTCCTGTTTAGAGAAATTGTGCCTTTCGCTTAGCGACATAAGGAGGCGCAAGAATGGAGCCCGGTCCTCCTTTCTTCTAACGCTATATGGCGGAACCCATATAGACGTCACACTTCGGCGAAGCTGGGATCCGATCGACCAGAGTTGAACTGCCCTGTGGATTCCGCTCATTATCAGCATCGACCCGGCGGACTCTGCTAACGTCATCAAGTGCAATGCATGGTCTGCAGGTGACTTGTCTTTGTGATTCACCAGAAGCGCTGATATTTGATCGATAGCGACATACTTGCAGTCACGCGAAATCATGGACCGCCTTACAGACGACCAACACTCCGCTTCGGTGAGCCTGAGTTGATACCGTCCAAGCTGAAGGTCTCTGTCGCGCACTTCGGCTTGAATGTCCGAAAGGGGAATTGACCGAGGTGATCTGCCCTCCAGCGCCCAAGTCAGAGTCGGCGCGTTAAGCTCTTGCAACAACTCGCGGGCGAGATATCGCGAACTGAAGTATGCTCCAACTGGCAAGCACGCAAACGTCTCGATGGCAGGAACTTTTCCCTTTTCCCACAGGTTTGGATTCCCAAACATCTCACGCATAACGCTCCGACGCATCGTGGTCTTCCCTACACCGGACGGACCGATGACGTAGACCATATGCCCCGGTCTGTGATTGTCTAGGACTGCCCTCAGTCGATCTCGCGGCCCTCTGTATGCTGAGTGCTGGAGAAGTTCCATCAGATATCCTCCGCTTTGTCGAGCGCTTCTACACCTTCCTGCGGAGGACCTATATTTCGGCCCTCGTGACTGGTGGATTCCACCACCTCCACTAGGGGGATAGGTGTGCAATCGCAATGATTGTTGCAGCCGCGGACTGCCTCCTGGCGTGCAGCTTTCTCGCGAAATCTTCGCGCCACCGCCTTGCATCGGCGCCCCACCGGAACTGATTTGAGTCTGTAGTCACCATTTCCCTCCCTCAGGTTGGAGATCCCCAGCGCGCCTTCACATGTTCTGATCGCTCAATGACACTGCCGGCAACCATGCTCATCTCGAAGGCGTCGATGTCCCGCCATAGGTTCCTAAGATCCTCACTTCCGTAGAAGGAGATCTCGATGTGTCGCTTAAGAATTCTGCTGCATCCCTCCTGCTTCGCAGCAATATCGGCCCGCTCCAGCAGTTCGACCACCTCAGCGAATACGCCGCCGGTAGCGGCGAGGATATCGTTGGCCATCCGGATTAGCAGATCATCCTGTGACAGCCCGTAGCGATTGGCCAATGACTTGAGCAAACGAAGGAACGGCAGTTTGTCATCCCGACGCCTATCACTATATGGAGGCACCCAAATGGTTGTGACTCGACGTCGCAACTCGGAGTTGACCGACCACAACTGCGTGGCTTTGTGCACCCCAGTCATGACGAACATCACGCCTGTGGCTTCAGCTATCGCCATTAGATGGAGGGTGTGGTCAGCGGGGGACTTGTCTCTGTGGTTGACTAGTAGCGCCGTGACCTGATCGATTGATACGTACTTGCAACTACGCGCTCTCAGGCTTCGCTGCACCATCCCCCAGTACTCGCCTTCTGTCTGTCTTGTTCGCGCTAAGGACGCCCACTCCGATGTTGCTGCGGCGAGCTCGCGTCGTATTCGCAGTTTTGCATCCTCCCCGAGATAGCTTCCGTCCAGTAGCCACGCCAACGTGGGCGCGTGTAACTCCTGAAGAATAGAGACTGCGAGTTGGCGGGAACTGAAGTACGCGCCGTGAGGAAGTGTGGCGAATGTCTCGACCAGGGGTATCCGCCCACAATCCCAGCATGCTGGGTTGCCAAACATCTCCTGCATTACCGAGCGCCTCATCGTGGTCTTGCCCACGCCTGATGGCCCAATAATGAACACCATATGTCCTGGCCTATGACGGTCGAGCGCCATTCGCAATCGCTTGCGTGGGCCCTCGTAGGCTGGGTGCTGAACCATCTTCATCAGTAGTCCTCCCGTTCATCGAACGGAACGATGTCCTGTGCGATCGCAGGTGGCACTGGTTCGATATTTAGCCTCTCATCGCTGCCGGGCATTGGCACCGGGGCAAGGTGCTCTGTTGCGGGCCTTGCCGCTTGGGCCTGCACTCGGCGCGAATGACGAGCACGGGCAACTTCCTCTTTTCTTTTTGCCGATTGTGAGCGCAACGAGGGTGCCCAGAGCAAATGAAACAGTCGCTCCTGATCCGATAAGAGCGCATCGCTTTGCACTTTGTTGTGGAAGGCCTTGAACCAGCTCCCGCGAACCTTCACGTAGATCACACTTGGGTCACAACAGTCGCTGCGAACCTCACTGGCATCCTCAGTTCGCAGCTCTTGTAAAAGCTCGTCACTGGTGAACCAACCATCGGCAGTGCGTACGCCACGCTGGCGGTCGATTCGCTTCTTGGTCTCCACCTTGATCGCAGTTCTGATCAGGAACCCATCGTCCCATTCGCACGGTGTTCCGACAGCGCCGTAGGCCGCGAGCGCCTCAACCCTCTTTTCGGCTGGCGTTGTATCATCTGGCCCTGGTGTCATAGGAAGGTCGTGATAGACGAACTTCAGGAACTCCTCGTGCACACGGACGAAGTCCGTCCTCGCATTGTTTCGGCTCTTGAACCTGCCGTCGACCTTACGTCCCATCTGGTCGGGCCGCGTGCTTCCCGGGAATCGCTGTGCTACTTGTTCGTTGACCTGCTTGATGGTGTTCTCAGCAATGCCATTCCAGGCGCTGCCCGCCGTTGGGGAGAACCTTAGACTGATCTCGCCATGGCAGAAGTCTTGTAGCCAACGGGAAGTGTTCTCCGGCCCTCGATCCAGATGGATCAACTTGGGTAGAAAGCCCTGTCTTTTGACGTACTCACGCATGAGCAATGCCAAGGCGTCGGTTCTTGCTGAGCCAAATACCAATGCATGAGCCATCGGATAGCCCGTCGCTCCGTCTATGCCGATATAGAACTTTGCTTTGCTTGCTGGGAAGCAGTGAATCAGGTTCGGCGCGCAGCGAACATCTAGATCCGACGAATCCAGGTGCAGTGTGTGGCCATATCCGATCGGAGGCAGCGAGCGATGGCGAGGATCGGTGCGTGTACGCGTCGCGTGGTAGGCGCGAAAGCCGCCCGTGGAAAGGGCATGGCGTGTTGGGCTCTCGCTTCTTCGTCTGGCATCCAGTCGGCCCCTACCGCAAGGCTCAACTCCTAACCGAAGGCACTCCTCTTCGAACACATAGAGCAAGTCCTTCGGTCTATGTACCCTCCCGGTGTTCCAGTGCAGCGCGATGACGGTCTCTATGGCTTGCTCGTGTTCCGGAAGCAGGCGCGATGCTCGGTTTCCGCTAAAGGCATATTTGGTAAGACAAGCCGAAAGCGCGGATCTTCCTTCGGCAACAGCCTTTCGAACCTGTCGCTGCAGAGCGCCCATCCGTCGTGTTGCGGGCAGACTTCCGGCCTCAATCAGCGCAAGCCTACTGAGTCGCTGGCGTGCCCGCTGGAGGTCTGTAGCGGTTGCCACCAGCAATGGATCGTCCACAGCTGGTTGCGACTGAGCTTTGACAATGGCTCCAAGCAGTAGTTCGTCCGCCTCCGTGGCCTGCTCCTTCGTGCCATACAGATGGAAGCGGTCAGTCCTAGCCACGGGAGTGCTCTGCCATGGACCGAAAGCCGCCGATCTTCCCAGCATCCAAAGCGCTAGGCGCGGTGTGAAGCCGGGCACCTCGGCGAGGAGACTGTCCAGCAGAAGGGGGCGCTTGGCGATTAGCCCAACTGCCTTGGTTACTGCGGTAGTTTCATGTTGCTGAAGGGCATCACCGGCTACCGCGTAGCAGGCTTCAAGGTTCTGGAGGTACACACCGGTTGGAGTGGGCGGCACCCAGACTCTGAACGCCAGGCCATGCTGCTGCGCCCATTGGGCGTAGGGGGAATAGGTCCATACCGCGTCCTGCTTGACCCAAAGGGAGTCCGGAAGCGCCAGTTGGCTCTCCAGCCACGATAGCGGCTTGCACTCCACTAGCTCTACGTGGTCCCTGCGAAATACAAGAAAATCCACATGTGCAGTGCTGATGTGATTGCGCCCGGACGCCGTGGTGCGCTGCACGCGGCGGCATGGTACTTGTACGTAGTAGCCCAGCACCTCGGGATCAAGCTCAAGCTCATAGGCAAAGACCAACTCGCACGTGTGGCTTTCAACTGTTCGCGCACTACCGTTCTTGATTGAGTTGTGCCTAACACGAACGTTTCTTAGCGCCGCCTTGCCTACAGTCTTTGTTCCGCTGCCGGTAACCATGCTCTCGATCTGCCGGATACTGAGCTCACTTGCCTTTATGCGGGTGTAAAACCGGTGACGGTCTTCAAACGATAGGCCACCAGATTGAGCGTCTGTGGACATGCCGATTCCTCATGCGCGCCCCACGGGAGCACCGTCCAAAATGCCTGGGCGAGCCTTACCAGGCGAGTCGGACATAGGTGCCCGTGACAGGCCTGCGCAGGCTTGACAGGGGAGTCAGGGAAGGGGAAAGTATCGGCAAGACCTGCAAAGTCGCCTACCTGAGAACCCGTGAGTCCTACCTCACGGGTTTTTTCTTTCCAACTTCCGGCGAAGGAAGTTTAGATTGGGCTAGGTCATGGGCTGCCTGCCTCCCTCGGAAATTGAGGTGCCTGAGATCGAAGGTATGCGCTGACATCGGCGGCGTGAGCGAACCACCCGCGACGACCTTGTGGACGAAACAGCGTCACTGGCAAACGACCTGTGGCGCTTGCCCGCCTAAGTGCTGCCGGGCTATTGAACCCGAGCAGTCGCGACAGGTCTTTGGCCGGCACCAGCCCGCCATAGGTTTGCGCCACCCAAGCCACAGACAATGCATCCGGCTCTTTACTTGGTAGGCTCACGTACGCTCCAGTGATGCTAGGTTCCAGGTAACCCTAACGCTCTACCGTAGCCTTTTCATCCAGCAAAACTACCCTTCCAACGTCTACTTTTTTTGGAGGTTTCCGATGGGGGAGTTGCACGAAGCTTGCCAAGCACTCCAAGCGATGCAGTGCTCCAATATAGGTCGTCCTGCCTCTGATGCATCGGACAGGCTGCACTCCAGGATTCTCTGGAATACATGGTCTCTGGTGGAAGGCGGGGAGGAGGAGTTGAGGGCACGCTATGTTCTTCGGCGCCAGAGCCTAGATGGTCCGTTAATGATGCGCAGCGATGAGTTCAGTGCATATCGGCAGGGATTGCGGTCGCTATCACCCAAGCGGCGCAAGCACCTTGCCATGCAGCTTCCCCAGCTTGAAGAGGTGGTTAAGTGGCCCTTTGCAGCCCTCAGCCACCGAGAGTGGGATATGAGGACAGTTGTTGGCTGGAATCGCCTATTTACGTCCAGCGCCGGACTACTCGGAGACCGCTATTCATTCCCGGGCGATAGGACCAGTACTGATGAGAACCGCGTGCCTGTGATGGCATATGACCTGGATGGCCTTTACCAACGAGGTGACATCTATGGCTTTCTCATGCTGACGTGCACGTATCGGCTGTTCCACTTGCAGCGGTTGGCTGATCGCCAGTGGTATGCGGCAAGCCACATGATACGAGCACTATCGGGAGCATGCAGAGATCCCAGAGTGCGTCCATACGCTCATGAGTTGATCACACAGACGAAGCAACTTCTTCGCCTGCTGCCGGACACGAGCTTTCCAATTCACGTTAATGACGACGTGATCTGGGATCAGATCCGGAACGACGTCCACGAGCCCTCCTACTTGATGAGACGGGCTGCTGAAAGGCGTGGCGTTCACATCCCAGAGCCTGTGAGCCCAATCATCTCCTACCGATACCAAAAGTGCGCCCCTCATCAACAGCCTTTGCTGTTCCCGCGTAACGGGTAGTCTTCTGATCCGACCAGGCCAGAGATCTGCGGCCGGGGGCGGGGCCGGGAGGTTGGCAGCATCCGCGATCGCCTTCTATTCGAAAGATACCCTCTGGCAATGGGCTATAGGCTGATCCAAATCCAGATTTCGAAATGCGCCCATCGCTGCAGCGGTCACCACGGAGGGAGCCTTGCTCCCGCAAATCCAGCGCATCGCCTGCATCAATTGGCCGTGGCTAAACACGACCACCTGCTCATGCGCGGAATAGGATTTAAGAATGCGCAGCGCTCGCGCAGCGCGGGCAACTAGCTGGGCAAATGACTCGGCACCAGGTCCATCCACATAGTTTGGATCGCAACGGGACCAGTAGTCCTCTACCCACTGCTTGCGGTCTGCTGCCGAGGTGCCCACGCACCGCTCAGGCGACAGATAAGTGAACTCTTGCACCCCCAGGGGCGCAACGACCATCTTGAAGCGTTCGGCGAGTGGTTGTGATGTCTGCCTAGCCCGGAAGAATGGTGAGGTAAATATGCGGTCAGGCGCAGCCGACCAGGTCATTGCCAATGCGCGAGCCTGCTCCTCGCCCAGGGCCGTAAGGGCAATGGACTCCGGGTCGGCAGTTACAAATCCCGCATTAGCCATGCTCTGCGCGTGCCTAACCATCACTAACATCTTCCCTCTCCTCGTTCTGCTCGCCGTCTAGCTAGGTGCGGTTGCAAATACTCACGTCGTATTGGCTAAGGCAAACAGTCATAGGGTGAAAGAACTGTACTGCGCACGGACACCGTTCACTAAACGGTTCTTCGCCTTGTACTTTGCAATCTCTTCAAGCACAGCAGGGCACCCCTCAGCCACCACAGGAGAAAGCTCGCTGAGCTTTCCCATTCCCAAACTGTTAAAGGAAGTTCCCAGCCTAAGAGCGGCGTCCCCGCTAATCAGCCAACGATCATGGATGAGGATCTGACCCTTGTTATCGTATCCTGCCATGGCAATAATTTCAGTGTCTGGCGGATCATCATCTGATAGGAGCTTCCAGCGGCTCAGGAATAAGTCCTGACTGAATTCCTCGTGACTCACTCCTTTCATGCTCGTCAGCACTGTGAGCTTGGCATCAGGGCACTCCGCCAACACCAATTGCATAAATTCGCAATCCGCGCTAGAGAAATAGGCATCGCAAAGAACGATCGAATCCGCCAGATTATCTCTTAGCCAGAATCTAATAAATTCAAGAGCTTCTTGTCGCTGTCCCGGCCTTACGACAAGCGCGCTTTGAGAGGTCAATCCAATGGCGGGGACTGGAGTTATGCTTTTCGCAACACCCAAGCGATTCGCGGTGCTTAGGGCTATTTCGCTCGAGAGCATAACGACCTCGAGCAATGGAAGGATTCTAGACTCGATATCTGTGTCTCGAACGCATTTCGAGGCTGAGTTCTCAACATACCACGCAAGCACGGGGTATGCTTCTGGCAGATACATTTCGCCGGATTGAATGAGAGCACCAATGATCTTGTCGGGATCTTTGGGCTGCATCCTTCCAGAGATCAAAGCACAAAGATTGCGCTCAGCCGCATCGGATAGCTCCGCAGCACTACTGGGTCCGCCGTTCGTTCCAAGATCATCCCCGAGACGCTTACGTATGTCGTGAATTGCGATGTCTCGATCAAATCCTTTCTTCATCTCCAGTCTGGCGGGATCTTCATCTGACAATTCGGACACCATCTGTGAAAGATCCGCACTGACGGTGTCAGCCAAGTCCACCAGATTACGACGCCAACGCGAAGCCTCATCGCGATGTCCGCTATCGAGTGAAATCTTAAGTGCATCCCTCAGCGCGTTCTTTGCCAGTGCAGGCGTCACTTCGCGAACGGCGCGAATATAGTCTTCCAGACGGGTGTACTTATCGTAGGAGGACGGGAGTTTGTCGATGGTCGAACGAGCTTCGCTCAGCAGCAGCTTTCTCAATTCCAGCATTTTTGCGGGAAGACACTTGGATACCTCCACAAGAACATACGCTCGATCAGCCATGTTTTCGACTGTCCGAGCACGATCAATCAAAGCGTCCCATTCCTGTTTCTTTGATTCAAGTATACGCATAGTCTGCGCAAGACACACAATCAGATACCCGTCATGCTTAATATTTTTCTGGTCCGGAAGTTTCCTCTGAGATAGCTCTTGCGCCTTTATCGCGAAGTCGCGCTTTTGCTGTCCTGTCAAACGCGCTCTATTTTCTTTTGATGAAATGGCTCGACATGCAGCCCTCAAGAGCGCCCAAATAACCCAGTCGTCATTTATGTTTTCCAGCAGCGCAAGAACGTCCAAAAGGTCCTCATGATCGGGGACAATTCGTGCTTCATCCAGGTCCTGGTTAGGTTCCCCAGAACTCTTCCGAATAAGGATCATTTTTCCGACGCGGTAGAACGCAGAAGTCCTCTGTTGAGGCGATAGCTTTCCGAAGTCGTTAAGAGCTGTGACCGCATGGGCAACGTACAAGGCTGGCGCAGACAGATATATCAAAGCCGCACGATCAGCTTCATTGCCAAATTCACTCGCACTGATGAGCGGGCGAATTTTCTCTCTAACAATTGATTTGCATTCGTCGACGCGTCGCTCACACCAAAACTTAGTGGCAAGATCTGTGTAGATGTTCACCCTAGTCGATGGACAGGGAATAGCGTCGCAGAGCCTATATAACCTCTCCAGATCTGACTTTGCGACACGGCCGTGCTTCATCAGAGGACGGAGAGTACGCGACATGAGCGCCAAGCAGTGCGCCACAACATCCGCGACGGCTCGCTTTCCGAGCGTCTCGCTCCGATTCATAACAAGCGCCGTTTCATATAGAGATTCCGCCAAAGCAAAATCCTTCTTAGCTAAGATCGGGACCAGCTGGTACTGATACTCGACTTTGGCGAAATGGGAATCAATACTCTCAACTGAAGACTCAAAGAGCTCCATGAGATCCTCGATGCCGTCTTCTGGCGCTTCAGTCACGAAGTAGTCCATCACATCGATAACTATAGCGCAGACAAAATGCGGATCTTTGGTGCGTAGCGGCAGCTTCCTCAGGAATGAACACCAATGAGAAGGTGCCTTAGAAGTAACAATGGAGCGTGCAGCAGCAAGGAGTGCCAAGTCTCGCCTTGTGTAATCCTCGATGCACTCAATAACTCCATTTATCTCACCCTCTAGCGCGGCGCTCCATGGTCTTTCACACGCCGCACTAATAACATTTACTCTCGCATCATCACGAGAAAGCGAGGAATTTAGCTTGTCAACCACAGCAATGGCCTGTGGAACACTGTAGGCTGATAGAGAGTGAATGGCTCTCTTTAGAACTCGCCCCTGGTTTGCGCTATCTTTCAGTATAGCGTCAATGTTGGCCAACAGATCCTTTCGAAAGACTTCGCTAAAACCGTCGCTCGCCTCAAGCTGACGCTCATCATCAATATCATCCAGAGTGGACAACATGATGGCTAAGCAATCGACCTTCGTTTCAGCGCTTCCAACATTATCCAACTCAAAGTAGGCGTCATTCATGCGTGCCGAGCAGCGCGCCAAACTGATGCTAAACTCTGCATGCGCCAGTCGCATTTGCAAGAGCGTTAGATCTTTGGATGGCGAAGATCGCTCAATTAAGGGGATCTGCCCCTCAATTCTTCTGAGTAAGCCTTGACGAAGATTTTCGTCACCTATAAGACGAAGCGGCGCTGCAAAATCGGCAAGATCACCCGCTTTAGGAACGTATTCTGAGTTTGCGACGAGCTGATCAAGAGCATATGCCACGACCTCAGCGGCGTTCCTTTCATCGCTACATAGGCGAATCACCCATCTCAGAAATTGCATTCGTGGCCCAATCTTCATTCCACTAGCTAGCGATAGAACTTGCCTAGTCGAAGACTGGTCAATTACTGATCGCAAGGAGGAAAGAAGCTTCTGCAACCTTTCGTCGGTGATCTCAGATGAAATTTTATCCTCTTCGCCAGAACTGTCTCGCTGCCCCATCCTCGATGCGAATGACATTCGAGCCAAGACCTCATTCCTCGATTTGTCTTTCGCCTTTCGCCCGCTCAACCCCGAATCAAGTATCTGCAATGCGAGATCTGGCATAACAAAGATCAGATTCTCTGCAATGGAAATGGCTGCGTCACCGAGTTCCTCGAAGTTCACGGCCCTGGCTACTTCAGAAATATACTCGGTAATTTGAGAATCAACCGTCCCCTCTCTCTCGCGAACCCTACGGCAATACTCGGCAAGCAGAGATATGCGCGCCTCCTGGTTTGGTGCGCTAATCGCCACGCCTAGCGCCTTATCATCCTTACCAAGAGCGGCCAGGGCCCCCACCTCCGCTTGAAGATCCTCGGTAGCAATCAACGCACCAAACATGCTTCGCTCCATTGAGAAGCGATAGACATCGACAGCGTCCTTAAGCTCGGCAGCCGCGCGCATGCCGAGCGATGCTCTTCCTCTCAATGCCGAAATGGATTGAGTGTGTCTAAGCAAGCTATCGTAGTGATCAGCAGATATACACCCTACAAGTTCCTTTTTTGACCGATAAGCCTGTAGTAGGTGGGAAGGAACTGCAAGGCGATGAGACTCTCTGGATTCTCAGAAAGATAATCGATAAGCAGGTTTAGAGCATTCTCTCGGTAATCCTCCAGTAGCCCGACAGCGATTGACCTATGCGTCTCCGACGTGAAGCTGACGACGTTTGTAACTGGATCGGCTACCAGAAATGGGAGTTGCTGGAACAGGGATTTCGATATATTGCGGCTGCAATTACCTGCAATCTCTTCTAGCTCGCACCAGGTAAGCTCTTGCTTTGATTGACCTAGCACAGCGAGCACCAACTTATCGCTGGAATCCAGCCCGGACAAGGCATTGAACTCTAGCCTTACGAAGTCTGGATATTGCTCAATATCGGCTGAAAGTATCTCCTCGGCAGTGCGACCGGAGGCGATCAATCTTTTGAAAGATGCAAGATTTCCAATATTTCCCCTGCACAGCTTCTTTACCTGGTCCTTTTCAGCAGCGGTTAGTTCAACTCCGGAGAGATAGGTCTCTGCCTCATAGTCGCCAAACTTAGGGAGAGGGAAAGATTTTCTGCGAACTCCCCCGATAAATTTGGCTAAAGCCTCCTCGGAGGCACTGATAAGGAATGAAAAATTATCTATACCGACCGGGAGCAGCTCTGTGAGTATCTGGCGCGCATCCTCTACGGGAACGTCGTGCAGCCCATCCACCACTACGAACAATCGCGATCCACGGCCCTTCTTTCGAACTTGTAGAACGAGCCGTCTCAGTGTGCCTTCATCGAATGGAATTTCGGGAACGGGAAGATCGGAAACAAATTTCCAAAACTGCTCACCCAAGAGCTGTCTCAGGTACTCCAATGAGTACGATATTTTGCTTGTAGCTTTGACGAAGAGCGAGAATGTAACTGCGGGATACGTTCGGCAGAAATGAGAGAGGAGAACCGTTCTTCCAGCGCCTTGATCAGCCTCAAGGAAAATAATCAAGTCATCGCCGCAAAGAAGATCCTTGAGACTCTCAACATAGTGGTCCCGCGGAACAAAGTCCTTTGGCAACTGAGGTGGTGAGCCAAACCGTCCCTCAACAGTCCCAACCAAAGACTGCTCACCCAAAGCGATTGATCCTGTCATTGCTCCTCCTGGAATGGCTCGTCAAGTTAGGCAGGCCTACATATGGATGCCCGGATTGTCGATACTAGCATCGACAATCGTACCTACACCCTTCTGTCTTCTGTTTTCTGCCTACGGATCAGAATTCGAGCGTGTAGCAAATCCGATCCGAAGCGAACTTCTGCAGAGTAGAATGTTTTGCTCACCACTCCTTGCTCCAGCGAAGACAGTTCTCGAGCTGGATCATGATAGGGATCGCTTAGGTCATCTGAGTGGAAAGAGGATGCCACCCGCTTGGTTGGAGGGACACGCGAAGCCGCCTCCTCATTCGCAAGCGACTGATAATGCCGAATTGCACCAACTAGCCACTGCCCTGTGGGTCATAGTCTGTGCAATCGCGTGGAGCGAAGAACACACTTTGCGGCTCCAGATGGCACCTACTTCGATGTTCTGATCAGCTGATCGTCGTGCCCGGGAATTACGTTTCCTGCTTGCCGAGTCGATACTAACGGCCTACGATACTAACGCGATACGTTATCAACATGCCGATCCAATCGTTTGCCTGCAAGCGTACGCAGGCACTGTTTGAAGGACATCGCGTACCGAGATGGCGTCACGTTGAAGCCGCCGCGCTGCGCAAGCTGGCCATGCTCAACGTAGCGGCTGATCTGCGGGACCTGCGCCTGCCGCCGGCGAACAGGCTGGAGTCGCTGCATGGGAATCGGCTGGGCCAGTACAGCATCCGCATCAATGATCAGTTCCGCTTGTGCTTCATGCGGTCCAGGGAAGGGCCCGCCGAGGTTGAAATTGTCGATTACCACTGAAGGAGTCGCGCTCATGCGAACCGTTCCCTACCCCGCCCCCGGCGAGGTCCTGTTGCACGAGTTCCTGGAGCCCTTGGGCATCACCCAGTACCGCCTGGCCAAATCCATCGGCGTGTCGCAGCGCCGTATTGGCGAGATCGTCTCGGGCCACCGCGCGGTGACCGCGGACACGGGGCTGCGCCTGTCCCGCTACTTCGGCGTTTCCGACAAATTCTGGATTGGCCTGCAGGCCGACTTCGACGCGGCGATGACCAAGGAAAAGCTGGCCGATGTGCTGGCTCGGATCCAGCCGTACGACGCGGCTGCCTGAGCCCCGGCATGGGGTCAGCGCCCTTTCCGTCCGGAAGGGATCCGACCCCGGGACCGGCGGGGTCAGACCGGGTAGCCGGTGGCCAGACGCGCCTTCTTCCAGGCGCTTTCAAATTCGCGCGCGCTGATCTCGTCGTCTTCATCGAAATCCAGGAACGACACCGGCTGCTCGGCCAGCGGGAAGCGGTCATCGCTGTGGCCGTGCTCGTCGGCCCAGGCGGCGGTCATGCCATAGATCTCCACCTGGCGCACGATCTTGTCGCCACGGGCTTCCATCAGCACGTTGCCCTTGCCCAGGCCCGATTCGGCCCAGTGCTTGTAGTACTTCTTGGTGTTGCTGCTTTTGACGTTCTTCATGGCGCCATTATCAGGCATTCGGGGCAGGCATCCGGGGCCAGAGCCCTTTCCTTCGGAAACGGATCCGACCCTGCCCGGGCTAGTTCGGCAGCGGGCTGCCCTTCGGCCACAGCATCCAGAGGTTGCCCTTCTGCTTCATGTCACCGGCCAGCTTGCCGGCGGCATCGCCGCTGCCCCAGTACAGGTCCGCGCGCACTTCGCCGGCAATGGCGCCGCCGGTGTCCTGCGCGGCCACCGGGCGCACCACCGGGCTGCCGTCCGGGCGCGTGGTGGACAACCACAGCAGGCTGCCCAGCGGCACCACGGTGCGGTCCACGGCCACGCTGTAACCGGCGGTGAGCGGCACGTTCAGCGAGCCGCGCGGGCCCTCCGCGCTGTCCGGGTTGCGCACGAAGAACACGTAGCTGGGGTTGCTGCGCAGCAGCTCCGGCACGCGTGCGGGATTGGCCCGGGCCCAGGCGCGGATCGCGTCCATGGTGACGTCTTCCTTCTTCAGCTGGCCCTGGTCGACCAGCCAGCGGCCGATGGCGCGGTAGGGGTGTCCGTTCTGCTCGGCATAGGCCAGCCGAACCTGCGTGCCGTCGCCCAGACGCACCCGGCCCGAGCCCTGGATCTGCAGCAGCTGCAGGTCCATCGGGTCGGTCAGCCAGGCCAGCACCGGTGCCCTGGCGCCCTTGGCCGCGATGGTGCCGGCGTCGTCATAGGGCTTGAGCACCTTGCCCTCGACGCGTCCGCGCAGGCGCTTGCCCTTCAGTTCCGGGTACACGCTGTCCAGCTGCACCACGACCAGGTCATCCGGCGTGCCGTACACCGGCACTGTGGCCTTGTCGGTGCGGGTAAGACTGCCGGGGTAGATCGGCTCGTAGTAGCCGGTGATCAGCCCATCGGCCTGGTGGCCACCGGCGCGCAGTGCGTAGACCTCGAGGTCGCGCTGCAGGAACTGGCGGATCGCCGCCGGGTCCTTGTCGGACACGGTCGCGGCAGTGGCGCATGGTCGGGCCCAGACCGCATCGTTGTTCAACCGGGTGCAGCTGCTGCGCCAGGCTACAAAGCCGGCCTGCAGGTCGCTGTCGGAGACCGGCGGCAGTGCGCTCCATGCGACCTTGGCGTAGGTCGCCGCCGGCGGTGTGGCTGCCGTCGGCACTTCGGATCCGGTGCGGGGAGCGGTGGTGGAGCAGCCGGCGAGCACGGCCGCTGCCAACAGGGTCCAGTGCTTGCGCTTGAAGAAGGTGGCGGAATCGATCATGCCGCCATGGTGGAGCGCCGACCGCTGGGCGGCAACCCAGCGCCTGGTCAAGCGTTCATGCGCCGGCTCACGGGGTCTGCAGCAACAGCGAATGCAGGATGCGGGCGTCCTCGGCGTCGAGCACGGCCGGCAGATCGTCGCGGCCACGGAAGCGGCGATGGAACGCGGCCACGGTGGCGTCGCGGTTGTCCAGCGGATAGCCGAAGCGGGCCAGCGCTGCCCAGGCATCGAAGCCTTCCGGCGCGGCTCCGTCGACGGCCCTCGGCCAGAGGCCGAACCCGGCCTCGGCCAACTGCTGCCACGGGAAGAACCGGCTTGGGTCCTGCTTGCGCGTGGGCGCCAGGTCGGCGTGGCCGATCACCTGGCGCGGCGGGATGTTCAACCGCTCGCAGAGATCACCCAGCAGCACGATCAGCGCTGCGATCTGTGCCGGAGCGAACGGGCTGCGCCCATCGTTGTCCAGCTCGATGCCGATCGAGGCCGAGTTGAGGTCGGTGATGGTGCCCCAGCGCCCGGCGCCGGCATGCCAGGCGCGGCGCTCATCGCTGACCAGCTGGTAACGATGGCCATCGGCACCGATCAGGTAGTGCGCGCTGACCCGACCGCCGCTGTTGGCAGTGCGCAGCGTGTGCAGGCTCTGCTGCACCGAGGTCTGCTCGGTGTGGTGCAGGACGATGATGACCGGCGTGCGCGCGTTCTGGTTAGGCGATGGCACCCAGGTGGCGAGCGGGTTGCGGGCTTCCGGCGGCGTGGACGCGCAGGCGGCCAGCAGCAGGCAGGCCGAGAGCATCAGGGACGTGCGGATCGGGTGCATGGCCTGATTGTGCGCGATCGGGCGCGAAGGTGCATGCCACAAGGAAGATTCTGCAGCTCCACGCCATGCGTGGATGGGCTGTCGGCTGTGCCAAGCAAGCTTGGCACCCATCAAGGCCTCTGCAGCAATATCCAGCGAGCAGGGGCGGCCCCGCAGGGCCGCCCGCCGCCGCCTCAGGCCTCGTAGGCCGATTCGCCGTGCGAGGTGACATCCAGGCCGGTACGTTCGGCCTCTTCGGTCACGCGCAGGCCCACCACTACCTTTACCAGCAACAGAATGACCGCGGTCACCACCGCCGACCACAGCACAGTCAGGCCAACACTGACCACCTGCACCCAGACCTGGTGCGCGATATCCAGATCGGCCTTGGTGCCGCCCAGCGACTGCGCGCTGAACACGCCGGTGAGAATCGCGCCGACGATGCCGCCGACACCGTGCACACCGAACACGTCGGCGGTGTCATCCACCTTCAGCAGGCGCTTGAGGCCAGTGACGCCCCACACGCAGACCACGCCGGCCACGAAACCGATCACGATCGCGCCGAGCGGACCGACGGTGCCACACGCCGGGGTGATGCCGACCAGGCCGGCCACCGCGCCCGAGGCCGCGCCCAGCGCCGACGGCTTGCCCTTGCTGATCGCTTCCACCAGCGTCCAGCCGAGCACCGCTGCGGCAGTGGCCAGCACGGTGTTGAGGAAGGCCAGCGAAGCGACGGTATCGGCCGCAGCGGCCGAACCAGCGTTGAAGCCGAACCAGCCCACCCACAGCAACATCGCGCCGATATAGGTGAAGGGCACGTTGTGCGGCTTCAGTGCGGTCTGGCCGTAACCCAGGCGCTTGCCGACGAACCATGCGGCGACCAGGCCAGCGACACCTGCGTTGATGTGGACCACGGTGCCGCCAGCGAAGTCGATCGCGCCCAGCTCACCCAGGTAACCGCCGCCCCAGACGATGTGCGCCATCGGGATGTAGCTGAGGGTGAACCACAGCGCCGAGAACAGCAGCACCGCGCGGAACTTGATGCGTTCGGCGAAGGCACCGACGATCAGCGCGGTGGTGATGCCGGCGAAGGTCGACTGGAAGGCGACGAACAGATAGTCCGGCAGGCCCTTGATCGGCGTGTTGCCCACCGACTCGGGGGTGAAGCCCTTGAGGAAGGCGAATTCGGTGAACGAGCCGAAGAACGGATTGCCGGCACTGAACACTGCGCTGTAGCCGTAGGCCACCCACAGCAGCAGCACCAGCGAGAACACCACCAGGATCTGGCTGAGCACCGACAGTACGTTCTTCGAGCGCACCAGGCCGCCGTAGAACAGCGCCAGGCCTGGTACCACCATCAGCAGCACCAGCAGGGTGGAGGTGAGCATCCAGGCCACGTCGCCGTGGTCGAACGCAGGCGCAGCGGCTTCAACGGCCGCCGGTGCGGCCGCGGCCGGGGCCTGCAGCGGTTCAACGGCCACGCTTTCGCTCGGCAGCGGCGAGACCTGGGCCTGGGCATGGGCACTGCCCGGCCAGGCACCGGCAGCCAGCGCGCTGAGCAGCATCAGCAGGCACACCAGGTGGAACCGGGCTTGCCACCCGGTGAGAAGGCGCATCTTCATGGGGGAGTCTCCGGAAGGGGGTTACAGCGCGTCGGCGCCGATTTCGCCGGTGCGGATGCGGATGACCTGTTCGACGGCGGTGACGAAGATCTTGCCGTCACCGATCTTGCCGGTGCCTGCCGACGACTGGATCGCTTCGATCACCGCGTCGGCGCGCTCGTCGGTGACCACGGTTTCGATCTTGATCTTGGGCAGGAAGTCGACGACGTACTCGGCGCCGCGATACAGCTCGGTGTGGCCCTTCTGGCGGCCGAAGCCTTTCACTTCGGTCACGGTGATGCCCGACACGCCGGCATCGGACAGGGCCTCGCGGACCTCGTCGAGCTTGAACGGTCGGATGATGGCGGAGATCAGTTTCATGCGCATGTCCCGATGGTGGATGGGGCCAGCGCGCCAGTGCGCGTTGGCTTCAGGCAACCACGGGCCATCACGGTGATGGCCGTGGCTGTTGCACCGGACACGTACTGGGCCGGGACGGCCGTGCCTCTCTCCTTGCACGACCGACGCGGGAGGGAGGGCGGCCCTGGTCGCGTATCCGGTCTCTCTCTTGCCCCTGGATAAGCGGATTGAAGTTCAGCGGACTAACAGTCCGCTCTACCACCGTCCGCTCTACAACGGCGGGCCTGCGCCCGCCTTGCGGCTCCCCAGCCGCGAAAGCGGAAGCGATGGCGGCGGGTGGGAGGGGAAGCCCACCGCCATCGCGTCCGGTCAGCTGGCGTAGTACAGCTGGTATTCCAGCGGGTGGGTGGCCGCGCGGAACTTGGTCACTTCCTGCATCTTCAGCGCGATGTAGCCGTCGATGAAGTCATCGCTCATCACGCCACCGGCCTTGAGGAACTCGCGGTCCTTGTCCAGCGCTTCCAGCGCCTGGTCCAGCGAGGAGCAGACCTGCGGGATCAGCTTCTCTTCTTCCGGCGGCAGGTCGTACAGGTCCTTGTCGCTCGGTGCGCCCGGGTCGATCTGGTTCTTGATGCCGTCCAGGCCGGCCATCATCAGCGCGGTGAAGGTCAGGTAGCCGGACTGGATCGGATCGGGGAAGCGCATTTCAATGCGGCGCGCCTTCGGGTTGGACACCCACGGAATGCGGCACGAGGCCGAGCGGTTGCGCGCCGAATAGGCCAGCATCACCGGCGCTTCGAAGCCCGGCACCAGGCGCTTGTAGCTGTTGGTGCCCGAGTTGGCGAAGGCGTTGATGGCCTTGGCATGCTTGAAGATGCCGCCGATGTACCACAGCGCCAGCTGGCTCAGGCCGCCGTAGCCGTCACCGGAGAACAGGTTGGTGCCGCCCTTGGACAGCGACTGGTGCACGTGCATGCCGCTGCCGTTGTCGCCGACGATCGGCTTGGGCATGAAGGTGACGGTCTTGCCGTTGCGGTGGGCGACGTTCTTGATGACGTACTTCATCCGCAGCAGTTCGTCGGCCTTCTGCACCAGGGTGCTGAACTTGGTGCCGATCTCGCACTGGCCAGCGGTGGCCACTTCGTGGTGCTGCACTTCCACTTCGATGCCGACCTGTTCCAGCGTCTTGCACATTTCAGCGCGCAGGTCGTGCAGGGTGTCGGTCGGCGGAACGGGGAAGTAACCACCCTTCACGCCCGGACGGTAGCCGCTGTTGGCGCCGTCGTACTTGGCGCCGCTGTTCCACGCGGCTTCCTCGGAGTCGACCTTGAAGAAGGTGTTGCCCATTTCATTGGCGAAACGGACCGAATCGAAGATGAAGAATTCCGGCTCCGGGCCGAAGAACGCGGTTTCGGCGATGCCGGAGGACTTCAGGTAGGCCTCGGCGCGCTTGGCGATGCCGCGCGGGCAGCGGCCGTACGGCTGCATGGTGGCCGGGTCGAGGATGTCGCAGCTGATCACGATGGTCGGATCGGCGTAGAACGGATCGACGTAGGCGCTGGCCGGGTCCGGCAGCAGCACCATGTCCGACTCGTTGATGCCCTTCCAGCCGGCGATCGAGCTGCCATCGAACATCTTGCCTTCTTCGAACAGCGACGGCTCGATGATGCTGACCGGGAAGGTCACGTGCTGCTCGACACCACGCATGTCGACAAAGCGCAGATCGACGAATTCGATCTGGTTGTCCTTGATCAGCTTCTCAACGTTTTCCACGGACATCGGTACGACCTCGGATGGGGATGAATGCCTGCTGAGGTACAGCAACGACCGTGCCAACTTTTCGCAGGCTGCAAGTCATTGATTTCAAAAAGGCTGCCCCGTGAGGGTGCAGAACGGTGCGCACCAAACGGGTGCACCCATCACCAGACGCACCCGTTTGGTGCAGCGGGGATCGTCTATCCTCTCGACCTTCTTCCTTCCGCCGCGCGTGCACGCACCGTCCATGTCCGACCTGCTCTCCGCCCTGCTGCTGGGCATCCTCGAAGGCCTCACCGAATTCCTGCCGATCTCCAGCACCGGCCACCTGCTCATCGCCCAGCACTGGCTGGGTGCCCGTTCGGACTTCTTCAACATCGTCATCCAGGCCGGCGCGATCGTGGCCGTGGTGCTGGTGTTCCGCCAGCGCCTGCTGCAGCTGGCCACCGGCTTCGGCCAGCGCGAGAACCGCGACTATGTGTTCAAGCTCGGCGCAGCGTTCCTGGTCACCGCCGTGGTCGGCCTGGTGGTGCGCAAGGCCGGCTGGTCGCTGCCGGAAACGGTCAGCCCGGTCGCCTGGGCATTGATCATCGGTGGCGTCTGGATGCTGCTGGTGGAGGCTTACACCGCGCGCCTGCCCGACCGTGACCAGGTGACCTGGACGGTAGCGATCGGCGTGGGCCTGGCGCAGGTGGTGGCCGGTGTGTTCCCCGGCACCTCGCGCTCGGCCTCGGCGATCTTCCTGGCCATGCTGCTGGGCCTGAGCCGCCGCGCGGCCGCCGCCGAGTTCGTGTTCCTGGTCGGCATTCCCACCATGTTCGCCGCCAGCGCCTACACCTTCCTGGAAATGGCCAAGGCCGGGCAGCTGGGCAGCGAGAACTGGACCGAGGTGGGCGTGGCCTTCCTTGCCGCAGCCGTCACCGGCTTCGTCGTAGTGAAGTGGCTGATGGGCTACATCAAGTCGCACAAATTCACCGCCTTCGCCGTGTACCGCATCGCGCTGGGCGTGGCGCTGCTGCTGTGGCTGCCGTCTGGCAGCTGAACCGCGCCAGGGCACGGCAACCCCATTGCCGGCCCCACCCCGTTTCCCCACGGTTCCCCAAGGAGAATCACCATGAACCGCAAGCTCACCCTGCTCCTCCCGCTGGCCCTGATGGCCGCCTGCAGCCAGACTCCGGCCCCGGCCGGCACCGGCGGCGACGACGTGGCCCCGGCCGCAGCCAAGGCAGCGGACCAGCAGACGCTGGCGCACCTGGATGCGCAGCGCCTGCAGAGCCAGCACTGGCTGCTGCAGCAGGCCACCGGCGCCGACGGCAAGCGCATCGACGCGCTGTTCGCCCGCGACGACAAGCCGGTCACCCTGGACTTCGCCGATGGCCGCCTGTCGGTCAGCAATACCTGCAACCGCATGGGCGGCGGCTACACCCTGGCCGACGGCAAGCTGACGGTCAGTGCGATGGCCTCGACCCTGATGGCCTGCACCGACAAGGCGCTGATGGCGCTGGACGAGGCCGTGTCGAGCCGCCTGCAGGGCGAGCTGAAGGCCGAGCAGGATGCCGACGGCAAGCTGACCCTGACCACCACCAAGGGCGACGTACTGGTGTTCAACCCGGAACCGACCGCTGAAACCCGCTACGGCGGTGCCGGCGAAACCGTGTTCCTGGAAGTGGCGGCCAAGACCCAGAAGTGCTCGCACCCGCTGATCCCGGACTACCAGTGCCTGCAGGTGCGTGAAGTGAAGTTCGACGACAAGGGCCTGAAGCAGGGCGAGCCGGGCAAGTTCGAGAACTTCTACGGCAACATCGAGGGTTACACCCACGAAGACGGCGTGCGCAACGTGGTGCGCGTGAAGCGCTACGAAGTGAAGAATCCGCCGGCCGATGCGCCGTCGCAGGCGTACGTGCTGGACATGGTGGTCGAGTCGGCCATCGAGAAGTGATGTAGAGCCGACGGTCAGTCGGCTGACGTCAGAAGGGCGGCCGAAAGGCCGCCCTTCTTCGTTGCACGTTGTAGAGCCGAGCCCACGCTCGGCTGAACGTAGAAGCAGTCGAGCAAGGCTCGACTCTACAAAGGGCCTCAGGCCAGCGCCGGGTTCAGCGTGTAGGTGCCGTGCAGTGCCGCTTCGGCCAGCACGTGGCCGTGCATGGCGCGGTAGGCATCGGCGGCGGTGAAGCGCGCCGGCAGCTGCAGCGACGCCACATCCAGCGCGAACACCCGGAAGAAGTAGCGGTGCAGGCGCTCGTCGTTGAACGGCGGGTACGGGCCGTCGTAGCCCAGGTAATCACCGGCCATGTCCGGGTTGCCGGCGAACCAGCCGGTAAAATCGTTCAGGCCTTGGCGGCTGCCGGCTGGGCCGGCCGGGGTGGTCTTGCCCTTCACCACGAACCCGTCGCTGCAGCTGCCGGCGGCAATCTCCTGCACCGAGGCCGGGATGTCGGCCATCACCCAGTGCACGAAGTCGCAGCGCGGCTGGTCGCGCGGCACGCTGATGTCACTGCGGCCGACCGTCTCCGGCACGGTCGGCACGTCCGGGTCCACGCACACCAGCAGGAACGAACGGGTGCCGTCCGGCGCGCCGCTCCAGGCCAGGTGCGGATTGCGGTCCGGAGCGAAGCCTGCGGCATCGCCGGCGGCGAACGCGCGGTCGATCGGTGCGCCGTTGGTCAGGCTCTGGCTGCTCAGTTGCATCGTCATCGGTTCACTCCTCCGGATAACCCAGGCGCACCGCGATCGGGGTGAGCTTGGCAAAGGCGGCGCTCATCACGTCGCGGTAGTTGCGCCAGTGGCCCGGCGGGAAGCGCGGTGCGCCCAGCTGTGCGGCCGGCGGCATCGGGCGTTCGAACAGACGGCCCAGCAGGTCGGCCATGGCATGCGGATCGTTGCCAATCTGGTCGATGCGCAGCAGCACCTGCGGGTACAGGTCTTCCTCGTGCAGGGTGGCGACCTGGGCCAGCGCACGCGCCAGCCATTCACTGGCTTCGGCCAGCGAGGTCATCGCCAGCGGTGCGGCGGCACCGTAGGCCACCCAGTCCAGCAGCATGTCGCGCGGGTCGCGCAGCACCACCAGCAGGCGGCCCTGCGGCAGCTGCGGGCGCAGCGCCCACAGCAGGGCGTTGTCCCACCACAGCAGCCAGTCGATGACCGCATCGCCCTGCACGCCGCGCGCGGGCAGCTGCTCGCGCCAGCGCTGCACCAGCCGCTCCGGGGTCAGCACGCCGGAGGCGAGGTCCTGCAGCGTGTGGTAGTTCTGGAAGGCATCGTCCGGCGGCGTGTTGGTGTACCGGTCGCTGCGCAGCACCGGGCTGGCGGCGGCCAGGCCGGTCGCCACACGCTCCACGCCCGAGCCCGGCGCGCCCCACAGGAAGATCGGCGCGGAGCTGGCCTCAGCGTCGATCTCGCCCTTGTCCGGCCAGCTCGGCGGCGCCTTGGCCTGCGGCGGCAGCGGCAGGCGCTGCGGTGCCTGCTCGGCCTGCAGTGCCAGCCACGTCTGCAAGGCCTGCTCGGGCTGTCCGGCGCGATCCTGGACCTCGCCCAGCCAGGTACGCAGGTCGGCGCGATGCGCTTCGGGCGCGCTGTCGATCAACGCCTGCACGCGCGCCACGGCCGCGGCCGGATCGCGTTGCAACAGGCCTTCCACCAGGCGGGTTTCACCGCTGACGCGGCCCGGCTCGAGGCTGACGATGCGCTCGGCGATCGCTTCGGCCTGTTCGTGCTCACCCACCATGTCATGCAGGCGCAGGCGTGCTTCCAGTGCCGGCAGATGACCCGGCATTGCGTCCATCCAGCGCTCGACGGTCGCCGCGGCCGTCGGGCTGCCCACGTCTTCCACCGCCAGCCGGGCCAGCCACAGGTCGTGCAGCTGCGGCTGCTGTTCCAGCGCGGCGTCCAGGCGTGCGCGCGCCTCGTCATCGCGGCCCAGGCGCTGCCAGGACATCAGCAGCAGCTGCAGCACCTGGCGGTCACCAGGCAGCAGTTCCAGCAGCGGCAGCAGGTGCTCCAGCGCCTGCAACGGCTGGCCGCTGGCCAGCGCCAGTTCGCCGGCCAGGCGCCGCATCGACGGCGTGTCCTGGTCGGGCTGCTGCAGGGCGACCTGCATGGCGTCGGCCGCCGCGTCCAGATTGCCCTGGCGCAATGCCAGCTGCACCACCAGGCCATGCAGTGAACCGATGGCCGGGTTCAACTCCAGCACACGCCGGAAGGCCTGCTCGGCGAAGGCCAGCATGTCCTTGCCCAGGTAGGCGAAGCCCAGTGCGTACAGCACGCGGATGTCGTTGGGCAGCGCCTGGTTGGCGGCGGCAAGCAGCGCCAGCGCACGGTCGGCATCATCGCGGCGCAGCGCGATCATGCCATCGATGATCAGCAGTTCCGGATGCTCCGGCTCAACCCGCGCGGCCAGCGTGGAAAGGCGCTGGGCCTCGTCGAAATCGTTGCGGCCGATCGCCAGGTGGGCCTGCATCAGGTAGGCGGTGAAGGCGTTCGGGTCGAGCCCGGTGGTGCGCGACAACGCCTCGCCGGCCCCTTCGATCTGGTGCAGCGCCAGCAGCAGGCCGGCATGCTGCAGGTGCAGCTGCGCATTGTCGGGGGCCAGCTGCAGGGCCTGCTGCAGGGCGTCCATCGCCTCGGCGGCATTGCCCTGCTGCTGCAGCGCAAGCGCCAGCCAGCGGTGGGCCTCGGCCTGGCCGGGTTCATCACGGGTCCACGCCTGGGCCAGCTGCACGGCCTGGCCGGTCTCGTTCTGGCGCAACGCTTGGATGATCTGGTCTTGCATGGCGGTCCGGTTCAAGGGCAAACCCGCATTGTAGCGGCCTGCGCGCCCGTGCCGGTTCAGCCGGGCAGCACCCGTTGCAGGCGTTGTGCCACCCAGCGTTCGGAGAAGCCGTCGCCACGCCAGTTTTCCAGGAAGCCGCAGTGCCCGCCCCAGCAGGCGGTCTCCAAGTGCGCATGGTGCGGCAGCTGCCAGTCGTTGAAGGTCGAGTACGGAATCACCGGGTCGTCCTGGGCCATCAGGATGTCGGCCGGCACCTGCAGGCCGGACAGGCGGTCTCCGGCAATCGAGTAGCCGTCGAAATAGGCCTGCAGCGAACCGAAGGTGGTGTGCCGTTCGACCAGCCAGGCGGTCAGCGCGCGGATGTCCAGCTTCAGGACGCGGTCATCGCAGTCGCTGAGCTCGGGGAACAGATCGCGCTTGCGGCGCAGCGAGCCGGCCCACTTGCGGCGGAAGTACCAGTCGTACATCGCCGGGCCGTTCTCGATGCTCTGCATGGTCAGCGCCGGATCCAGCACCGGGCACACCGAGGCCACGCGCAGCAGCGGCACACCGGCGGCCGGCGCACGCAGGGCCAGGCGCAGCACGAAGTTGCCGCCCAGCGAGTAGCCGGCTGCCACCAGCGGCAGCTGCGGCCAGCGCTGGGCGATATCGCCGGCGGCATGCACCACTTCGTCGATCAGGTTGGAGTGGAAGATGCCGCGGTTGAGATGGTGGGTATTGCCGTGATCGCGGAAGTTCAGCCGCACCACGTCGAAGCCCTGCTCGACCATGCGCGCAGCCGCCATGCGCATGTAGCTGGATTCGGCACTGCCTTCCCAGCCGTGCAGCAGCAGCGCCATGCCCTTGGGTTCGCGGCCTTCGATGTGGCTGTGCCAGCCCTGCAGGCGCACCCCTTCGCCACCGTCGAGAATCAGTTCCTCGCTGACCGCACCGGTGGCGGCCAGCAGCAGCAGCCCGCGCTGCAGGCGCATGCGGCTGGAGCTGAGCATCGACTGCAGATGCGGATTGCGCAGCCAGCGCGGCGGCTGGTAATCGGCCGCATGCAGCGTCGGCGTGCCGGCGTCCAGGACAGGTGGCGGAATCAGGGCCACCGCGTCCTCACCCGGTGCTCATGGCCGCCACGATGCGCGCGCGCGATGTTTCCGCGATACGCCGACGGCCTTCCAGGTCCTGGGCGCCGATCGGCGCCAGGAAGTGCACTTCCGCACGTCGCGCCGGCTCACCGAGCAGGCGCAGGAAATTGGCGAAGAAACTCTCGCTCGGGCCGAAAGCGACAATCGTCTGCGCATCGCCCTTCACGCCATACACCAGCGCCACCGGCTGCACCGGCACGCCGGTTTCCACCGCGGCCTGGAAGATGCGCGCATGGAACGGGCCGACCTCGTGGCCACCGCGGGTACGGCCTTCCGGGAACACGCCCACGGCCTTGCCTTCGCGCAGGCGATCGGCCATCACCTGCATCACGCCCCCAGCGATTCGGTGTTGCCACGCTGATGGAAGATGGTCTGCCCGCGTGCGGCCAGCCAGCCCACCAGCGGCCAGCTGGCGATCTCGCGCTTGGCGACGAAGCCCATCATGCGCTGGCTGTGCAGGATGCAGATATCGACCCAGCTGACATGGTTGGCGACGAACAGCACGGCGCCCGGCAGCGGCTGACCGACGCGCGACAGGCGGAAGCCGAACACCCACATCAGGCCGCCCTGCCACCAGTTCACCACCTTGGCACCGAGCCGGTCCTGGCCCACGCGCAGGTTCGCCCACGGCGCAAGCATGCCGATCAGGGTCAGCGGCAGGAACACGATGATGTGGACCAACAGCAGCGGTACGCGGTACAGGTAACGGCACACACGCGCCACGCCGCCGCGGGGGCCGGAGTGGGGAAGTCATCCGCGCACGATACCGGAGGGCCGTCATCGCTGCCAGCCGATTTAGGCCATAAGCGTGATCGACCGGGGCAATCGGCGGGGAACGCTGGGTTCTGCCGCCGTCACCGGCCCGGTCCGGGCTCAACCGTGGCCAGCGGCCACCACTGCCAGGGTCAACCGCGAGATGCACACCAGGCGGCCCTGCTCGTCCTCGATGCGGATCTCCCACAGCTGGGTGCTGCGGCCCACATGCAGGGCGCGGGCGGTGCCGGTGACCGTGCCCGAGCGCACCGCACGCACGTGGTTGGCGTTGATCTCCAGGCCCACGCAGATCTGCCTGGCGGTATCCACGCACAGGTTGCCGGCGCTGCTGCCCAGGGTCTCGGCCAGCACCACCGAGGCGCCGCCGTGCAGGATGCCGTAGGGCTGGCGGGTGCGCTCGTCCACCGGCATGGTGGCCTGCAGCCAGTCCTCACCGGCCGCGCTGAAGACGATGCCCAGCGACTGGATCGCGGTGTTGTGGCTGAGCGCGTTGAGCTGCTCGATGGAAACGGCTTCGCGGAACACCTGGGTCATGCGGGCACCTTCAGAGAATGGGAACGAGGCCGGCGCCGAATGCCGTCAGCATGCGCACCAGCAGCCACTTCGGGCCGACGTTGACCTCGGGGAAGTCACCGACGGCGACGTAGCAGCGGTGGAAATCCGGGCTCTGCCGCGGCAGCGGCTGCGGGCAGTCCGGGCCCGGCTTGAACTCGTAGTCGGTGGCATAGCGCCACGGCCAGAAGTCGAGAATCGGCAGGGCCTCGGAGGCCTTGCCGACGCTGTAGTTCAAGCCCGACAGCACCGGCGGCTTGGCCCGCGGCGCCACCGTCCACGCGTTCTGCGGATGGGTATCGCGCAGGATGCTCTGCGCCAGCTGCTCGGCAAACACCGGATCGTCGATGATCACCGCGCCTTCGGTGTTGTAGTTCTCGCTGCGCGGATCGAAGTTGTGCGTGCCGACCACGCCGATGCGGCGATCGACCACCAGTGACTTGGCATGCAGGCCCATGCGCGCGCCCTTGCGGGTGACCGGCAATGGCTTGTTGACCGCCTTGCTGCCCAGGAACGAGGGCCGCGTCTCGGTGCGCAGCAGGCGCGTTTCAACCTCGCTGCCGGCCGCGCGGCGGCGCTCGCGGGCATTCTGGTAGGCACTGCCGGTGCGCGGGTTCACCGGGCCCTTGGCGCTGGCCTCGGGCGCGGAGCCACCGCCGCCGCCGGCATTGCTGCCGGCCGCACTGCCGCCGATCAGCGGGTTGCGGCCGTCCTCGTGGTCGGCCTCGGGCGCGGCGATCGGATCGGGCAGCAGGTTGCGGTAGTCGACCGGCGCATCCAGCGGGAACGGCTTGTACTCGAAGATGTTGAAGCCCAGTTCGCGCAGGTTGCGCCGCTTGTACTTGTAGGACAGCGCGTACACGATCGGGTTGTCGGTGGCCGCCAGGCTGTTGCTGGACACCACCACGCGCGGTGGCTCGGGCCGCTTGCGCAGCTCGCGGAACAGCGCCTGGGCCGGCTTGGACAGCACCAGGTAGGGCGTCTGCAGGATGACTTCGTGCTGCGCGCCGGCAATCAGCGCATCCAGCTGCGGCTCGGTCACATGCTGCCCGGCCAGCGGCGCATCGGCCTGCTCGCGGCGGTGCTTGCGCGGCAGGTCAGCGACGTAGCGCACCGAGGCGACCGGCAGCGCGGTATCGACGAAGGAACGGGTGACGAAGTCCATGTCATTGGCTTCGGCACTGACCCGCTGTACCCGTTCCGGGCGGCGGAAGGTGGCCGGCGGCAGCGTCGGCACGCCCTCGCGCAGCAGGGTGCGGCCGACATCGTTCAGGCGCTCGGCCGGCACGCTGCGCTGGGCACGCCAGAACGCATCGAAGTTGGCGGCCATGGCACGCGCCTCCGGCCCGGCGATCATCACGTCGCGGTCGCGGAAGTTGTACTCGCGGTCCCAGTCGTAATAGTCGTCCTGGTAATTGCGGCCACCGACCACACCGATCGCATCATCGATCACCAGCAGCTTGTTGTGCATGCGCTGGTTGAAGCGGCGGAAGCAGCACAGCACGCTGCCGGCATAGTCGAAGTAGTTCAGCCGGGCCTTGCCGAAGGTCGGGTTGTAGACCCGCAGCTGGAAATTCTGGTGGGCACCGGACAACGCGCCGAGGATCTGCAGGTCGGAGATCGCCGAGAGCTGGTCGATCAGCACGCGCACCTTCACCCCCGGCGCGAAGCGGCCAGCAGTTCGTCGATGACCAGCCGGGCGCTGTCGTCCTTGTCGAAGATGTAGGTCTGCAGGTCGATGCTGCGGGTGGCGCTGCGCAGCAGGTTCAGGCGCGCCACCAGCGCACCCTCGCCTTCGTCCAGCAGGGTGGCGTAGTGGCGTGGATGTTCGGGGGTGGACTCGGTGAACGCGCGGCCGGCCAGCGCCCGCAGCGGCGAGTCCTGCGCGCAGCGGTCGGCCCGCGTGCACTCGACCACGCTCGAGCGCGCCTGCACGGCGATCGCTTCGGCACGGTCGCGCTCGGCATGCGACAGCGATGCGCAGCCGCTGCCCAGCAACACGGTTGCCAGCGCCAGTACACGCAGCAGCAGGTTCACGGTTTCGGCGCCTCGCTCAGGCGCGCTCGCAATACGAAGGTCACTCGGTCACTCAAGGCAAGCTGCCAGCTGTCCATTCCATACCGGCCTCGCTGCACGGTACCGCGGCTGACGACGTCGCAATCATAGCCCGGCCGGGCGCAGTCCGCCTTCTCCACCCTCAGCGCCTCGGGGTGGCTGATGCCGCGCAGGGTCAGCCGGCCATTGATGTCGCCGCCCTGTTCCACGGTCTCGGGCCAGTACGGCAACGAGTCGAACTCGACCACCGGGTGGCGCCCGGCATCGAAGAACTCCTCGCCGCGCATCCAGCCGGTGTAGCGTGCCTTGCCCGGGATCTCCACCGAACGGGTGAACATCTTCAGATGCACCTGGTGGCGGCCATCGGACAGGATCTCGATGCGCCCTTCGAAGTGCGGGAACACCCCTTCGATGCGCTGGCCGAAGCGGGTGCGCACCTCGAACCCGATCCGCGAGCGCTCGGTATCCAGGCGCAGCACGCGCTGCGCCTCAGCCACCACCGGCGGCAACGGGGTGGGCGAGGGCGCCGCCGCCCAGGCCGGCCCCCAGGCCAGCAGCGCGGGCAGCAGGAAGCGGCTGCGCCGCGCCAGGCTCATCGGATCACGGCCACCAGAACGCGTTCAGGCTGGCCACGCCCGGTTCGATCGAGGCCTCGCGCGGGAAGCCGAGCACGGCGATGCCGGCCGGCGGCATGCCGCGGTAGTCACTGCTGCTGCCTTCGGTCATCAACGCCACCAGGCGTTCCAGGCCCGGGTTGTGGCCGACGATCAGCACGCGGTCGAGATCGCGGCGGTCGTCCACCAGCGCGGCCAGCGTGCCGGGCGTGGCCTCGTAGATACGGTCTTCCAGTCGCTTTTCCACGTAACCGATGGTGGCCAGCACGGCTTCCAGGGTCTCGCGGGTGCGCCGCGCCGGCGAACACAGCACGCAGTCCGGCAGCAGGTTGTTTTCCTTCAGCCACTTGCCGGCGGCTTCGGCCTCGGCCAACCCCACCGGCGACAACGGCCGGTCGAGGTCGGCCTGGCCCGGCGTGGCCGGTTCGGCATGGGCATGGCGCAGCAGGATCAGTTCACGCATCGCGGGTTTCCATGGGAATGAGGGTGCAGCAACAGGAGTGACGCACGCGTCACAGCTTCAACCAGGACAGCAGGGGTTCCCAGTCAGCCTGGTGTTCACGCACCTGTGCCGAACGGTAATCGAACAGGCTGCGGCCCAGGCCGGTCATGACCACATAGCTCTGGCTGTCGCGCAGCTGCGCCACCACCGGGTAGGGCCATTCGGCCAGCATCTGCAACGCCTGCTGCGAGGTCTGGGTCCAGGGCTTGGTGCGGTTGAGGACCAGCCCGACCGGCAACTTGCGGCTGTGCACGCGCGGGTTCTGCGCCAGGCTGTTGAGGAAGCCGACGATGGCCTCGATGTCCAGCGCCGAGGGCAGCACCGGCACCACCACCGCGTCGGCTGCGTCGAGGAAATGGGGGATATCGTCGGCCAGCGCGCCGGCCGGTGCATCGATGATGACGGTATCGGTGCCGTCGGGCAGCTTCTGTGCCCACTGCTTCTTCCGATACACATCGATCGGCAGCACCGCGCTTTCCAGCCCGGCACGGCGTTGTGCCCAGCGGGTGCTGGAGCCCTGCGGGTCGGCATCGGCGATCACCGTGGCCTTGCCCTGCAATGCCGCGTACGCGGCCAGGTGGGTGGCGACGGTGGTCTTGCCCACCCCGCCCTTGGAACCGGCCACCAGGATCGTCTTCATGCCAGCCTCGCTTCCGGGTACGTGCCCCGAGCGTACACCGGCGGTGGTGACGGAAGGTAGCGCCGTGCTGAACCCGTGGCCGCCGCCTTTGCTATCGTGGCGCCCCCGAAGGATCGAACCGGCATGAGCGAACTGCAGGACCTGAGCGCACTGATCCGCGCCAATACCCCCTGATCGTGATTGAAACCCAGGACGAGGGTCGTATCGTCGAACTGTTCCGGCAGACGTTGATGCATGTGTGGCGGGCCCTGCACCGCTGGTCGATCACCGAGGGCCTGCGCCGCATCGACCTGGACAGCGAGGACCCGCCGGTCGGGCCTCCCGATGCCAGCGCGGCGCTGCAGATGATCCGCCAGGCCGAGCAGCGCGGGGTCTACCTGCTGCTCGATTTCCACCCCTACCTGGGTTACGCCAGCCACCAGCGCGCCCTGCGCGACCTGATCCAGCGCCGCCACAGCGAGCCGCACGTGCTGGTGCTGATCGGCGCCAAGGTCGAGCTGCCGGCCGAGCTGGAAGCGCTGGCGGTGCGCTTCAACCCGCGCCTGCCCGATGCCAACGCGCTGCTGAAGATGCTGCGCGAAGAGGCCGACGCCTACGCCCGTGAACACGGCGGCCGGCGCGTGGAGGTCGACAGCGAGGCGGTGAAGAAGATCCTGAAGAACCTGCAGGGCCTGAGCCTGGTCGATGCGCGCCGCATCGCGCGCCAGCTGATCTACGCCGACGGTGCGCTGCGCGACGACGACCTGCCGCAGCTGGCACGGCTGAAGTTCGAGCTGCTCAACCGCAGCGGCCACCTGTTCTTCGAGCATGACAGCGCGCGCTTTGGCGATGTGGCCGGCGCCAACCGGCTCAAGCGCTGGATCAACCAGCGCCGGGTGGCCTTCATCGCCGGCTCGGCGCCGGCCGGGCTGGACCCGCCACGCGGCATGTTGCTGCTGGGCGTGCAGGGCTGCGGCAAGTCGATGCTGGCCAAGGCCACGGCCGCTGGCTTCGGCGTGCCGCTGCTGCGCCTGGACGTGGGCGCGCTGTACAACAAGTACCACGGCGAGACCGAGGCCAACCTGCGCCAGGCACTGGCCTCGGCCGAGCAGCTGGCGCCCTGCGTGCTGTGGATGGATGAGATCGAGAAGGGCCTGGCAACGGGCGGCGAGGACGGCGGTGTCTCGCGCCGCGTGCTGGGCTACCTGCTGACCTGGATGGCCGAGCGCAAGGCACCGGTGTTCATCGTGGCCACCGCCAACCAGGTGCATGAGCTGCCCGCCGAACTGCTGCGCAAGGGCCGTTTCGACGAGATCTTCTTCGTCGACCTGCCCACCCCGGAGGTGCGCGTGGAGCTGCTGCGGCTGCACCTGGGGCGACGCCAGCTCAACGGTGACGACTTCGCACTGCCGGCGCTGGCCGCCGCTGCGAACGGTTTTTCCGGCGCCGAGATCGAGCAGGCGATCGTGGCCGGCCTGTATGCCGCGCATGCGGAAAGCCGGCCGCTGGATACCGAGCTGCTGATGAACGAGATCCGCGCGACGCGGCCGCTGTCGGTGCTGATGGCCGAGCAGGTGGCGGCATTGCGGGAGTGGGCGTCGGGGCGCACGGTTTCCGCGGACGATTGAGGTTTCCCGCGAACGGCGCAGCCCCTCGTGGCTGGTCGCTCAACGCAACAGCCGTGGTTGGCCGGGCGGGGTGAGTTCGCGGGGACGCCGTAAACCCGTCCTTGGGGGCTTGGCCGCGGCATCCATGCCGCGGACACCCCCGCGAACCCACCCCGCCCGGCCTCTGACAATGTCCGAGTGCGTCCACCACGGAAAAGAAAAAGAAGAGCAAAAGCAAAGGCAAAATCAGGTCGGCTGGCCGCTTTTTGTAGAGCCGAGCCCACGCTCGGCTGCTCTTCGATCAGATTTCCAGTATTCGATTCCGATGCGGATTCATCCACGCATGGCGTGGATCTACCGTGTCGACCAAGGTCGACACCTACCAGCAGCCGCCGGAACCTGTCGAAGGCGGGGCACTGTGGGTTTGCGGGGTGTGAGCCGCATGGATGCGGCGACCAAGCCCCCATGGATGGGTTCACGGCGGCCCCGCAAACCCGCAGTGCCCCGCCATCCCACAGTAAACCCGCTGTTGCTGTTGCTTCGGCTGTTGCTGTTGCTTCGGCTGTCGCCTCTGCGGGTGCCGGGTGCAACCCGGCACAACCACCTCCCTCAGGGCCAGGCCGGCGGCGCTGCGGCCCAGGCCTGCTGCACTTCGGCCAGCGAGGCACGCTCGTCGTCACGCCACAGCGGCAGCAACTGCACATAGCGGCTGCTGTCGCTCCACTGCGCCGGCTCGGTGCGCACCGCCGCGGCATACCACTGCACCGCCTCCTGCTTCTGGCCGGCCCGCCACAACGCCAGGGCGTAGGTGGGTGGCAACCAGGCCGGTTTGCTCAACGAGCCCCCGGCGGCGGCCTGCCATTGTTCCAGTGCGGCCTCGGCCTGGCCCTGGCGCAGCAGGTCCCAGCCATAATTCCAACGTACCCCACGGCCCAGGCTGCCCTGTACCGGCGCGTCCTTCAGCGCCTCGCGATACAGCTGATCGCCCAGTTCGGTACGGCCCTGGGCGATCGCCACCGACGCCAGCTGTACGGTCGCCTCCACCACACGGCGGCCACGCTCGCGCTGCTTCAGCAGCTGCGCCACCAGCGTATCGCCCTCGGACTGGACCACGACCATCGGCACCGCGGCCGCATCGCTGTCGAAATAGAACTCCTGTGGTGCCGGCAGCGCCGGCGCGGCCCAGGCAATGGCCGTTCCCGAGACCAGCAGCACGCTGGCCAGGATCTTTGCTGAAACTGACATCCCTTCTCCCCAGGCTGCAACCGCAACCTCCCTCTCTCTCCCCGATCCTAACCGCAGCATGGCCGCCGGCGCGAGTGCCGGGGGCTGCGGGGCCTCGCTGCTACAATTCGCGCCTTTCCCGCCGCGTGCCCGCACGCGGCCGGTGCCAGCCGATCCTACCGGGCCAGCCATGACCAGTACCGCGCAACTCACTTCGCCCTCTTCCGCCGACCTGATCGACCGCGAGTACTCGCTCGACCACAAGTACACCCGCAACGAGGGGCGGATCTACCTGAGCGGCGTGCAGGCATTGGTGCGGCTGCCACTGATGCAGCGCCTGCGCGATGAGCACGAAGGCATCGACAGCGCCGGCTTCGTCAGTGGCTACCGCGGCAGCCCGCTGGGCGGCTTCGACCTGGAGCTGTGGCGCGCGCGCAAGCATCTGGACGCGGCCAGGGTGAAGTTCACCCCCGGCCTGAACGAGGACCTGGGTGCCACCATGGTCTGGGGCACGCAGCAGACCAACCTGTTCCCCGGCGCCAACGTGCAGGGCGTGTTCGGCATGTGGTACGGCAAGGGCCCGGGTGTGGACCGCTGCGGCGACGTGTTCAAGCACGCCAATGCCGCCGGCACCTCGCGCTACGGCGGCGTGCTGGCGCTGGCCGCCGATGACCATGCCTGCCGCAGCTCGACCCTGCCGCACGGCAGCGAGGACGAGTTCGTCAGCGCGATGATGCCGGTGCTGAACCCGGCCGGCGTGCAGGACATCCTCGACATGGGCCTGCTCGGCTGGGCGATGAGCCGCTATACCGGGCGCTGGGTCGGCTTCAAGACCATTGCCGAAACGGTGGAATCGTCGGCCTCGGTGCAGGTCGATCCGCTGGCGCGCCGCATCGTGCTGCCGGAAGACTTCGAGATGCCCGGCGGCGGCCTCAACATCCGCTGGCCGGACCCGCCGATGGACCAGGAGATGCGCCTGCACCGCTATGCGGTGAAGGCTGCACAGGCCTTTGCCCGCGCCAACGGCATCGACAAGGTGGTGATGGACGCACCGCGCGCGCGGCTCGGCATCGTCACCACCGGCAAGAGCTACCTGGACGTGCTGCAGGCGCTGGAATACCTGGGCCTGGACGAAGCGGCCTGCGCCGACATCGGCATCCGCGTGTACAAGGTCGGCATGACCTGGCCGCTGGAGCCGGAAGGCATCGCGCGCTTCGCGCAGGGCCTGGAAGACATCATCGTGGTGGAGGAAAAGCGTGCCTTCATCGAGCGCCAGATGAAGGAACAGTTCTTCAACTGGCCGGCCAGCTGGGGCCAGCGCCCGTCCATCGTCGGCAAATACGACGAGAGCGGCGAGTGGATCCTGCCGTCCACCGGTGAACTGACCCCGGCCACCATCGCCGGCGTGATCGGCCGCCGCATCCAGAAGTTCTTCAACAACGAATCGATCGAGCAGCGCCTGCAGTGGATGCAGGAAAAGGAAGCCGAGCTAGCGTTGCCGCGCGCCAGCTTCCCGCGTGTACCGCACTACTGCTCGGGCTGCCCGCACAACACCTCCACCACCGTGCCGGAAGGCTCGCGTGCGCTGGCCGGCATCGGTTGCCATTACATGGTGACCTGGATGGATCGCAGCACCGACACCTTCACCCACATGGGCGGCGAAGGTGTGACCTGGGCCGGGCAGGCGCCGTTCACCGATACCCCGCATGTGTTCCAGAACCTCGGCGACGGCACCTACTTCCACAGCGGTTCGCTGGCGATCCGCCAGGCGGTCGCGGCCGGCGTCAACATCACCTACAAGATCCTCTACAACGATGCGGTGGCGATGACCGGCGGCCAGCCGGTGGACGGCCCGCTGAGCGTGCCCGACATCGCAAAGCAGATGCGCGCCGAAGGCATCCACACCATCGTGGTGCTGTCGGACAACATCGGCAAGTGGACCGGCCAGCGCGAGCACTTCCCCAGCGACGTCGAGTTCCACGACCGCAGCGAGCTGGACGCGGTGCAGAAGCGCCTGCGCGAAGTGAAGGGTGTTTCGATCCTGATCTACGAACAGACCTGCGCCACCGAGAAGCGCCGCCGCCGCAAGCGCGGCAAGCTGGAAGACCCGCAGAAGCGGGTGCTGATCAACTCGCTGGTGTGCGAAGGCTGCGGCGACTGCGGCAAGAAGAGTTTCTGCGTGTCGGTGCTGCCGAAGGAAACCGAGTTCGGGCGCAAGCGCGAGATCGACCAGTCCAACTGCAACAAGGACTATTCGTGCGTGAACGGCTTCTGCCCGAGCTTCGTCACCGTGCACGGCGGCCAGCCGCGCAAGGGCAGCAAGCGCGATGCCTCCACGCTGCTGGACAACCTGCCCGCACCCAGTGTGCGCAGCACGCTGGAACAGCCCTGGAACATCCTGATCACCGGTGTCGGCGGCACTGGCGTGGTGACCATCGGCGCGCTGCTGGGCATGGCCGGGCACCTGGAAGGCAAGGGCGCTTCGGTACTGGACCAGACCGGCCTGGCGCAGAAGGGCGGCGCGGTGACCACGCACATCCGCATCGCACGCCGCCCGGACGACATCCACGCGGTGCGCATTGCCGCCGGCGAGGCCGACCTGGTGCTGGGCTGCGACATGGTGGTGGTCAATG
This sequence comes from Stenotrophomonas sp. GSD10, assembly GCF_056172695.1. Taxonomy (NCBI): domain Bacteria; kingdom Pseudomonadati; phylum Pseudomonadota; class Gammaproteobacteria; order Lysobacterales; family Lysobacteraceae; genus Stenotrophomonas; species Stenotrophomonas sp. GSD10. The sequence goes on along the minus strand of NZ_JAOCMC010000002.1, from coordinate 4,344,774 downwards.
ACTACTGGGCACTGTCGAAGGTGCGCGCCGGCCGCTCGCAGGTGGTGCTGAACACCTATGAGGCGATGCCGGGTACCTTCACCACGCGCCCGGACATGCAGTTCCCGGCGGCCGACATCATTGCCGGCGTGCGCGTCGCGCTGGGTGGTCAGGAGCCGTTGCTGCTCGATGCTACCCAACTGGCCACCGCGCTGCTGGGCGACGCCATCGCCGCCAACCTGTTCATCCTCGGCTATGCGTGGCAGCAGGGCCTGGTGCCGCTGTCATTCGAATCGCTGATGCGTGCCATCGAGCTCAATGGCGCCGCCGTGGCGATGAACCAGCAGGCCTTCGCCTGGGGCCGCCTGGCCGTGGTCGATCCGCAGGCCGTGCAGCAGGCCGCCGGCCTGGTGCGCAACCGTCATACCGATACCGAATCCACCCCGGGCCCGCTGCACCCGCTGCCGCCAGGCGAGTGGGAAGGCAACGAGTGGGGCGCCACTGCGGCGCCGCGCAACACCGGCGACGAACGCGAACTGCGCGGCCTGCCCTCGCACGGCGGCGACGTGGCGTTCCTGCCGCTGGACGACGCCCGTCTGTCGCGCTCGCTGGATGAAATGATCGAGCGCCGTGCGGCGTTCCTGGTGGAGTACCAGGACGCTGCCTACGCCAACCGTTACCGCAGCCTGGTCGAGCGCGTGCGCGCCGCCGAAGCCGAACGCATCGGCGGTTCCACTGCGCTGACCGAGACCGTGGCCCGCTACCTGTTCAAGCTGATGGCGTACAAGGACGAGTACGAAGTGGCCCGCCTGTACACCAGCGGCGACTTCCAGCGCCGCCTGCAGCAGCAGTTCGAGGGCGATTACCAGCTGCGCTTCCACCTGGCGCCGCCGCTGTTTGCGAAGAAGGACGAACAGGGCCGGCTGCTGAAGAAGGAATACGGCCCGTGGATGTTCAAGGCCTTCGGTCTGCTGGCCAGGCTGAAGTTCCTGCGTGGCGGGCGCCTTGATGTGTTCGGCCGCACCGAGGAGCGCCGCATGGAGCGCCAGCTGATTGCCGACTACGAGGCAACGGTGCAGGTGCTGCTGGACGGCCTGGAGGATGATCGTCTGTCGCTGGCGGTGGAGATCGCCAGCGTGCCCGAGCACATCCGCGGCTTCGGCCACGTCAAGGAAGCCCACTTCGCTCAGGCCAAGGCGCGGGAAGCGGCGCTGCTGGCGCAGTGGCGCAACCCGAAGGCGCTGCATATCGTGCAGGTCGCTTGAAGGTGGTGCCGGCCGCTGGCCGGCCTCTTCCTGGTCATCGATTGCCGGCCAGCGGCCGGCACTACCGGCGGTTCAGCCCAGCCGCCACAGCAGCAGCCGGTTGTTGGCCGGCATCGCCACATCACGCAGGCGGGTGAAGCCGTTATCGGCGGCCAGCGCCTGCACGGCCTCGCTATCGCGGATGCCGCTGCGCGGGTCGCGCCCCTTCAGCCAGCCATCGAACTGCGCGTTGCTGTCGCTGGTGTAGTGGCCGCCGTAGTTGAACGGGCCGTACACCGCCAGCAGTGTGCCGTGGCGCAGCACCGACGGCAGCGCGGCGAACAGCGCCTGTACGTGGTCCCAGCTCATGATGTGCAGCGTGTTGGCGCTGAACGCGGCGTCGAACGTGCTGCCCTCGGGCAGCGACAGGCCGGGTGCCGGCGGCAGTTCCACCTGCAGCGCCAGCGGCGGCAGCAGGTTCAGCAATGCCGCTTCGGCACGCCATGCCTCGATGCCGGGCAGGTGGTCCGGGTGATCGCTGGGCTGCCAGCGCAGCCACGGCCAGCGTTCGGCGAAGAAGGCCGCATGCTGGCCGGTGCCGCTGCCGATTTCCAGCAGCCGATGACGGTCGCCCATCCACGGGTCGAGTGCGGCGGCGATCGGCTCGCGGTTGCGCTCGCAGGCTTCTGAATACGGCTTGCTCGACATCAGGACGGGGTCCAGGCGGGGTCGGCCCATTGTGCACGAGGGGGTTTTACTGAGCAGGGCTGCGCCCTGCACCCGCCCGGAACAACAGCAACATCAACAACAAAGACAGAAGCGGGCTTCCTGTGGGATGGCAGGGTGGGTCCGGTTGCGGGGGACGCCGTAAACCCGTCCTTGGGGCTTGGCCGCGGCATCCATGCCGCGGACACCCCCGCAACCGGACCCACCCCGCCTTCGACAGTTGGCTGCGATCTGTCGGAACGGCATTCTGCTCTGGTGGGTGTCGACCTTGGTCGACACGGATGAATTCATTCGATATCTGACAGATGTGTCGACCAAGGTCGACACCCACCAACAGCACACGGAATCTGTCAGAGGTGGGACGGTGTGGGTGGGCAGGACCGTTGGCGCCATGGATGGCGCCATCGAGCCCCCACGGACGGGTTTACGGCGTGTCCTGCCCACCCACACCGCCCCGCCAACCCACGGACAGCCCGCAGTTGCTGTTGCTTCCGCTCTGAGCAGGTGCAGGGCTGCAAGCCCTGCCGAAACCCTCCCCACCCATGACTGCAGTCACTTGCCCGGACGCCCCGCGCTGGCGAAAGTCGAGCAGTTGACGTGATCGGTCCGGCGCGTTGCCAACCGCGCGCAAGCGAGAGAGAGAAACGCTGTGCAACGACGTGAGTTCCTGGCTGTATCCGGTCTGGGCCTGGCGGGCCTGCTGCTGCCGCATTCCCGTGCCATCGCCGCCGAACAGCTGCTGGCCCCGGTCGACAGCGCCCAGCGCCGGCGCCTGGCCGAAGTCGCCCTGGCTGCCGCGCGCAGCGCCAAGGCGAGCTACTGCGATGTGCGCATCGGCCGCTACCTCAACCAGTCGGTCATCACCCGCGAGCACCAGGTCGGCAATGTGACCAACCGCGAATCGTCCGGCGTGGGCGTGCGGGTGATCGTCAACGGGGCCTGGGGCTTCGCCGCCACCCATCAGCAGAGCGAAGCCGCCGTGCGCGCCGCAGTCGAGCAGGCGGCCGCCATCGCGCGCGCCAACGCCGGTATCCAGACCCGGCCGGTGCAGCTGGCACCGACGCCTGCGGTAGGCGAGGTGCGCTGGCAGACGCCGGTGCGCAGGAACGCCATGGCGGTGCCGATCCAGGACAAGGTCGAGCTGCTGCTGGCACTCAATGCCGCCGCACTGAATGCGGGCGCCGACTACATCAATTCCACCCTGTTCCTGGTCAACGAGCAGAAGTACTTCGCCTCCAGCGACGGCTCGTTCATCGACCAGGACATCCACCGCATCTGGCTGCCGTTCACCGCCACCGCCATCGACAAGGCCAGCGGCAGGTTCCGCACCCGCGCCGGCCTGTCCTCGCCGATGGGCATGGGCTACGAATTCCTCGACGGTGATGCGCGCGGCAAGGTACAGCTGCCCGGCGGCATTACCGCCTACCGCGATTCCTATGATCCGGTCGAGGACGCCATCGCCGCCGCCCGCCACGCGCGCGAGAAGCTGAAGGCGCCGTCGGTGAAGCCGGGCAAGTACGACCTGGTGCTGGACCCGTCCAACCTGTTCCTGACCATCCACGAGAACGTCGGCCACCCGCTGGAGCTGGACCGCGTGCTCGGCTACGAAGCCAACTACGCCGGCACCAGCTTCGCCACGCTGGACAAGCGCGATGCCGGCTTCCGCTGGGGCAGCGACATCGTCACCTTCTTCGCCGACAAGACCCAGCCGGGCAGCCTCGGCGCGGTCGGCTACGACGATGAAGGGGTGAAGACGCAGCGCTGGGACCTGGTGCGCGACGGCATCCTGGTCGACTACCAGGCCACCCGCGATGAGGCCCATATCCTCGGCCGCGATGCATCGCACGGCTGCAGCTATGCCGATTCGTGGTCCAGCGTGCAGTTCCAGCGCATGGCCAACGTTTCGCTGGCACCGGGCCGGACGCCGCTCAGCGTGGAGGACATGATCAAGGACGTGGAGAACGGCATCTACATCCACGGCCGCGGTTCGTACTCGATCGACCAGCAGCGCTACAACGCGCAGTTCGGCGGCCAGCTGTACTACCAGATCAAGGACGGAAAGATCGCCGGCATGGTCGAGGATGCGGCCTATCAGATCCGCACGCCGGAGTTCTGGAACGCCTGTACCGCCATCTGCGACGAGCGCGATTTCCGCCTCGGCGGTTCGTTCTTCGATGGCAAGGGCCAGCCGGGCCAGGTCTCGGCGGTGTCGCACGGTTCGTCCACCACCCGCTTCAACGGCATCAACATCATCAACACCGCGCGCAGTCTCGGCGCATGAGCCACCCATCCTTCGACATGGAGAGCAGCCTTGCAAAGACGTGACTTCCTGGCCCTGACCGGGCTTACCGCGGGCGGGCTGATCGTGCCCTCCTTCTTCGGCAAGGCGATCGCCGCCGAGCAGCTGCAGTCCAGCCTCGACCCGGCGCTGAAGAAGCGCCTGGCCGACGCCGCGCTGCAGGCCGCACGGAGCGCCGGCGCCACCTACTGCGATGTGCGCATCGGCCGCTACCTGCGCCAGTTCGTGATCACCCGCGAAGACAAGGTGCAGAACGTGGTGAACACCGAGTCGACCGGTGTGGGCATCCGCGTGATCGTCAACGGTGCGTGGGGCTTTGCTGCCACCAATGCGCTGAGCACCGCCGACGTGGCCCGCGCCGCGCAGCAGGCCGCGGCGATTGCCAAGGCCAATGCCGGCGTGCAGACCGCGCCGGTGCAGCTGGCCAAGGCGCCGGGCGTGGGCGAGGTGAGCTGGCGCACGCCGATCCGCAAGAATGCGATGGAAGTGCCGATCAAGGACAAGGTTGGCCTGCTGCTGGACGTCAACGCCGCGGCGATGGGCGCCGGTGCCAGCTTCGTCAACTCGATGCTGTTCCTGGTCAACGAACAGAAGTACTTCGCCTCCACCGACGGCTCCTACATCGACCAGGACGTGCACCGCATCTGGGCGCCGATGACGGTCACCGCCATCGACAAGGCCAGCGGCAAGTTCCGCACGCGCGAAGGACTGTCCGCGCCGATGGGCCTGGGCTACGAATACCTGGACGGCGCGGCCAGCGGCAAGGTGCTCACGCCCAACGGCGTGGTGAACTACGGTTCGTCCTACGACATGAAGGAAGACGCCATCGCGGCGGCCAAGCAGGCGCAGGAAAAGCTGAAGGCGCCGTCGGTCAAGCCCGGCAAATACGACCTGGTGCTCGACCCGTCGCATACTTGGCTGACCATCCATGAGTCGATCGGCCACCCGCTGGAGCTGGACCGCGTGCTCGGCTACGAAGCCAACTACGCCGGCACCAGCTTCGCCACCCTGGACAAGCGCGAGCAGCATTTCCAGTACGGCAGCGAGCTGGTCAACATCTTCGCCGACAAGACCCAGCCGGGCAGCCTGGGCGCGGTCGCCTACGACGACGAAGGCGTGAAGTGCAAGCGCTGGGACCTGATCAGCGACGGCAAGCTGGTCGATTACCAGACCATCCGCGACCAGGCCCACATCCTGGGCAAGACCGAGTCCGATGGCTGCTGCTACGCCGATTCGTGGTCCAGCGTGCAGTTCCAGCGCATGGCCAACGTGTCGATGGCGCCGGGCAAGAAGCCGCTGAGCGTGCCGGACCTGATCAAGGACGTGGAGAACGGCATCTACATCATCGGTGACGGCTCGTTCTCGATCGACCAGCAGCGCTACAACGCGCAGTTCGGCGGCCAGCTGTTCTACGAGATCAAGAACGGCCAGATCACCCGCATGCTGGAAGACGTGGCCTACCAGATCCGCACACCGGAATTCTGGAATGCCTGCACCGCCGTGGCCGACGAGCGCGACTACCGCCTGGGCGGTTCGTTCTTCGACGGCAAGGGCCAGCCGGGCCAGGTCTCGGCGGTCTCGCACGGTTCATCCACCGCGCGCTTCAACGGCATCAACGTCATCAACACCGCACGCAGCCTCGGCTGACCGGTCAGGAGCCCTTACACCATGAGTATCTTCACCGAAGCCCAGGCCAAGGCCATCCTCGACAAGGTCATCGCCCTGTCCAAGGCCGACGAGTGCACTGCCGTGCTGGCCGGCGCGATCAGCGGCAACATCCGTTTCGCACTGAACAATGTTTCCACCAGCGGGATTGTCGACAACACCGAACTGGCCGTCACCGTGGCCTTCGGCAAGCGCGTAGGCACCGCCTCGATCAACGAGTTCGACGACGCCGCGCTGGAACGCGTGGTGCGCCGTGCCGAAGACCTGGCCCGCCTGGCGCCGGAAAACCCGGAGTTCATGCCGGCCATCGGCAAGCAGAGCTACCGCGCCAGCCCGACCTTCAGCGAATCCACCGCCGCGATCGATCCGGCCTTCCGCGCCAAGGTCGCCGCCGATTCGATCGCACCGTGCCGTGGCAACGGGCTCATTGCCGCCGGCTTCCTCGAAGACGGCCAGGGCTTCCAGGCCACCGCCAACAGCAACGGCAACTTCGCCTACCAGCGCACCACCAACTTCGATTACACCTGCACCGTGCGCACCGAAGATGGCCGCGGTTCGGGCTGGGTCGGCCGCAACCTGAAGGATGCGGCGGACTTCAAGGCCGAGCAGGACATCCGCATCGCCATGCGCAAGGCCACCGAATCGGCCGAAGCGAAGGCGCTGGAACCAGGCAAGTACACGGTGATCCTGGAGCCGGCGCGGCCGCGGGCCTGATCAGCTTCATGATGAACTTCTTCAGTGCACGCTCGGCCGATGAAGGCCGCAGCTTCCTGTCCAAGAAGGGTGGCGGCAACAAGCTGGGCGAGCAGGTCTACGACCCGCGCGTGACCATGATCGCCGACCCGTGGCACCCGGACGCGCCGGTACTGCCGTGGGACAACGATGGCCTGCCGCGCGAACGCATGGCCATCATCGAGAACGGCAAGGTGGCCAACCTGGACTACTCGCGCTTCTGGGCCCAGAAGCAGGGCAAGACCGCCAAGGCCTCGCCGGGCAACCTGCTGATGAGCGGTGGCGAGAAGAGCACCGCCGAGCTGGTGCGCGGCACCCAGAAGGGCATCCTGGTCACGCGTACCTGGTACATCCGCATGGTCGATCCGCAGACCGTGCTGCTGACCGGCCTGACCCGCGACGGCACCTTCTATATCGAGAACGGCCAGATCAAGCACCCGGTGAAGAACTTCCGCTTCAACGAATCGCCGGTGATCATGCTCAACAACATCGAAGAGCTGGGCAAGCCGGTGCGCGTGGCCGGTGATGAATCCAGCTACGTGATGATGATCCCGCCGATGAAGCTGCGCGATTTCACCTTCACCTCGCTGTCCGACGCGGTCTGATGGATCGCCGGGCCTGCCTGCGCTGGTTGGCTGCTGCCGCTTCTGCGGCGGCGCTGCCGGCCTGGGCGCAGGCGGGCCCGCGCAGTTCGCGCTACGACTTCTGGTTCACCCGCCTGCAGTACGACTCGGGCGACTGGGACGTGGACGCGCGCATGCCGTCCAACCTGATCACCTCGCTGATCGACTACACCTCGCTGCGGGTGGACCCGCAGGAACACGTGGTGGCACTGGCGGACCCGCGCATGCTGGAGGCGCCGTTCTGCTACCTGGCCGGGCACACGCTGGTGGAATTCAACGCCGCCGAGCGGCAGAACTTCGTGCGCTACGTGCGCAACGGTGGCTTCGTCTTCGTCGATGACTGCAACCATGACATCGACGGCCTGTTCGCCACCTCGTTCGAGGCGCAGATGGGCCGCCTGTTCGGGCCGAACGCATTGCAGAAGCTGCCCAACAGCCACGCGCTGTACCGCAGCTTCTTCCGCTTCCCCGACGGCCCGCCTGCCACCAGCTTCGAACTCAACGGCTGGGGCGACGACCTGGTGCACGACTATCTGAAGGGCATCGAGGTCGATGGCCGCCTGGGCCTGCTCTACAGCAACAAGGACTACGGCTGCGAGTGGGACTACGACTGGCGCAACAAGCGTTTCCTGGCCGAAGACAACACCCGCTTCGGCGTCAACATCGTGATGTACGCGTTGAACAATTGATAGGACCTGCACGCCCATGACCGCCCCCGACCTCGATTCCCTGCTGCCGCGCCTGCACGATCTGCGCGCTGCGCTCGCACGTGCCGTGGTGGGCCAGAACACCGTGGTCGAGCAGCTGCTGATCGGCCTGCTGGCCGGCGGCCACTGCCTACTGGAAGGTGCGCCGGGACTGGGCAAGACCCTGCTGGTGCGCTCGCTGGGCCAGGCACTGGAACTGCAGTTCCGGCGCGTGCAGTTCACCCCCGACCTGATGCCCAGTGACATCCTCGGCACCGAACTGCTGGAAGAAGACCACGGCACCGGTCATCGCCATTTCCGCTTCCAGCAGGGCCCGATCTTCACGAATCTGCTGCTGGCCGACGAACTCAACCGCACCCCGCCCAAGACCCAGGCGGCGCTGCTGGAGGCAATGCAGGAACGCACGGTCAGCTACGCCGGCACCACCTATGCGCTGCCGGCGCCGTTCTTCGTGCTGGCCACGCAGAACCCGATCGAGCAGGCCGGCACCTACCCGCTGCCGGAAGCGCAGCTGGACCGTTTCCTGCTGCACGTGCTGGTGGATTACCCCAGCGAGGACGAAGAGCGGCAGATCCTGGAGCAGACCACCGGCGGTGCCACCGACGCGGTACCGAAGGTGATGGATGCCGAGGCGGTGATTGCCTTGCAGGCGGCCGTGCGCCAGGTGCATGTCAGCCCCGATGTGCTGGCCTGGATCACCCGCCTGGTACGCGCCAGCCGACCCGGCGACGGTGCACCTGCGGCGATCAACCAGTGGGTGAAGTGGGGCGCCGGCCCGCGTGCCGGGCAGTCGCTGGTGCTGGCGGCGAAGGCACGTGCACTGCTGCAGGGCCGTTTCGCCGCCACCCGCGAGGATGTGCAGGCGCTGGCCGCACCGGTGATGCGTCATCGCCTGCTGCTGTCATTCGCCGCCGAGGCCGAGCAGAAGCGTGCCGACGACGTGGTCGCCGCGCTGCTGCAGGCCGTGCCGTTCCCGGGTTGATCCACGCGTGAACGCAGGCACCCCGCTGACCCTGCCACCGGAACTGCGCGCGCGCCTGCGCCTGCTGCGGTTGCGGCCACGCCTGGCCAGCGGTGCCAGTGGCATCGGCCAGCACGCCAGCCGCAGCCGCGGTGCCGGCCTGGAGTTCGCGCAGTACCGTGCCTACGAGCCGGGTGACGAACTGCGCCAGATCGACTGGAAGCTGTACGCGCGCTCGGACCGTTTCTTCGTGCGCGAGTCCGAACGCGAAAGCCCGATCACCGTCTGGCTGCTGCTCGATGCCACCGCCTCGGCCGGCCAGGCCGATCGCGCGGCACCGCAGCGCACGCGACTGGACCATATGCGTGGCGTGGCGGCGTGCCTGGTTGAACTGGCCCTGCAACAGGGTGATCGCTTCGGCCTGTTGGCCGTCAATGGCGACGGCCTGCAGCTGGTGCCGGCCGCGAGCGGTGCACGCCAGCGCGACCGTGTGTATCTGCAATTGCAGGCGCTGCAGGCACGTGGCGGCTGGCCGCTGAGCGAGCGCCTGCGCCCGCTGTGGGAACGCGTTCGCCCGGGCGACCTGCTGCTGGCCATCGGCGATGGCTTCGACGAGGCCGGCATCGTGCTGCTGGAACAACTGGCCAGCGCCCGCCGCGAAGTGGCACTGCTGCAGATCCTGAGCGCAGACGAACGCGATTTCCCATTCGACGCCGGCCACCGCTTCCGCGACCCGGAGACCGGCGAAGAACTGCTGGGCGATGGCGCGGCGATCCGTACCGACTACCTGCAGCGCTTCGCCGATGCACGCAGCACGCTGCAGACGCGCCTGCAGGCCAGTGGCATCGCCAGCGCCACCGGCTGGCTCGACCAGCCGTTGGACCAGCCCCTGCAGGCCCTGTTCGGCCGCGGAGGCGGCGCATGAACCTGCTGTTTCCACTGGGGCTGGCGGCACTTGCCGCCTGGTTGCTGCCGCTGCTGATCCATCTCGCCCGTCGCCATCCGTATACGCCGTTGGATTTCGCCGCACTGCGTTGGCTGCGCGCACAGATCCGGCCGCGCCAGCGCATCCGCTTCGATGATTGGCCGTTGCTGCTGGTGCGGCTGTTACTGCTGGCAGCCTTGGCGCTGCTGCTGGCGCGGCCTGCGTTGACCGGCCCTGCGCCGGTCCCCGCTGCATGGACGGTGGTGGCTCCGGGCCTGGATGCTGCGGCACTGCGTGGAACGGCCGAGGATGGCAACTGGCACTGGCTGGCACCTGGCTTCCCCGCTGTCGATCAGCCGCCATCTGCATCGACGGCCTCCCTGCCCAGCCTGCTGCGCGAACTGGACGCGCAGCTGCCCGCCGGTACCGCCCTGACCGTGCATGTGCCCGATCCGCTGCCCGGCCTGGACGGCGGACGCCTGCAGCTGTCGCGCGATGTGCAGTGGAAAACGCACCCGCTTGCGGTCACCACCACGGCGGTTGCCGCCCCCGCCGCGATTGCGCGTGCCTGCCGATGCACCCGGCACCGCCCGGCATTGGCTGGACGCGCTGCAGCGGGCCTGGGCCGTGCAGGCGCCACCGGCACCGTTGGCGGCCGGTGCCCTGCCCGAACCCGGCGAGATCGGCACATGGAGCGGCAACGATGCGCTGCCACCGGCCTGGCAGGCGTGGCTGCGCGATGGTGGCACGGTACTGACCGCCGCCAAGCCCACCACGGAGGCCGCGGTACTGCTGCGCAGCCCTGAAGGCACGCCGCTGCTGTGGCAGCAGCGCATCGGCCACGGCCGACTGCTGTCATTGCCCGGCGACTGGGACATCGCCAGCAACCCCACGCTGCGCGATCCCGGGCTGCCGCGTTCGTTGCTGCTGGCGCTGCAACCCCCGCCGTCACCGCGTCTGGGCGATGCGGCAGACCACACGCCGCAGCACGCGGCATTGCCTGCGGCAACACCTCCGCTGCGTGAACCCACCGCCTGGCTGGTGCTGCTGATCGTGCTGCTGTTCGCACTGGAACGCTGGATGGCCAGCAGCGCCCGCCGCAGGGTGCCTGCATGAGTACCGTGCAGCACGCCTGGCGGCGCGCACGACGACGACGCGCGCTCATCACCCTGCTGCTGGGCCTGCCCTGGGCATTGGCCGCCACGGTGCTGGCCCTGCGCCTGGCCGGCTTCGACCTCGCCTGTATGGTCGGCACGGTCAGCCTGCTTGCCTGCGCGGCGCTGGCCACTGCGCGCGCGCGCCGGCTGGACCGGCAGTGGCTGCAACGCCAGCTCGATGGCAGCGGTGCCAGTGAGGACAGTGCCGATCTGCTGTTCGCCGACATCACCACGCTCAATCCGCTGCAGCAGCGCCAGCGCACACATGTGCTGGCGCTGCTGCAACGTGCAATGCCGGAGCTTCGCCCGCGCTGGCCGCGCACGGTGCTGGCCCTATGCTGGATCGCAGGCCTGGCCATCGCGCTGCTGGCACTGGGTTGGCCACGCCCGGGCAACGGCCCCGGCGCGGCTGTCCCCGTGGTGCCAGGCACCTCCGTGCCCGCCGGCCCGTTGCATCTGCAATCGAGCCGCCTGCGCATCGACGCACCGGCCTATACCGGCCAGGCGACGCTCACCCAGAACGCGCTGGATGCCAAGGTGGCCGCCGACAGCCGCCTGTCCTGGTCGCTGCGCTTCGACCGTGCACCGAGCAGGGCCTGGTTGCAGTTCCACGATGGCCGACGCCTGCCGCTGAACGAGCGCGACGGCCAATGGCAGGCGCAGGACGTGGCACGCGCGCCGGTGCTGTATCGCGTGGTGAGCGAACCGGCACTGGCCGAAACCCGCCTGCATCGGCTGGACGTGGTGGCCGATCGCGCGCCCAGCGTGCGCGTGCTGGAACCGGCGGCCAGCCTGGTACTGGGCACGCCCGGGCAACGGCAATGGGCACTGCGCTTCGAGGCCAACGACGATTACGGCGTGGCCGCACAGGCGACCCTGTCAATCACCACCACCCAGGGCAGCGGCGAGAACATCACCTTCCTCAAGCGCAGTGTCCGCCTCACCGGCAGTGGCGAGCCGAGCGCACGGCGCTTCGCGCATACCCTCGATCTGGCCGCGCTGGGTGCGCAGCCCGGCAACGATGTGATCGCCCAGCTGGAGGTGCGCGACAACCACGCACCGGTAGCGCAGATAGGGCGCAGCAGCAGCGTGATCCTGCGCCTTCCCAGCGCCGAAGTGGCACTCGGCGCCGAGCTGGAGGGCCGCATCAAGAAGACGCTGCCGGCCTACTTCCGCAGCCAGCGCCAGATCATCATCGACGCCGAGGCGTTGATCCGCCAGCAGCGCAGCCTGGGCGCCGAGGACTTCGTCAAACGCAGCGACGCGATCGGTGTCGACCAGCGCATCCTGCGCCTGCGCTACGGCCAGTTCCTGGGCGAGGAAAGCGAAGGCGCGCCCAAGCCACCGCCGACCCGCGACCTGCCCACCAGCGATGCGCCTACCGCTGACCGTCATGACGACGATCACGATCACGACCATGGCGCAGACGCCGGCGCACACGATGAGCATGGCCACGATCATGGCGGCAGCGCCAGCAACGCCGATACGCCGCCGGTGTTCGGCAGCGCCACCGATGTGCTGTCCGAGTACGGCCACACCCACGACCACGCCGAGGCAGCCACCCTGCTCGACCCGCAGACGCGCGCCACACTGAAGGCGGCGCTGGACCAGATGTGGTCGGCCGAAGGCGAGCTGCGTCAGGGCCGCCCGCAGCAGGCACTGCCGTTCGCGTACAAGGCGCTGGGCTTCATCAAGCAGGTGCAGCAGGCCGAACGCATCTATCTGGCGCGGGTCGGGCCGGAGCTGCCGCCGATCGATGAAAGCCGCCGGCTGGGCGGTGATCGCGCCGGGCTGGCCAGCCGCGAACTGCCGTTGGCCGCACGCACGCCGCCGGATCCGGCCATTGTTGAAGCCTGGCAGCGTCTCGGCGACGACGCCGGCGCCCCTGACCTGGATGCACTGGCCGGCTGGCAGCAGCGCAACGCCGCCTACCTGCCCGACGCACTGGACCTGGCCGCCGCCATCGAACAGCTGCGCATCGAACCCGGCTGCGGCGACTGCCGTCAACGCCTGCGCGCGCAGCTGTGGCGTGCCCTGCAGCGACCGTTGCCACAGGTGATGCGGCGCAGCGCGACCGATGCGATGGGGCAGCGCTATCTCGACGCGCTGGAGGCGCAGCCATGAACGCCTCCGGTTTGAACCTGTGGATTGCGCTGGCACTGGCCCTGGTCGTGGCCATCGCCAGCGTGCGCCAGTTGCGCGCACGCACGGCGCATCGTGGTCGGCCGTGGATCATTGTGGGATTGCAGATCGTTGCTGCAACGTTGCTGTACTTCTGCCTGCTGCCACCACGCCATCAGCAGCCCGCGGCGGGCCTGGTGGTGCTCAGCGCCGAGGCCGACAACGCCGGCGCACTGCCGGCCAGCGACAGCCCGCTGCTGCTGTTGCCGGAGGCGGCCGCTGTGGCGGGCGGCCAGCGCGTGCCCGATCTGGCCACCGCGCTGCGCCAGCATCCTGCGTCCACGCTGACCCTGGTCGGTGCCGGCCTCAGCGCGCGCGATCGCGACGCGGTGCTGCCCGGCGACGTGCGCTGGCAACCGGCGCCCGCACCGCGCGGCTGGATGGCGCTGCAGCCCCCGGCCGATGTCGCCCCGGGCGCGCGCTTCGAGGTGCAGGCGCAGGCGCGCGGCGTGGCCAACGCCAAGGCCGAACTGCTGGACCCGGCCGACAGCGTGATTGATCGCGCGGATCTGCCCGGTGACGGTAGCGTGCGGCTCAGTGGCGTCGCCCGCGCTGAAGGCCGCAGTGTGTTCCGCCTGCGCCTGCTCGATGCCAGCGGTCACGTGGTGGACACCGTACCGGTGCCGCAGCAGACGCTGCCAGCCGCCCCCTGCGCCTGCTGGTACGCGCCAGTGCACCGGGGCCGGAGCTGAAGTACCTGCGCCGTTGGGCCACCGATGCGGGCATCCGTGTGCAGGTGCAGGCCGATACCGGCGCCGGTCTCAGCGTCGGCGATGGCGCGGTGTCGCTTGACGCGGCCTCGCTGGCCCGCGCTGACCTGCTGCTGCTGGACGAACGCAGCCTGGCGGCATTGAGTGCAGCCCAGATGGCCGGCGTGCGCCAGGCGCTGCGCGATGGACTGGGTGTGCTGGTTCGCAGTGCCGGCGCACCGTCGGCCGGGGCGCGCCAACGCCTGCATGATCTGGGCCTGCCGCTGCGGGGTGACGGCAGCAGCCGCGCCCTTGAACTTGCGGGCGACGGCGAAAGCGCGATGCTGGCCGCTCGGCGTGGCCCGCTGGCCGCCGGCACGCTGCCAACCCGCGACGGCGAGGACGCCGACCGCAGCTCGCACAGTGCCACCCTGCCCGCGCTGGAAACACTGGTGCTGCAGGCACCGGGCAGCAACCCTCTGCTGCTGGACCGTGGCGGCAACACCGTCGGCGGCTGGCGCGCGGTCGGCAAGGGCCGCATCGGCCTGCTGCCAGTGACCGACAGCTGGCGCTGGGTGCTGGCCGGTCGCGATGATCGTCATGGCGAACTGTGGAGCGGCGTGGTCGCCACGCTGGCACGTGCGCAGACCGGCGGTGATGCGCTGTGGTCACCGCAGTCGATCGCCTGGGCAGGTGAGCGGCAGGCGCTGTGTGGCGTGCAGGCGCCGCTGCAGGTCTTCAACGAACGTGGCGACGATGTTCCACTGCGGGTGGATGGCACGACGTCGGCCCTGCGCTGCGCCGGCTGGTGGCCACGCGAAGCGGGCTGGCAGCGCCTGCGCTACGGCGACAGCACGGTCTGGCGTTATGTGTTCGACCCGAAGCAGGCGCCAGCGCTGCATCGGCAGGCGATGATCGATGCGACCACGCAGGCGCTGGCGTCGCACACCTCGGCAGACATCTCGGTTATGCAGCCGGTAACCGGCTCACGCTGGCCCTGGTGGCTGGCCTTCGTGCTGTGTGCCGCGTTGTTGTGGTGGCTGGAGCGGCGGCGGTGATTGCGGGGTCGTGATTCCGGGGTCGGATCCCTTTCGCCCGCGAAAGGGCTCTGACCCCATCCATAGCATCATCGTTTGTCCGCGCGCCGGTACACACCATTGAAACGCACGTTCATGCCACCGCACTCACCGTTGTCGGCCACGATCAGCACCTCGCCCAGCGAGTGCACGCGCACCCTGCAGGTGTCCTCGGCGAATTCCACATCGGCGCCACGCGGCGTCGCACGCGCTTCCACCTGGCCCAGGTTCGGCCCGTACGGGCGCTGCTCCGGGGTAGGGTTGGCGGACGGCCAGTAGGCATCGCCTTCCACATGCAGCTGCCCACCCTGCACCGAGATGCGCAGACCGTTGTCGCCGTCCTTCCAGTTGCCCGCCCAGTCCCGCAGCGACGGCACCAGCGCAGGCAACGGCTGCAACTTGCTGCGGTCCACCCAGCCCGCACTGCCGCCGACCTTGTTCGGGAAGAACGCGCAGCGGTAGCGGCCCAGATCGCGCCCGGTCACCACCGTATCGCCGTTGACCACGTAGCTGCGCTGGCGGCAGGCCGGTTCGCCCTTGGCGGGGCAACCGTCCATGTCGCCGAGCAGGTACAGGCGCGGTGCATCGACCACCCGCGCCAGCGCGAACCTGCTCTGATCAGAGGGGAAGGCGCCGTTGCGGCAACTGCCGTCATCGGCAATGTCCGAAGCGAAGGCGGAGGCCGGCAGCAACGCGGCCAGCAGGCAGAACGTACGCAGGTACATGGCAGTCACCTCCATGGAGACGCCGGCAGGATAACCGGGCTATCGGGATGGCGACGCGGCGCAACCCTCCTGCGCCTGACAGAACTGCAGCGCGCGGCGCTGTTGCTCGACACTCAGTTCCGGTGGCGGCCGTGCGATGGCCGACTGGATCTGGTCCGGCCCGCCGGTGAGCTTGTTCAAGCCCCGGCCCGCTGCCAGCACGCCCTTGACCACGCCCATCATGATGTAGCCACCGCCCAGGCTGACCTGCTCTGGCGACGGCGGCTCGCTCCAGTCGCGGCTGAAGCGGTTGTCGCCGAACTTCACCGGGTTCTTGAAGCGGTACAGGTCCAGCGGCTGGTCGTCTTCCGGCTTGAGCGCACGTACTTCGCCGAGGGTGGTCACATTGTCCGGTGGCGTGGCGGCAAGTGCCGGCGGCGCCGGCGTCTGCGCCTGCGCTGCCGGCGCGGGTGTGGCCTGGGGCGCCTCCTGTTGCGCCTGCGCAATGCCGGCCAGCAACAGGCTGGTCAGGAGTGCTCCCTGCGTTCCGAGTCGTGCCACCGCCATCCACCCTGTTGGTTGCGTCCTGCGGCAAGAATACGGATGCGAGCTTCAGATTTCGTTGCCGGTGCGGCGACGGTTCAGCCTGCGGAGCAGCTGCGACGCCGGGGGCTCTGAACGGTTCACTCCGTCCCACGCCGGTGTCTCACATCCTGAGACGTGGATGTGGTGCCATGTGACCCCTCGCAAACCGTCCCGGCTCCACCTTCCATGGCTTACGAACTCGCCAAGCGCACCGCCGATGCGGAGCAGAAGCTCGCCACCCGCGATGGCCTGCCCGCCCGCGACGGTGCGCTGCTCAGTGCGCGCCTGCAGCGCCGCTACCAGGACCGCATCACCGGCAGCTTCGCCATTCCGGGCCGCGAAGGCCGCTACGCGCCGGTTCCCGACTCGGTGCCGCCGGCACTGGCCGCCGCGCTGAAGGCGCGCGGCATCGAACAGCTTTACAGCCACCAGGCCGAGGCCTGGGAGGCCAGCCAGCGCGGCGAACACGTGGCCATCGTCACCCCCACCGCCAGCGGCAAGTCGCTGTGCTACACCCTGCCGGTGGTCAGTGCCGCAATGCAGGACAAGGCCAAGGCGCTGTACCTGTTTCCGACCAAGGCGCTGGCCCAGGACCAGGTGGCCGAACTGCTGGAACTCAACCGCGCCGGCGATCTGGGCGTAAAGGCCTTCACCTTCGACGGCGACACCCCCGGCGATGCGCGCCAGGCCATCCGACTGCATGGCGACATCGTGGTCTCCAACCCGGACATGCTGCACCAGGCCATCCTGCCGCACCACACCAAGTGGGCGCAGTTCTTCGAGAACCTGCGCTACATCGTCATCGACGAAGTGCACACCTACCGCGGTGTGTTCGGCAGCCACGTCACCAACGTGCTGCGCCGGCTCAAGCGCATCTGCGCGTTCTACGGCGTGCAACCGCAGTTCATCCTGTGCTCGGCCACCATCGGCAACCCGCAGGCACATGCCGAAGCGCTGATCGAGGCGCCGGTCACTGCCATCACCGAATCCGGTGCACCCAGTGGGCCCAAGCAGGTGCTGCTGTGGAACCCGCCGGTGATCAACCCGGACCTGGGCCTGCGCGCGTCGGCACGTTCGCAGAGCAACCGCATCGCGCGCATCGCGATCAAATCCGGGCTGAAGACGCTGGTGTTCGCACAGACCCGGCTGATGGTGGAGGTGCTGACCAAGTACCTGAAGGACATCTTCGACCACGACCCGCGCAAGCCACCGCGCATCCGCGCCTACCGCGGCGGCTACCTGCCCACCGAGCGACGCGAGACCGAACGTGCGATGCGTGCGGGCAACATCGACGGCATCGTCAGCACCTCGGCGCTGGAACTGGGCGTGGATATCGGCAGCCTGGACGTGGTCATCCTCAATGGCTACCCCGGCAGCGTGGCCGCCACCTGGCAGCGCTTCGGCCGCGCCGGTCGCCGCCAGCAGCCCGCACTCGGCGTGATGGTGGCCAGCTCGCAACCGCTGGACCAGTACGTGGTGCGCCATCCGGATTTCTTCGCCGAGGCCTCACCCGAACACGCGCGCATCGCGCCGGACCAGCCACTGATCCTGTTCGACCACATCCGCTGCGCAGCGTTCGAGCTGCCGTTCCGGGTCGGCGATGGCTTCGGCCCGATCGATCCGGAAGTGTTCCTGGAGGCGCTGGCCGAGACCGAAGTGATCCACCGCGAAGGCGAACGCTGGGAATGGATCGCCGACAGTTATCCGGCCAACGCAGTCAGCCTGCGCGCGGTGGCCGATGGCAACTTCGTGGTGGTCGACCGCAGCGATGGCCGCCAGCAGATCATCGCCGAAGTGGATTACTCCGCCGCCGCACTCACCCTGTACGAAGGGGCGATCCACATGGTGCAGTCCACCCCGTACCAGGTGGAGACGCTGGACTGGGACGGGCGCAAGGCCTACGTCACCCGCACCCACGTGGACTACTACACCGACAGCATCGACTTCACCAAGCTCAAGGTGCTGGACCGTTTCGACGGCGGCGTGGCCGGCCGTGGCGATTCGCACCATGGCGAAGTGCACGTGGTGCGCCGCGTAGCCGGCTACAAGAAGATCCGCTACTACACCCACGAGAACATCGGCTACGGCCCGGTGAACCTGCCCGACCAGGAACTGCACACCACTGCGGTCTGGTGGCAGCTGCCACAGACGCTGCTGCTGCGCGCGTTCGCCAGCAAGCAGGATGCGCTGGATGGCTTCCTCGGCGCCGCCTACGCCTTGCACATCGTCGCCACCGTGGCGGTGATGGCCGATGCGCGCGACCTGCAGAAATCGGTCGGCAACGGCGACGGCGCGTGGTTTGCGATCGCCGACCAGAGCGGTCGTGGCCAACTGCGTGGCAGCAATGGCGACCCCGGCGTGGTCGAGCTGCTGCAGGAATTCGTGCCCACCGTGTACCTGTACGACAACTTCCCCGGTGGCGTCGGCCTCAGCGAGCCGCTGTGGCAGCGCCAGGCCGAACTGGTGCAGCGCGCGCGCGAACTGGTGCAGCGCTGCGACTGCAAGGCCGGCTGCCCGGCCTGCGTCGGCCCGGTGCTGGCCGCGCAGGAAGAAGATGAAACCTCGCCGCGCGCACTGGCGTTGCGCGTGCTGGACCTGTTCGACGCTGAAGCGTGTCAGCACGTACCCGATGTGGTGATGACCCCGCGCGAGCCGATGGAGTTGCTGGCACCGTGAGCCTGAGCCTGGACAAGCTGCGCCTGCTGCGCAAGCAGGCCGGCGACCCAAAGGCGAGCACGCCGCCTGCGGTC
Source organism: Stenotrophomonas sp. GSD10 (assembly GCF_056172695.1). Taxonomy (NCBI): domain Bacteria; kingdom Pseudomonadati; phylum Pseudomonadota; class Gammaproteobacteria; order Lysobacterales; family Lysobacteraceae; genus Stenotrophomonas; species Stenotrophomonas sp. GSD10. Next base: position 4,325,771 of record NZ_JAOCMC010000002.1, on the reverse strand, counting down.
GAGCCGCCGCCCGCAGCACCCGCCCCGGTGGCCGCCAACGATGCACGACAGCCACCGGCTGAGCGCTCGGTATTCGCCTGGGTCGAGCAGGAGATCCGCCACAAGCCGACCGGCGCTGCGGCTGCCCCGTCGGCTCCCGCACCGCTGCGACGGCCGGAGGTGGGCAGCCTGCATCGGCTGCTCGGCCTGCGCACACGCGGTGGTACCGCCCCGGCACGCGCCAGCGCGCAGGATCGGCAACTGCCCGGTGAAGAAATTGCACCGGGCCTGTTCCTGATCGAATCGCTGCAGCCACAGCCGATTCCGGCGCAGCCGCTGTCACTGGACTTCGCCCGCCGCGAAGGCCAGCACGTGGCCGCGCGCGACCTGATGTTCTTCGATACCGAAACCACCGGCCTGGCCGGTGGCACCGGCACCCGCGCCTTCATGATCGGCGCCGCCGACTGGCATGCCTGCCCGCAACGCGGCGAAGGCCTGCGCATCCGCCAGCTGCTGATGTCCACGATGGCCGCCGAGGACGCGATGCTGGCCACCTTCGCCAGCTGGCTGCAGCCGTCCACCGTGTTCTGCAGCTACAACGGCCGCAGCTACGATGCGCCACTGCTGAAGGCACGCTACCGGCTGGCCCGGCAGCCGGACCCGATCAGCGCACTGGACCATGTGGACCTGCTCTACCCCACCCGCCGCCGTTATCGCGGCAGCTGGGACAACTGCAAGCTGTCCACCATCGAACGCCAGCTGCTGCGCGTGGTGCGCGAGGACGACCTGCCGGGGTCGGAGGCGCCCGGCGCATGGCTGCGCTTCCTGCGCGGTGGCGACGCGGTGAACCTGCGCCGGGTAGCCGAGCACAACCACCAGGACGTGGTGACCCTGGCCCTGCTGCTGCAGCGCCTGGTGCGCGAGGAGCAGCGCGAGCGCGAGACGCTGGCGCTGGTCCAGCCGCAAGGCGTTGACATGCCCTGACGGTGGCAGCGGTGACACTGCCGCCACCATCCACGCTTGGAGCCCGACGATGCGCCTCACTCCCCTGGTCCTGCTCGCCCTCCTGCCACTGGCCGCGTGCAGCCACGCCGGCAGCAGCGGCGCCCACGATTCCACCCCGCCGCCGGTGGCCGATGCTGCGCACGAGTGCAAGCCGGAGACGCTTGAGGCCTTCACCGGCAAGACCGCCGACGAGGCCACCGTGAAGCAGCTGGTGAGCGCCAGCGGCGCGCGCAATGCGCGGGTGGTCAAGCCGGGCATGGCGGTCACCATGGACTTCCGCCAGGACCGGGTGACCGTGCAGGTGGACGCGCAGAACAGGATCGAGCGCGCCAGCTGCGGTTGATCGCCCCAGGGTAGTGCCGGCCGCTGGCCGGCACCCTCGTTGCCGGCCAGCGGCCGGCACGACCGATCAGAGGCGTTCGGCCTTGCCGCTGGCCAAGGCGCGCGCAATCACCTGCTGCGCCTGCTGCGATGCCTGCGTATGCAGGCGTGCCTGGCGTTCGCCCAGCGCGGCCTGCTGGCTGCCCAGCGCCGCCTGGCGGCTTGCCAGATCGGCCTGTTGGCTGGCCAGCCGGCTCATGTCGCGGGTACGGGTGGACTGCGCGGCCTCGCTGCGGGCTTCCTGCATCGCACGACGCGCCTCGGCGGCAGCTTCGCGTGCGGCCTCGCGTGCAACGGCCGCATCGTTGGTCGCGCCGCGTGCCGCCTTTGCCGCTTCCGCCGCCGCTTCGCGATTGATGTCGTGCGCGCTCATCGCACTGCGCGCGGCCTCAGCCGCGGCCATCGCCATCCGGCGCGCCTCCTCGCCCTGCATCCGGCCCATCTCGCCCAGCTGCTGGCCGAGCTCGCTCTGCTGGCGCCCCAGCGCACTCTGCTGGCGGCCCAGTTCGCTCTGCTGGCGCCCCAGGTCCGCCGCACCGGCATAGGCGCGCTGCAACGACTGGATCAGCATCGGGTCGCGCACGATATAGCGCTTGTCACCCTGGCGGAACCACAGCGCGGGGCCCTTGCCGAGCTGCTTACGTGCCAGCGTCACATCGTCGATGCCGCCGTTGGCGAAGGTCGAATCACCATCCACCAGCACGAACGCCTGCGACGGGGACTGGCCCAGATCCAGGCGGCCGTAGGTGGTGATGGACGACATGCGCGAGGTCGTGCGGCCAGCGTCCATGCCGGTGTCGACATCCACATCGGCATCGACATCGACTGCCACATCCGCGTCATCGGGGCCGGAGACCTCTTCGGCGTCGGCAGGTGCGACCGGCGGCGCCGGCGCAACCGGAACGGCCGGCAGGCGCGCGGAAGACGGCGGCGCCGGCGGAGCCTTGGGCGCCTTCGGTGGCAGCGGCGGTACGGCGGTCGGCGCCGCGGGCGGAGCGGGGGTGCCGGCGGCACCGGCGCGGCCACCAGCCGCATCGGCGCCACACCCACCACCACCACGGCGGCGGTCAACGCCATTGCCAGCAGGCGCGGGCAGGCCCTGCGCGGCTGCAGCGAAAGCAGGCGGCGCTTGAGGCTGGTGGTGCTCGGTGCGGCGCTGGCCACACCCAGGTGCGGCTGCGGTGCCACGCCCAGCTGCAGCAGCAGGCGGCCATAGGCCTGGCGGCTGGCGCCATGCTGGCCGACCACCGCCGCATCCACCGCTTCCTCGCGGGCCTGGGCGTATTCACGCACCGACAGGCGCAGCAGCGGGTGGAAGAAGAACAGGTGCTGGGCCAGTGCGGGCAGCAGGCCCCACTGCAGGTCACGACGCTGCAGGTGCTGCAGTTCGTGGGTCAGCGCCAGGTCCAGCGCGTCACCCTGCAGGGCGTTGTCGCCAGCCGGCAGCAGCAGCACCGGGCGGAACGGCCCGACCAGCTGCGGCGAGTCCACCTGCGTGCTCATCCACAGCCGCGGTGCCGGGCGCACGCCGTGCGCATCGGAGGCCAACTGCAACGCCTGCACCAGCGCCTCGTCCTGGCAGGGATAAGCCCCAGCGAGCAACGCGCGGCAGCGGCGCCACTCACCGAAGGTACGCAGCGCCATCAGCAGCACACCAGAAGCCCACAGCGCGGCCAGGGCAACCGCCCACCACGCCACTGCCGGCACGTCGGCGGCCGGCATCGGCATCGCGGCCAGCAGCTGTGCCGAGGCCTCCGGGGCCAGCGGATGCAACGTCTCGGTCACCACTTCGGTCGTGGTCATCGCCACCGCCTGCGGTGCCGGCAGCCACGCCAGTTGCAGCGGCTGGCTCCAGAACAGGCCCACGACCGCCTGCAGCGACACCAGCCACCACAGTCGGCAGCGCGTGGCCGCCGACAGCGACGGCAGCACGCGGCACAGGCCATACACCAGCGCCACCAGCAGCACGGTCTGCAGGCTGGTCCAGCCCAGCCGCTCCAACATCGGGATCAGCATCGTGGTGTCCATGGCTCAGCCCTCGTGGCGGCGCGATTGGAGTTGGGCGACCAGCGCTTCCAGTTCGGCCAGCTCGTTGTCGCTGACCTGCTGGCGCTGCGACAGATAGGCCACGAACGGCGACACCGAGCCTTGCAGGGTATTGTCGACGAACTGGGCCACGGCGCCCTGCAGCACGCTCTGCGGGCCGCGGGTGGCCTGGTAGCGGTAGACACCGTCCTGCTGCCTGCGCTGAAGATACCCCTTCGCCCGCAGGCGCTCCATCATGGTCAGCACGGTGGAACGGGCCAGGCCCCGGGCCTCGCCGTAGCCACTGGCGACCTCGCCGACGCTGGCCGGCGCATGTTCATCGATGTACTGCAGCAGGGCCAGTTCCTGGTCCCCGATCGTCTTGCCACGCATGACACCACTCCCTTGACTACACGTGTCGCCACTGTCGGCGTGACGACAACTGTAGTCAACCCCCGGAAGTCATGGGCCGACGAACGGTAGGGGGCAGCCCGGCACTAAACCTTCTGCCCGTTGTGCGCATCCCACCCTGCACATCACTCCGGAGCACCGCATGTACCGACCTACGTTGCCCTTGCTGGTGCTGTTGCTGGCCGCCCTGCCGGTGGCCGCCGCTGCGGCACCGCTCGACACCGCCAACGAGCAGACCCGCCGGCTGATCCGCCAGACCATGCAGGACGAGCGCATTCCCGGCCTGCAGGTGGCCGTGGTCAAGGACGGGCAGGTTGTGCTTTCCGAGGCCTTTGGCCTGGCCAATGTCGAGAACGGCGTTGCCGCCTCGCGCGACACCCGCTTCCCGCTGAACTCGGCCACCAAGGCCTTTACCGGCGTGGCGGCCGCACAGTTGGCGCAGCAGGGCAGGCTGGACCTGGATGCACCGTTGTCGCGCTATCTCGACGCCCTGCCGCAGCCCTGGCAGAGCGTACGTGTGCGCCAGCTGCTGGCGCACACCTCGGGCCTGCCGGACATCCTTGATGCGCAGGGGCTGGTCGGCGGTGGCACCGAGGCGCAGGCCTGGCAGGCCGTGACCGCGCGGCCGATGGACGCCGCTCCCGGCCAGCGCTTCGCCTACAACCAGACCAACTACCTGCTGCTGGCGCGGATCATCGCGCGGCAATCGGGCATGCCCTACGAGCGCTTCCTCGCCGGCAGCCAGTTCGGCATCGCCGGCATGTCCCGCACCACCTTCGGCGACAGCTACGACCTGGTACCCGATATGGCGACGATGTACAGCCTCGCCCCGCGCGTGACCGAAGCGGTCGACACGCCGCCACGGCTGTCGCACTGGTTCTACGACGTTCCGCCTTCGCTGTGGGCCGGTGGCGGCATCCTCACCACCGCCGATGACACGGCACGCTGGTTGGCCGCACTCACCGACGGCCGCCTGCTGGGTGAGCCTGCGCGCGCGCGCATGTGGACAGCCGAGCCCCTTGCCGATGGTCGCGCCGGCCCCTGGGGCAGCGGCTGGCCGGTGCTGCAGACGGCGCCGGACCGCCAGGTGGCCGGCATCGGCGGCGCGCGCTCGGCTTTCATCGTCTACCCCGACCGCGGTGTGGCAGTGGTGGTACTGACCAACCTGGTCGGTGCCAACCCGCAGCGGTTCATTCCGCGCATCGCCGATCTTTATGCGCCTGCTGCAACAGCGCCCTGAACATCTGCAGGCACGCGTGCCCGGTCGGCCACCCCAGCCACATGCAGCACCCGTGTGTGCGGCAGCTCCAGCGCAGGGCGCTGGGCAATGGCGCAGAACGCGCGCGCCGAGGATTGCTGCCGGCCAGCCACCGGCTCTACCGTCGGCTCAGCCCCGCGGGCCGCCCATCACCGGCAGGATCACCCCGCTGATGTAGCTGGCGCAGGCGGGCGAGGCCAGGAACACGTAGGCCGGTGACAGCTCTTCCGGCTGCGCGGGCCGGCCCATGTCGCTGTCCTTGCCGAACTCGGCCACGTCCTGCGCCTGCTTGTCGGCGGGGTTCAACGGGGTCCACACCGGACCCGGCGCCACGCAGTTGACCCGGATGCCACGCGGCAGCAGCTGGCTGGCCAGCGCCTTGGTGAACGCATGGATCGCGCCCTTGGTGGCCGAGTAGTCGATCAGCGCCTTGCTGCCGAACAGCCCGGTCTCCGAGCCGGTGTTGATGATGCTGGCGCCCTCGCCCAGATGCGGCAGCACCGCGCGCGCCATCTGGATGTAGCCGCCGATGTTGGTCTGCAGCGTTTCCTGCAGATGGGCATCTTCCAGGTCTTCCAGGCGCTGGCAATGCAGCTGGAAGGCCGCATTGTTGACGAGGATGTCGATGCCACCGAACGCCTTGGCCACCTGCTTCACCGCCTTGTTGCAGAAGCGTGCATCGCGCACGTCACCGGCAATCACCACGCAGCGGCCACCTTCGCGCTCGACATGCTGGCGGGTGATGTCGGCGTCTTCGGCTTCATCCAGGTGCAGCACGGCCACGTCCGCTCCCTCGCGTGCGAACAGCACCGCCACCGCGCGGCCGATACCGGAATCGCCCCCGGTGATGATCGCCCGCATGCCCTGCAGCTTGCCGCTTCCAGCGTAGTCCGGGGCGAGGAAGCGTGGCGCCAGCTCAAGTTCGTGTTCATGCCCAGGCTTGGTCAGCTGCTGGGCGGGCATGACCTCAGGTTGCCTGCGCGCACCGGCCTGGGTGGCGGTCTTCTTCGTTGCTTTCTTCGCGGCGCGCGCGTCCTTGGCCTTCTCCTGATCCTGCAGGCGCCGCTGCCGCGAAGCCACGCGTGCCGCGCGCGGGTCGCTGGCGGCCGCCTTGCGGGTGGCGGTTCTCACCACGCGCGGGCGATCGGTGTCGGCAACCGGCTTCGTCGCGGTGCTGCCTTTGCGCACCTTGGGCGAGGCTTTGCGACGGGTGGGAACCTTCTTGCTCGTGGCCATGCTGATCTCCTCGGGGGGAACAGGGCTGCCGGCCAGCGGCCGGCACTACCGGGGCGGCGTGCGCCGCTCGTGCAGTGTCGCCCCCTCGTTGTCGGCGGCAGTGAGCGCACCGTGTCCAGCATGTGCACGGCATTCATTCCGCCACCACGCGCGTCGTCGCACCCTGCACGCAATCACACGAGGAACGCCCGAATGAAACATGCCATCGCCACCGCCGCCGTCTGCCTCGCCCTCGCCGCCTGCAGCAGCACGCCGCTGGCACAGGTTCAACCCATCGACGGGGTCATTTCCGGCCAGTGCCACAGCGACAGGGTGCGCGGTGCGGTCGGCCTGGCTGCATCGGCTGCCACCGTTGAACGCGCGCGCGTGGACAGCGACAGTCTGCACGTGCAGGTGCTGCGCCACGACGGCCCGCGCGTGCCGCCGGCCAGCGAAGGCGGCGACCGCCTGACCATCGAGAAGGGCCGTACCAACAACATCACGGCGATCTACTGCGGATAACTGTCGTCGAGCAAGCTCGACGCTACAGATAACCGCCGTCGAGCACGCTCGACGCTACGTCGAGCCGCTGCGCTTGGACAGCCGCCGCGCGCGGCGCAGCACCTTCAGCGTGGCCTGTTCCCACTGGCGCGGCCCGCGCAGGCCCGCCAGCTTGGCCAGTTCACCACGCTCCCAGCCGGTGAATACACAGGGGTCGATGTAGGCCTTGCGGCACACCGCCGGGGTATTGCCCAGCAGCGCTGCCACCTCGCACACCACCGCGCGCTGCGCCTGGGCCAACGCGCGCTGGCTGGCCGGCTCCGGCAGCTCGGTGGCGGCCAACGCCTGCACCGCGGCCACGGTGCCGCCCCAGGTGCGGAAATCCTTGGCGGTGAAGTCCTCGCCCATCACCTCGCGCAGGTAATCGTTGACCGCACCGGAATCGACCGGCTGGATGACACCGTCGTCGTCGCGGTACTGGAACAGGGCCTGGCCAGGCAGCTGCTGCACGCCGCGCACCAGCGTGCCCAGCCGGCGGTCACCGACCGTCACCTCATGCAGCTGCCCGGATTTGCCGCGGAAGCGCATGCGCACGCGCCCGCCACGCAGCAGGTCCAGATGCCGGTTGCGCAGCGTGGTCAGGCCAAAGGATCTGTTTTCCCTGGCATAGGTTTCATTGCCTACCCGCACCAGGGTGTCGGCCAGCAGCGCGACTACCACCGCCAGCACCTTTTCGCGCGGGAAGCCGCTGCGTTTGAGATCGCGGCCGAGCCGGCGCCGCAGCCCGGGCAATGCTTCGCCAAAGGCGATCACCCGGTCGAACTTGCCGGCGTCGCGTACCGCGGCCCAGTCAGCGTGGTAGCGATACTGCTTGCGCCCACGCGCGTCGCGGCCGGTGGCCTGCAGATGGCCATTGGCCTGTGCACAGATCCACACCGCGGTGTAGGCCGGTGGAATGGCCAGCGCACGGATCCGCTGCAGGGTGGCGGCATCGCGCACGGCATGCCCGTCGGCATCGCGGTAGGCAAAACCCTTGCCGGCGCGGCGACGGCTGAAGCCGGGCTGGGTGTCATCGACATAGCGCAGGCCGGCGGCGCGCGCGGCCTGTTGTTCGGGGGTGGGGGCGTTGCCATGTCGGCCAGTGTCGCGGCTGCGACGCAGTGATCCTGTCGATAACGCAAGACAAACACGTGAGGGTCGGTTCGCCGCTATGCTCGGGCTTTCACAAGCCCTTCCGGAGTCATGATGTCGTTTCCGATTCGCGCCCGTTCGCTCTCCGCCCTGTTGCTGCCGGCCGTGCTGGCCCTGACCGCCTGCCAGGCGCCGGCGCTGGATGAACAGGATTCGGCCACCGCCCATGCGCAGCAGGCCGCCGAGGCCGCCAAGGCCCCCGCCGACGAAGCGGGCAAGGCCACCGAGGCACCGCCGGTCGGCAGCTGCGACGCCAGCCAGGTGCAGAGCCTGGTCGGCCAGGCCTACACCGATGCGCTGGGCAAGCAGGCCCAGGAAGATGCCGGCGCCAGCCAGGTGCGCGTGCTCAAGCCCAACGATGTGGCCACGATGGAGTTCCTGGGCGACCGCCTGAACATCGAAGTGGACGCCAAGGACCAGGTCAGCGGCGTGCGCTGCGGCTGAGTTCAACCCCGCGCCGGCACAGGGTTGCCGGCGCTTTCCGTTGCACCTGCAACCGTGTATTGCGGCGTTGCAGCAACCTGTGATCTAGTCGAGGCATCCGGTGGCCTCACGATGCGCTCCAGGGAATGAGCGGGGACGAGTGTCGCCGCCAACCCTATACGCATCGAGGTAGAGATGGCCCCCGCAACCGCCAAGGGCTTTACGACCCGCGCTCCGAGCGCGATGCCTGTGGATTCGGCATGGTCGCCCAGCTCGACGATCAACCCTCACGCCTGTTGGTTGATACCGCCATTGCCGCGCTTTCGCGCATGACCCACCGTGGTGGCGTGGCCGCCGATGGTCTGACCGGCGATGGCTGCGGCCTGCTGCTGCGCCGCCCCGATGTGTTCCTGAAACTGCTGGCCAGCGAGGCCGGCATCACCGTCGGTGCGCGTTTTGCCGCCGGCCTGGTGTTCCTGCCGCACGCGGACGAGGCCGCGCAGGCCTGCCGCGCGCAGCTGCGGGCACAGGTGGAAGCGGTGGGCTGCAAGGTCGCCGGCTGGCGCGAGGTGCCCACCGACGACAGCGTCTGCGGCCAACTGGCACGCGACACGCTGCCACGCATCGAACAGGTGTTCGTCGATGCCGGTATCGGCCAGGACGACGCCGGCTTCGCGCTGGCCCTGTTCCTGGCCCGCCGCCGCAGCGAACAGCAGCTGCGCGAGCACGCCGATTTCTACGTCACCACCCTCACCCCGGATGCGATCAGCTACAAGGGCATGGTGCTGCCGGACAAGCTCAGCCGCTTCTTCCCGGACCTGCAGCGCCGCGAACTGGCGTCCAGCGCGATCGTGTTCCACCAGCGTTTTTCCACCAACACGCTGCCGCGCTGGCCGCTGGCACACCCGTTCCGCATGCTCGCCCACAACGGCGAGATCAACACCATCGAGGGCAACCGGCGCTGGGCGCAGGCGCGCAGCAAGGTGTGGAAGACCCCGCGCTTTGACATCGCCGAGTTCGACCCGGTGATCTCCATGCACGGTTCGGACTCGCAGAGCCTGGACAACATGCTGGAGCTGATGGTCGCCGGTGGCATGGAACTGATCCAGGCGCTGCGCATCCTGGTGCCGCCGGCCACCCAGTCGCTGGAGTTCAAGGATCCGGACCTGGCCGCGTTCTACGAATTCCATGGCCTCAACAGCGAGCCGTGGGACGGCCCGGCCGGCATCGTCGCCTGCGACAGCCGCTACGCCGTGTGTACCCTCGACCGCAACGGGCTGCGCCCAGCGCGCTGGATGCTGACCGCCGACCGCCACTTCCTGGTCGCCTCCGAAGCGGGCGTGTGGGAAGTGCCCACCGAACGGGTGGTACGCAAGGGCAAGCTGGGACCGGGCGAAATGATCGCCATCGACCTCAAGCGCGGCGACCTGCTCGATTCGGACGCCATCGACCGCATCAACCGTGGCCGCGCACCGTACAAGCAATGGCTGCAGCAGGGCGTGACCTACCTGCAGACCGAACTGATCGATCCCTCGCTGGTGGAAGAACCCTTCGACGAAGGCACCCTGCGCAGCTACCACAAGCTGTACCAGCTCAGCAGCGAAGAAGTGGAGCAGGTGCTGCGGCCGCTGGCCGAGACCGAGCAGGAAGCCACTGGCTCGATGGGCGATGACACGCCGATGGCGGTGCTGAGCCAGCGCAGCCGCCCGCTCTACGACTACTTCCGCCAGGCCTTCGCGCAGGTCACCAACCCGCCGATCGATCCGCTGCGCGAAGACTGCGCGATGTCCCTGTCCACCCAGCTTGGCAAGGAGACCAACATCTTCCATGCCGGCCCGGAGACGGTGAACCACGTCATCCTCAATTCGCCGGTGCTGAGCCAGCGCAAGCTGCGCCAGCTGCTGAAGATGGACCAGTACGCGCAGGCCAACCGCCTGCTGGATCTGTCCTACAGCGAAGACGAAGGCCTGCGCGCCGGTATCGAGCGCATCTGCGCAGAAGCCGAACAGGCCGCGCGCGAGGGCATGGTGATGCTGCTGCTGTCCGACCGCTACCCGGTGGCCGGGCGGCCGATGGTGCATGCGCTGCTGGCCACCAGCGCCATCCATCACCACCTCTCGCGGCTGGGCCTGCGTTGCGATGTGAACCTGATCGTGGAGACCGGCACCGCGCGCGACCCGCACCACATGGCCTGCCTGCTCGGCTTCGGTGCCACGGCGGTGTATCCGTACCTGGCCTACCAGACCCTGTTCGATCTGGGCCGCCGCGGCATCCTCAAGCTCAGCAAGGGCGGCGAGCAGTCGCAGATCGGCCGCCGCTACCGCAAGGGCGTCTACAAGGGCCTGTCGAAGATCATCTCGAAGATGGGCATCTGCACCGTGGCCAGCTACCGCGGCGCGCAGCTGTTCGAGATCATCGGCCTGGAACCGGAAGTGGTGGATCTGTGCTTCCCGGATACCGCCTCGCGCATCGGCGGCGCCGGCTTCGCACGCCTGGATGCCGACGCGCGCGAGCTGTGCACGCAGGCCTGGGACGCGCAGCAGGACGTGGATGTCGGCGGCCTGCTGAAGTACGTGCACGGCGGCGAGTACCACATGTACAACCCGGACGTGGTGACCACCCTGCAGCGCGCGGCGCGCAGCGGTGATCCGCGTGCATGGCAGCAGTACTGCGATGCCGTGCATGCACGACCGCCGTCGGCGCTGCGCGACCTGCTGGAACTGGTGCCGGCCGCCACGCCAACGCCGCTGGACGAAGTGGCCCCGGCCAGCACGCTTTTCCCGCGCTTCGATACCGCGGCGATCAGCCTCGGCGCACTGTCGCCGGAAGCGCATGAGGCGCTGGCGATTGCCATGAACCGCCTCGGCGGCCGCAGCAATTCCGGCGAAGGTGGCGAAGACCCGGCGCGCTACGGCACCGAACGCCGCAGCAAGATCAAACAGGTCGCCTCGGGCCGCTTCGGCGTCACCGCCGAGTACCTGGTCAATGCCGAGGTGCTGCAGATCAAGGTCGCCCAGGGTGCCAAGCCCGGCGAAGGCGGCCAGCTGCCGGGCCACAAGGTCAATGAGCTGATCGCGCGGCTGCGCTACGCCAAGCCGGGCATCGGCCTGATCTCGCCGCCGCCGCACCACGACATCTATTCCATCGAAGACCTGGCGCAGCTGATCTACGACCTCAAGCAGGTCAACCCGACCGCGCTGGTGTCGGTGAAGCTGGTCAGCCATGCCGGCGTCGGTACGATCGCCGCCGGCGTGGTCAAGGCCGGTGCCGACCTGATCACCATCTCCGGCCACGATGGCGGCACCGGTGCCTCGCCGGTCAGTTCGATCCGCTATGCGGGTGTGCCGTGGGAACTGGGCGTGGCCGAAGCGCACCAGGCGCTGCTGGCCAACGACCTGCGCGGGCGCACCCTGCTGCAGACCGACGGTGGCCTGAAGACCGGCCTGGACGTGGTGAAGGCGGCACTGCTGGGTGCAGACAGCTTCGGCTTCGGCACCGCGCCGATGATCGTGCTGGGCTGCAAGTACCTGCGCATCTGCCACCTCAACAACTGCGCCACCGGCGTGGCTACCCAGGACGAGCGCCTGCGCGAGAACCACTTCACCGGCCAGCCCGAGCGCGTGGAGAACTTCTTCCGCCTGCTGGCCGAGGAAGTGCGTGGCTGGCTGTCCTACCTGGGCGCGCGTTCGCTGGAAGAGATCGTCGGCCGCACCGACCTGCTGCGGCAGATCGAAGCCGCGCCGCGCGACGGCGTGCGTGTGGACCTGTCGCGCCTGCTGGCCGACAGCCGCTACGAGGGCAGCCACTGCGCCGCGCAGCGCCTGTACGAATCACCGGACAGCCTGGCCACGCAGATGGATGGCCTGCTGGCCCCGGCCATCGAGCACAAGCGCGGCGGCGAGCATCGCTTCCTGATCCACAACACCGACCGCAGCATCGGCACCCGCCTGGCCGGTGCGGTGGCGCGCGCGCACGGCAACCAGGGCATGGCCGAAGCACCGCTGGAACTGCGCTTCCGCGGCAGTGCCGGGCAGAGTTTCGGTGCGTTCAACGTCGGCGGCCTGCATCTGGAAGTGGAAGGCGAAGCCAACGACTACGTGGGCAAAGGCATGGCCGGCGGCCGCCTGGTGGTACGCCCACCGCGCGGCGCCCGCTTCGAAGCCCGCAGCACTGCGATCATCGGCAACACCTGTCTGTATGGCGCCACCGGCGGCGAGCTGTTCGCGGCCGGTCGTGCGGGTGAGCGCTTCGCGGTGCGCAATTCCGGCGCGCTGGCGGTGGTGGAAGGGGCCGGTGATCACTGCTGCGAGTACATGACCGACGGCGTGGTGCTGGTGCTGGGCAAGGTCGGCCTGAACTTCGGTGCCGGTTTCACCGGCGGCCTGGCCTACGTACTGGATGTCGATCGCGATTTCGTCGACCGCTACAACCACGAACTGATCGACATCCATCGCGTGTCCGCCGAGGGCTTCGAGAACTACCGCCAGCACCTGCACCGCCTGATCGGCCGCCACCGCGAGCTGACCGGCAGCATCTGGGCGCAGCAGATCCTGGACGAGTTCCGCGATTACATCGGCAAGTTCTGGTTGGTCAAACCCAAGGCCGCCAGCATCGAGTCGCTGACCGAAACGCTGCGCCGCGCCGCATAACGGTAGTGCCGGCCGCTGGCCGGCAACCCAGGATCACGTAGTGCCGGCCGCTGGCCGGCATTCGGAAAAACACCACAGAGCCCGCCATGAGCCGCAAGCACGCCTTCCAGTTCCTCGACCTGCCCCGCACCATGCCGCAGCGCATTCCGGTGGAACTGCGCACCTCCGGCGACTGGGGTGAGCTGTACGGAAAGTTCGGCAAGGAGGACGCGCAGTACCAGGCCGGCCGCTGCCTGGACTGCGGCAACCCGTACTGCAGCTGGAAGTGTCCGGTGCACAACGCCATTCCGCAGTGGCTGCAGCTGGTGCAGGAAAACCGCATCCACGAAGCGGCCACGCTGTGCCACAGCACCAACCCGCTGCCGGAAGTGTGCGGCCGGGTGTGCCCGCAGGACCGCCTGTGCGAAGGCAGCTGCACGCTGGAGGAATTCGGTGCGGTCACCATCGGCGCGGTGGAGAAGTACATCGTCGATACCGCGCTGGCCACCGGCTGGCGCCCAGACCTGCAGGCGGTGCAGTCGACCGGCCACCGCGTGGCGGTGATCGGTGCCGGCCCGGCCGGCCTGGCCTGCGCCGACCGCCTGGCGCGCGCCGGCATTGCCGCGGTGGTCTATGACCGCTACGAGCAGATCGGTGGCCTGCTGCAGTTCGGCATTCCCAGCTTCAAGCTGGACAAGGACGTGATCCATCGCCGCCGCGAGGTGCTCGAAGGCATGGGCGTGCAGTTCCGCCTCGGCGTGGAAATCGGTCGCGACATCAGCATGCAACAGCTGCTGGACAGCCACGATGCGGTGTTTGTCGGCACCGGTGCGTACCGCTACACCGACGGCGGCCTGGACGGGCAGGACCTGAAGGGCGTGCTGCCGGCGCTGCCGTTCCTGGTGCAGAACAGCCGCATTGTCAGCGGCGATGATCCCAAGGGCCGGCCGATTGCCGGCTGGGAAGACACCATCGCCCTGCCCGATCTGAACGGCAAGCGCGTGGTGGTGCTGGGCGGCGGTGATACCGGCATGGACTGCGTGCGCAGTGCGGTGCGGCTGGGCGCGGCCAAGGTCACCTGTGCCTACCGCCGCGACGAGGCCAACATGCCGGGCAGCGCGCGCGAGGTGGCCAATGCGCGCGAAGAAGGCGTGCGCTTCCTGTTCAACCGCCAGCCGCTGTCGATCGAGGCCGGCGCCGATGACGAAGTGATCGGCGTGACCGTGGTCGAAACGCGCCTCGGCGAACCCGATGCCAACGGTCGCCAGAACGCGGTGCCGATCGACGGCAGCGAATCACTGCTGGAAGCGGACGTGGTGATCATCGCCTTCGGCTTCTCGCCCACCCTGCCGTCGTGGCTGGCCGAATACGGCGTGGAAAGCCAGGGCAATGGCCGCATCGTGGCCGGCGGCAAGGACCGGCTGCCATTCCAGACCGCCCATCCGCGCCTGTTCGCCGGCGGTGACGCCGTGCGCGGCGCCGATCTGGTAGTGACGGCGGTCGCCGAAGGCCGCGATGCCGCCGCCAGCATCGTGCGGCTACTGGCGCACTGAAGCCGGCTGCAGCAGCGCAGCCAGCAGCGCGTGCAGCTCCCGGGTTTCGGCCGGCTTGGCCAGGAAGTGATCAATGCCGGCGACACGGCAGGCCTCGCGCGTGCTCTCCAGCACGCTGGCGGTCAACGCGATGATCGGTACACATGCGCCATTGCCGCCGGTATCGGCACGGATGGCGCGTGCCAGCGCGAAGCCATCCATGCCCGGCATGTGGCAATCGGTGATCACCAGATCGAACGGCTGCGCCTGCCAGGCCGCCCAGGCCTGGTGTCCGTCGGCGCAGGCCTGCACCTGCAGGCCCAGCGCACGTAGCCGCTGGGTCAGCAGCCCCAGGTTGGTGGGATGATCCTCGGCGGCCAGCACCCGTGCCGCCGGAAGTGCGGGGGCCGCCACCGCCGGCGCCGCCACCGTCTCCTGCGGTGCCGTACTGGCCGCCAGGTCCAGATCCAGCCAGACGGTGGTGCCTTCGCCCGGCACACTGCGCAGCTGCAGCTGCCCACCCATCGACGTGGCCAGTTCTCGGCAGATCGACAAGCCCAGGCCGCTGCCGCCAAAGCGGCGGGTGGTCGAGGTCTCGGCCTGCTCGAAGGCAGCGAAGACGGCGTGCTGGCGCTCCGCGCTGATGCCCACGCCACTGTCCACCACCTGCAGGCGCAGCCGCTGGCCACCGTCGCGCGGCGCGACCACCTCGATCCGCAACGTCACACCGCCGTGCAGGGTGAACTTGAGCGCGTTGCCGGCCAGGTTGAACAGGATCTGCCGCAGCCGCAGACCGTCGGCCAGTGACCAGGCCTGCAGCGCCGGGTCCAGCTCGATGCACAGGTGCAGGCCACGACTGGCGGCGACGGGCATCAGCAGCTGCTGCACGCCCTGCACCAGCGCAGCCAGGTGGGTGGGACGCAGTTGCAGCGGCGCGGCCTGCAAGCGCTGGCCATGCAGCACATCGTCGAGGATCAGGCGCAGCATCTGCGCCGCATCGACCACGGTGGTCAGGGCCTGCCGCTGGCCTGCGTCCAGCCGGCTGTCGGCCAGGCGTTCGAGCATGCCCAGCAGCGTACTCATCGGCGTGCGGATCTGGTGGCTCATGGTCGCCAGGAAATGACTCTTGGCCAGGGCCGCCTGCTCGGCGGCACGGCGCGCTTCGGCCAGTGCCACGGCACGCGACTGCGCCTCGCTGACGTCCATCCAGTAGCCACTCCATTCCACGCTGGCGTCGTCACAGCGCAGCGGCCGTCCCTGCGAGCGTACCCAACGCCAGTCCTGTGCGACGCCGGTGCGGAACGTCACATCGATCGGGCCGCGCATCAGCGCCGCGTTCTCGATGCAATCCATCACCCGGCTGCGATCGTCGGCATGGACGGCGGCAAGCAGCTGCCTGTGGTCGATCCGCGCAGCCTCGCCGCTGACCCCGAACAGGGCCTGCACGTCGCCTGCAATCTGCGTAACGCTGTAGTGGCCGCAGGCCGTGCGGCGCGCCTGGTAGACCACCGCGGGCAGATTCGCGGTGACCTCCCGCAGCCGCTGCTCCATTGCGCGGCGGCGGGCGCTTTCACGGTGCACGCGCCAGTAGCCGAAGGCGTGCAGCAATATCAGCGCAAGCAGCACCAGCGAGGTCGGCACCAGCCAGCGCAGCGTCGAGGTGGTGCCGCGCGCGCGCGGCGGGTGCGGCAACCATGCCTGGCCGATGACTGCGCGCTGGGCGTTGCCCCGCTGTTCCAGCTGCTGGTCGAACGCGGCCACGACCCCGGCGCAGGCCGGCACGGCTGCCAGCACCAGCGCGTCATCGAAACCCGCCGGTGCCGCAATCACCAGCGGATCGCCCGGCATCGCCCGCAACGCGGCTTCGACTTCCCCAGATTGGCGATGACCGCATCGATCAATCCGGTGCGCAGCAGGGACAGGGCGTCGCCCAGCGGCGCCGGCGCCAGCAGCTGCGCGCCGGGGGCCTGTTCGGTCAGCCGTGCTGCCAGCGGCACCCGGTCCGGGCTGGCCACAGTGCGGTCGCGCAGGTCTTCCAGGCCCAACACCACCGGCGCGCCCTGGCGGCGCACGATCACCTGCGGCACCTGCAGGTAGGCCTGGCTGGCCACCCAGCCGGGCGGCAGCTGTGCGCGCGGCCAGCCCAGCACCGCCTGCACCCCTGCCGGCAGCTGCCGGTCGGCCAGCGCCGCCGCCGGCACGGGCACCGAACGCAGCGCGACCTGCGTACCCAGCGCCTGCAGCTGATGCGCAAGCAGCCCCACAGGCTGGCCCTGCTCGCGCGAGGACAGCGGGGGCCGATCCGACGGCCAGGCCACCTGCAGGGGATGCCCACAGCTGGACGCCCGCGCCGGGTCCGGCAGCATCAGCAATGCCATGGCGGCGGCGACAGCGGCGGCGCGGGAGCCGACGGCATTCACGGTGGATGACCTCGTTTCGCGGGCAGGAACCACGGCCGCGCAGCGCTACCGCTGTCCTTCACGCTAGCGAGGTGACGTCCAACCGCAATGGGAAACGTTGCAAATGCATCCGCATCGGCGGATAGCGACATAAACTGCCGCTTCTACCCGTATCTGTGGAGCATTCGATGCGCATCGGCCTGGCCGCCAACCGTCTCCATCACCACGATGCGCGCGCGGCGCTGTTCCGCTGGCTGCACGCCAGCGAGGCCGGCCTGCGCGAACTGGGGGTCTGTCTGCATGCGGTCGGGCGGACCCATGACGCAATCCAGCGGCAGGGTTTCCTGGACGGCTACGCCGGTCTGAGGCGCTATCCCTACGGTCGCGACGGCGGTCTGATGAAGCTGGTGGCCGAAGTGGTGGGCATGGGTCCGGAACGAACCCTGGATGGCGCGATCTACCTGATCGACCCGGTCGATCCCTCGTCGGTGTTCCCGGAAGCGACCGCCCTCAAGCGGCAGTGCGTGATCCACGGCAAGCCGTTCATTTCGACCGTGGCCACCGCGCGCGACTGGGTCGAGGTGGAACGCATCCATGCCGGTTTGTCGGCCGATGCCGGCGCCGACGACCTGCATGCGTTCCAGGCACAGACGCTGGCGCTGATCGCCCATGATGCGATGAAGCCGGCGATGTTGGCCTTTGCCGATACTCACTTCGACGTGCTGGCACGGTTCGCCGAGCGGGTGGCCACCGGCACCACCGGCCAGCGCTTGAACGAGCTGGCCTGGAGTCGCGGCTGGCCCCGCGATACGCCCTGGGTGACGCGCTACCAGAGTGGCCCGATGGGCGGCGATGCGCAGATCGCCGACCGCGTGCTGGAAGGGCGCTGCCAGCGCGCGATCTTCTTCGAGGATCCGCATGTGGCGCGCCAGCACGAAGCCGATATCCAGCTGCTGGAGCGCGCGGTGACCACCGTGACCGACCAGGCGGTGTGCATCACCGCACCCCAGGTGGCCGCCCGTTGGGCGACCGCAGCGGCCAAGCGCACAGCCCCGTAGAGTCGAGCTTGCTCGACTGAGCGCGATGCTTGAACCAAGAGCCGTCGAGCAAGCTCGACGCTACAACAGCTGGCGCAGCATGGCCTTCAACCGGCGGCCTTCCAGCTGGAAGTAGTCGCGCTGTTCGCGCCAGGCGGGGAAGCGCTGTTCCACTTCGTGCCAGAACGCGGGCGAGTGATTGGGCTGGATCAGGTGGCAGAGTTCGTGCACCAGCACGTATTCGAAGGCCTGGGGCTGCCCAGCACCAGGGCCAGATCCAGCGCCATGCTGCCATCGGGCGCCAGCGAACCCCATTGCGAGGACATCACCTTCAAGCGCAGGCGACTGGGCGCACGCGGCAAGCCCGGCAGGTACTTCGGCAGCCAGCGGCCGACATCGGCGCGGGTCTGTGCTTCGTAGAACTCGCGCAGCAGGCGGCGCAGGGTGGCATCGCCGCCACGCGCCGGCCATTGCACGCAGGCGCCGTGTTCGTCGATCTCCAGCCGCGCGAAGCGGCCTTCCTGCCAGCGCAGCGGCAGCAGCTCGCCGCGCAGGGGCAGCACGCCCTCCACGCCCGGCTGCAGCGCCGCAGGCAGGTCCTGACCCTGGTACTGGCGCAGTTGCACGGCCAGCCAGTCGCGGTGCTGTTCCAGGAAGCGTTCGCCCATCACCAGGCTTGCCCGCGGCGGCAGGGTCAACCGCGCGCCGCGCTCGTCCACGCTCAGCTTGATCCGCCGCGCACGCGGGTCACGCACGCGCAGCACCTCGATCTCGGCATCCTCCAGCCGCAGGCGGACGGTATCGCGCTGCACGGTGGCGGGCGGGGTCGGGCTGATCAGGCGGCGCAGCAGACGGCTCATGCGCCCAGCATAGCGCCGCTTCGGGCCGCCGGATGACCGGCGGCCGGCGGGCTGCCTGTTCAGTCTGCCTTGCTGAGCTTGAAGGCCTCTTCCAGCAACAGGAACAGGCGGCGGATCTCGGCGCTCTGCAGGGCGAAGCGGGCGTCGAACTCAGCGCGGCGGCCATCTTCGTCGGCGTGCTCCAGCTGGTCCAGGGCACCGTCGAGGAACTTCAGCTTGCGCACGATCAGGTCGTCGCCGATCACGAACGACAGGTTGTCCTCGAAGATCAGTGCCAGCTTGGTCACCTGCTTGCCGGCGTCCAGGTGCTTGTCGATCTCGTCGCAGCGCAGCTCCTGGTGCTGGCACTTGACCACCGCACCGCCTTCCACCGGGTCCTTCATCTCGCACTCTTCGCCCAGGCTCAGCCCGGTCGGCAGCGGCTCGCCGGCGATCCAGCCGGTCAGGATCGAGCGCGGCGCGACTTCGGCATTCAGCGGCATGGCCGGGAAGCTGCCCAGCAGGCCGCGGATGTCGGACATGAAGTACTCACCAGTCTTGCGGCTGGAGGTATCCACCGCCACGTAGCCGTGCTGCAGGTCGATGAAGGCGTCGTTGCGCGAGGACTTCACGAAGGCGCGCGGCAGCAGTTCATGCAGCAGGTCGTCCTTCATGCGCTTGCGTTCGCGGCCACCAGGACGGCGGCCTTCCTTCTCCTCGATCTCCTCCAGCTTGCGCTCGAGCAGATCGTTGACCACCGCCGCCGGCAGGATCTTGTCCTCGCCGCCCACGGTCAGCCACAGGTGCTCGGCAATGCGATGGGACAGCAGTTCCTTCTCCTCGCGGCCGAACGGCGAGATGAAGCCGCGCGAGTTCATTTCCAGCGCGCCGACCGGCTTGAGCAGGGCGTGCGGCAGCAGGGTGTCGACTTCGGAAAAATCAGTGGCGGTCGGGAAACGGAAGAACGTCAGGTTGCGAAAGAACATGGAATTCCGGATGGCAAAGAGGAAGGGCGACCGACCTTAAGCGGTGGGCGTCTCGGGATCTGCGTCGGCATCGGCCGGGGTACCGGCCAGCCAGGCATGGGCGTCAGGCAGCGGCGCGTCGTCGCGACGGCCCAGCGCCGTGAAATCGAACAGGGTGGTATCGGCCAGCTGCGAGGGCCGGACCTCGCCCATGGCGCGCGCGATCTGCTCGATGCGGCCGGGGTGGTCCTTTTCCCACTGCTTGAGCATCAGGCCGACCTGGCGGCGCTGCAGGTTCTCCTGGCTGCCGCACAGGTTGCAGGGGATGATCGGGAACTGGCGCGCCTGCGCGTACTCGGCGATGTCGCTCTCGCGCACGTAGGCCAGCGGCCGGATCACCACGTGCTTGCCGTCATCGCTGCGCAGCTTCGGCGGCATGCCTGACAGCTTGGCGTGGTGGAACAGGTTCATGAAGAACGTGGCCACCATGTCGTCGCGGTGATGGCCCAGCGCGATCTTGGTGAAGCCGTGGGTTTCGGCGTAGTTGTACAGCGCGCCGCGACGCAGACGCGAGCACAGCGAACACATCGTCTTGCCCTCCGGGATGACCCGGCTGACCACCGAATAAGTGTCCTGCTCGATGATGTGGTACGGCACGCCCAGTCCGGCCAGGTACTGCGGCAGCACATGCTCGGGGAAGTCCGGCTGCTTCTGGTCCAGGTTCACCGCCACCAGCTCGAACGGCACCGGCGCCTTCTTCTGCAGCTGCAGCAGCACGTCCAGCAGGGTGTAGCTGTCCTTGCCGCCGGACAGGCAGACCATCACCTTGTCGCCGGCCTCGATCATGCCGAAATCGGCAATCGCCTCGCCGACCTGGCGGCGCAGGCGCTTGGCCAGCTTGTGCTGCTCGCGCTCGCCCAGCCGCGGATCGCGGGCGGCGCGCGGCTGTGAACGCGGCGGGGGATCAGGAAGGGAAATCACGGCACTCATGGGTTCCATTCTAACGGCTCGGAGCGGCCCCGGCCGGGGGTCGGGATTCCCCTCTCCCGGCAGTCATCATCGCTGTGTATGCTCGGAGGCTGTGGATACCTACAGCCCCGCCGAGATCGTCCAACGCCTCGCCGCCCTGCGCGCCGAGCATCGCCTGCTGGATGAACAGATCACCCGCATGGCGGCCAACGGCGAGGACGAACTGGAGTCCAAGCGCCTGAAGCGGCGCAAGCTGCAGTTGAAGGACTGCATCGCCAAGCTGGAAAGCCTGCAGATTCCCGACGAACCAGCCTGACCGGTGGCCCATCCACGCATGGCGTGGTTCTACTGCTTTGCCCCTGGTAGATGCCAACCTTGGTTGGCATGCCGTTCGCCGGGCATGGCCCGGCGCTACCTTCAGTCCTGCGGTGCCGGCTCGTCCGGGCGGGCCGCTTCCGGGCTGACCCGTTCGATGGTGTGGCGCAGCTCGCGGCCGAGGATGAACTTGGCGTCCTTGGCCCAGGCATCCAGCCGCTCGTCGAACAGCAGCTTGCTGTTCTCGTCCGGCCACACCAGGCGCAGCTCGCGCAGCTTCTGGATGAAGCCGCGGAACAGGGTACGGTCGAAGAACTCCGGCGCGGCCGGCGCATAGAGCAGGCTCAGGCGCTGCGCCGCCTGCTGGCACAGGCTTTCCAGCTCGGCCGCACCGAGCACGCCCGGGCCGTTCTTCACCAGCACCGAGATCGCGATGTAGTAGCGCTCGAACGCCTGCTGCAGCGAGTGGCCGATCGCACGCAGGCGGAACACCTCGTCGGTCTGGCCGGTGTTGCGCGCCAGGATGCCGCCGTCGTCATCGTTGACGTTCTGCAGCAGGCCCTCGCGCACGAACACGTTGATGGTCTGGTCGATGCGCTGGGCGAACTCGTCCTCGCTCCACGGCAGGAACAGCTCGGCCTGCAGGAACGGGTACACCGTGCGGCCCAGCTGGACCAGGCCGGTGCGGCTCATGCGGCGGTTGTTCTGGAAGCAGCAGGCCACCCACGACGAGGCGGTGAACAGGTGGATGACGTTGTTGCGGAAGTAGCTCAGCAGCACTGCGGTATCGCCGCTCACACTCAGCACGTCGCCCAGCGGGTGCTTGATGCGGGTGAGGACGTTGATCTCCTCGGCGTGGGCGATGATCCGCTCCGGCGAGTGCGGGGTGACCGTCACCCGGTCCGAATACGGCATCTCGACCAGCAGTGTCTTGCACAGCTCGATCTGCGCGATCAGGTCGGCCTCGCCCATCGCATGCTTCGGCGTGGACAGCAGCGCCAGGGCCAGCAGGTTGATCGGGTTGACGTCGGCGGCCGCGTTGACGCGCACCTGGATGCGCTCGGCCAGCGTATCGACGGTGGTCGACAGCCAGGCCGGCTTCTCGTCTTCCGATACGGCCTCGCCCTTCCACTCCGGCGCCTTCTCGGCCAGTACATCGTTCAGCGCGATCGGCTCGCCGAAGTTCACCACCACCTGGCCATAGTTCTGCTTGAGCACCTTGGGGATGCCCCACAGCAGCGACCAGATCGATTCCTTTTCCTTCGGCCGGCCGGACAGTTCGTCCAGGTAGCTGCCGCCCTCCATCAGCTTCTCGTAGCCGATGTAGATGGGCTGGAACAGCACCGGCTTGCGCGGCTGGCGCAGGAACGCGCGCAGCGTCATCGAGATCATGCCGCCCTTGGGCTGCAGCAGTCGGCCGGTACGCGAGCGGCCGCCTTCGACGAAGTACTCCAGCGAGTAGCCACCGGCCACCAGCTGCGCGACGTATTCGCTGAGCACGGCCGAGTACAGCGCGTTGCCGCGGATCGAGCGGCGGATGAAGAACGCACCGCCCTTGCGCAGCAGGGTGCCGACCACCGGCAGGTTCAGGTTGATGCCGGCCACGATGTGCGGCGGCACGATGCCACGGTCGTACAGCAGGTAGGACAGCAGCAGGTAGTCCATGTGGCTGCGGTGGCTGGGCACGTAGACCACTTCGTGGCCCGGCGCGGCGGCCTTGAACTTGTCCAGGTGGTGCACCAGCACGCCGGCGTAGATGCGGTTCCACACATGGCTGAGCATGAAGCTGGCCGAACGCACCACCGGGCTGGAGTAGTCCGCGGCGATTTCCCAGGCGTAGGCGTGCGCCTTCTTCCAGGCATCGGCCGGCTTGGAGTTGTCACGCTTGGCCTGTGCGGCGATCGCCTCGCGCACCGGCTCGGCAGCCAGCACCTGGTCCACCAGCAGGCGCCGGGTCGACAGATCCGGGCCGATCACCGATTCACGGATACGGCGGAAGTGGGTGCGCAGCACACGCTGCAGCTTGCGTACCGTGCGCTCCGGCTCCAGGCCTTCGTCCACGGTGCTGCGCAGCGAGATCGGCGGGGCGAAACGGACGATGGTGCTGCGCCCGTTCAGCAGCAGCCCCAGCAGACGCCGGAAGCGGCCCACCAGTGCCCAGTTTTCCGAGAACAGCACCGCGAACCAGCCGCTCTGCTTGTCCGGCGCGCGGCCGACGAAGATCGACACCGGCACCAGATGCACATCCAGGTCGTCGCGCACGCGATGCGCCTGCAGGACCTTGGCCAGCGAATCGGAGTGGGTCTTGGCACCGCGCTGCTCGGGAATCAGCGAGTTGCTGGAGCTGCGCCGCGACAGCGCCAGGTAGGCGCGCTTGCGGCCGGTGGGATCGCCGGCCAGCGGCACCAGCGGCGACGGCAGGCCGGCCTGGCGGCAGGCCTTGTCCAGGATCAGCGCGTTGGACAGGCCGTAGTCTTCCAGCACGTACATGACCGGGCGGCCATCGTTGTACTGGCCCGGGTCTTCCGGCTCGATCTTCAGCGACAGCCACGGTTCGACCAGGCGGCCAAGCAGCCTTGCCCACAGCGGGCGGCGCCCGGCCGACCGCGCGTGCACCGGCGGCGGTACCGGGTTGGGGCCGGTACCGGTCGAGGGGGACGCCGGCAGAGTATCGGCGGGCGTCGTCTGGGATTCTTCGCCGGGGAACGGCAGCGGGTTCTGTTTCGACATCGGCGCCATTATGGCTTAGGCGGTGGCGTTGCCGCTTCCCCACCCTCGGCGGGGGCTTCGGCCGGCGCGGGCGCCGCTGCGGCACGGGCCGCATCGGCCTTGCGCAGCAAGGCATCGGTGTCGGCCAGGGTGCGGGTCAGGTACCAGTGGCCTTCGCGTCGGCTCAGCGGCAGCTGCAGGGTCATCTCGCGCCCGGCCAGGTCGTAGCGCAGGCGCACCAGCGCGTTGTCGCCCTCCACCGACAGCAGTTCGCCGCGCACGCCGCGCAGCGCATCGTCCACGCCCAGCCCGTAGCTGCCCAGTACCGCCTTGAGGGTGTGGATGAACGGTGCCAGCTGCTGCAGGCTGCCTTCCATGCCGGCCGCCTGCAGGCCGGCCTCATCATCGAAACCGACCTTGCCGGCGGCGCCGACCAGTGCGGCGATGGTGCTGCGCGCGCGGGCACGGTCGCTGATCGGTGCGCCCTGCGCCCAGGCCGCCAGGGTCTCGACCAGTGCGATGTAGTGGGCCTGTTGGCCAGGCGTATAGCCCTTCTGGTGACGCAGGTACTGCACACCGAAGTTGCCCATCGACTGCGCGGCCTGGCGCACCGCGCTGGCCTGGCCGGCCAGCTGGCGGTCGAAGCTGCGCTGCAGCCCGGCGCTGGCGTCGGGCTTGCGCAGCGCGGCCAGCATCGGCAGCAGCTGGTCGCCCAGCGGCAGCTCGGTCAGCGGCCACTGGCTGTGGCCGTCGGCCCAGGCCTGCTGCAGGCGCTGGTACTGGCCCGGCGGTACCGACAGCTTCGCGTAGCCGACCAGATCGTCTTCGGCCAGGCGCAGGGCCATGGCCTGCACCGCCGCCACCGGCTCGGCCGCCGGCTGGGCCGGGTCGGTGCCCGGTTCGCGGCACGCCACCACGGCCAGCAGCAACAGCGCTGCCAGCCCCCATCCACGCGCAGACCTTCCTCGCACTGCCACGCTCATGCACTCGGACTCCCCGGACCGGTCCGCATCTTGCGGCCTGCGACGTGACAGCGGCAAGCCGGGCGGGCAAGCCGGGGTCAGATCCCTGCTGCCACGGGCAGAAGGGATCTGACCCCGGACCGGACCCGCGCGCAAAAAAGAGCCCGGATCACGGGGATCGCAGGCTCTTCAAGCCGGCACGGGGCCGGAGGACAGTGTTGTGGCACATGTCCGGTCCGAAGACCGGATGGCGGCGATCCTACGCTGCACTTCAAGTTAAGGCAACACTTCATCTAACACCATGTATCTTGTTGATTTTATTGAATCAATCGCGCTGCCAGACCGCCTCGATGAAATCTACGGCATGTTTTTCGGCGATTCGGGCATAAACGCCGGGATAGCCGGCCAGCGCACACCCCTCACCCCAGCTGACGATGCCGAACTGGGTCCAGCCATCGCGCAGGCGCAGCAGCAATGGGCCACCCGAGTCGCCCTGGCAGCTGTCCATGCCCTCACGCCCGGCACAGATCACCTTGCCGCGCGCCAGATCGCCGGCATAGGCCAGCTGGCACTCGGTAAAAGGTACAAACGGCACCTGCACCGTCTGCAGCTGGGTGGGGTAGTCGTCGGTCCCGCTTTCCGTCGTCCCCCAGCCGATCACGGTGAACACGCGCCCCGGCTTGAGGTAGCTGGCATCCGGACGCAGCCGCAGTGCCACCGGCTGCGCGTCGGCCAGCGGTGCGCTGAGCTGGATCAGCGCCACGTCGTGCTCCAGCGAATTGCCGCTGTTGAACGCCGGGTGGGCGTGGATCGCCTTGACGTTCGACGGGCGCGCGCTGGCGTCGGTGGACAGGTTGGCGGTGCCGCCCAGCACGGCCAGCGCGCCAGGCGCTGTGCCCTGTACGCAATGGGCGGCAGTCAGCACCCACGACGGTGAGATCAGAGTGCCGCCGCAGACATGGCGCGCATGATCGCTGTCGCCGAGAAAGCGCCCCTGCAGGCTGACGATGAACGGGTACTGGCCCGGCGCTGCCGCCTCGCCGCCAATGATGCGCGGCGCTTCACGGGGTGTCGGTGCCGCCATGGCGGGCGCGGCCAGGGTGGTGGCCAGCAGGCCGCCAAGCAACAAAGAGGTGCTGCGATACATATCCGTGTACTCCTCTATCGATGGGTGGAACCGGCAGGGCTGCGGTCCTTGCCGGTACGTCGATGGATAGAGGTCATGCCTGCCGTTGGGCGCGACGCCGCGCACAGTTTCCCCGCCCCGGGTCGGACGCGTCAGCACCGTCTGCGCAAACGCGAACGCCATCCCGCTCGAGGTGGGATGGCGTTCGGGGTCACCCTGTGCGCAACGTCGCCGGCAGGCTCAGCGGGCAGCCAGAGCCGTCGCGATTTCCTGTTGGATCGCCCGTGCGGCGGCCTGCGGATCGGCGGCCAGGCGGATCGGCCGACCGACCACGATGGCGTCGGCACCATCGGCGAAGGCCTGGGCCACGCCAACGGTACGCTTCTGGTCATCACCGACCGGCCCCCAGGCCGGATGCCCGGGCAGACGATCGAGAACCCGGCGCCGGTGGCGGCACGGATCGGAGCGGCTTCCTGGCCTGACGCAATCACGCCATCGATGCCGGCGGCCTGGGCGGCCAGCGCACGCTCGACCACCACGTCCACCGGCTCGCGGTCGATGCCCATCTGCGCCAGGTCCGGGCGCCCCATCGAGGTCAGCACGGTCACCGCCAGCAGGCGCATGTCACTGCCGTTGGCGGCCGCGCAGGCTTCCATCATGGCCGGGTGCCAGCCATGGATGGTGGCGTAGCTGACCGGCCACTGCGACAGGCGCTTGATCACCGCCGCCGCGGTGGCCGGGATGTCGAAGAACTTCAGGTCGACGAACACGCGCTTGTCGCGACGGGCCAGCTCATCGAGCACCTGGAAGTACTCGCCGGAGGCCAGCAGCTCCATGCCGATCTTGTAGAACGCCACGCTGTCGCCGAGACGGTCGACCCAGTCCAGCGCCTGCACGCGGTCGGGCACGTCCAGCGCGAAGATCAGGCGCTCGTCATCGCGCAGCGGCAGCGGTGCGCGGCTCACGGTGCGTAGTCCAGCGCGGCGCGCTTGGCGTCGTGACGGGCCTGGCGCGACTGGCTGTAGTCGTTGTTGAACTGGGCCGGCTCGAAGCCGCCGTAGGTCGGGTTCGGCAGCATCCACCAGCGTTCGCCGAACCAGTCGTGGTACTGCTGCAGCAGCGCGTCGCGGCCTTCGTTGGTGTTGGCGGTCACTTCCACGAAGTCGCCCAGCTGGTCGCCGAACTGCATCAGCACGCGGTACTTCTGCCCGGCCAGGCGGCGGCGGCAGTTCTTCTCGCTGCCGGCCTGCTCGCAGCCTTCAACGACGGTGCCCAGGCCCAGGAACACGCTGTCATCGGCCACCGGCAGGCCCTGCTCGCGCAGGTTGGCCAGGGTCGCCTCCTTCAGGTGCACGGCACGGTTGGAGATGTACAGCAGGGTCACGCCCTTGGCGTTGGCGGCCTTGGCGAAATCGACCACGCCGGGAATGGCCTTGGCCTTCTTTTCGGCCACCCACTGGTCCCAGCTCAGTTCATCGTATTCCTTGCCATCGCGCACCAGGCGCGCCTGGTAGGGCGAGTTGTCCAGCACGGTCTCGTCCACGTCCAGCACCACCGCCGGCTTCAGGCCCTTGGCCTCGTTGCCGCGTTCTTCCGGCACCAGCGCGTCCCAATGGGCTTCCTTCAGCGCCGCGTCGAGGCGGTCGGCGGCAGCGCGGTAGGTCTGCTCAGTGATCGCCTTGTACTCCTGCGCGCGCTGCATCCACAGCACCGCGTTGAGGTTGTCGTTGGCGCTCGCATCAAGCGCGCCATCGGCCTTGGCGGCAGCGGCCGGAGCCTGCGGGGCAGCGGCTTCAGCGGCAGGCGCCTCCACGCGCTTGCAGGCGGACAGGCCCAGCGCCGCGGTGGCGAGCAGGGTCAGGGACAGGGAAACGGGACGACGCATGGGTTCACCGGCAATCAGATATACCGGCGCATTTTACCGGCAAAGGCGACGCCGGGACGGCTATGCTTGGCGGTTGACCCGTTGCCCTCCCGGAGGCCGCCATGACCGATTCCAGCCAGACCCCCGACGTCCCCCTGCTCGATGCCGTGCAGGCCCGCCTGCTGGGCTGCCTGGTGGAGAAGGAGGCGACCACCCCGGATACCTATCCGCTGACGGTCAACGCGGCCCAGTCGGCGGCCAACCAGAAGACCGCCCGCGAGCCGGTGATGAACGTCGATGCCGGCAGCGTGCAGCACGCCCTGCGCCAGCTGGAGACGCTGGGGCTGGCACGCCAGCACTTCTCCTCGCGTGCCGACCGCTACGAACATCGGCTGCAGGCCGCGCTGGACCTGACCCGGCAGCAGACCGTGCTGCTGGCGATGCTGCTCGCTGCGCGGGCCGCAGACGTTGGGCGAGCTGGTCTCGCGCAGCGAGCGCCTGCACCGTTTCGCCGATACCGACGAGGCCCGCCACGCCATCGAGCGCCTGCAGCAGCGCGCGCTGCTGGTGGTGCTGCCGCGTGCCAGCGGCCAGCGCGAGGACCGCTACATGCACCTGCTGTGCGGTGAAGTGGATGGTGCGGCGCTGGCGGCGAAGTACGCCAGCAGCGGTGGTGGCAACGACGCGGCCGACCCGGGCCTGGCCGAGCGCGTGGCCCAGCTGGAAGCGGCGGTGGCCGAACTGCAGGCGCAGCTGGCCGAACTGCGCGGCTGAACGGTGGGTTGCCGGCCAGCGGCCGGCACTACCCGACCTCTGCCGCCCCTGGCGTGGCATACAGGCGGCTGGCGCTCTCGATGCCCGGCAACTGGATCACCCCGCGCTCGTGCATGCCCAGGCCCAGCAGGATTTTCCCGGACGCTACGTTGCCCAGGTCGGTGATGCCGTACAGATCCTCGATGCCCAGCTCCGCCCGCGCATGCGCCAACACCGCCTGCGCCGCTTCACCGGCATAGCCCTGCCCGGCGAATTCCGACAGCACTGCATAGCCGATATCCGGCCCCGGCAGTCCATCACGCCGCACCAGCCCGGCATTGCCCAGCCACGCGCCGTCGGCCCTGCGCTCGATGGCATACATGCCGAACCCGTTCAACGCATAGCTGTGCAGCACCCGCAGCGCGATGTACTCGCGCGCCTGTTCCTCACTGCGCACGTTGCGGTCGCCGATGAAGCGCAGGAAGCCGGGATCGTTGAGCAGGGCCAGCATCGGCGCCGCGTCGCGGTCGGGCTCGATGCGGCGCAGTCGCAGGCGTTCGCTTTCAATGGGATGCACGCGCAGACCTCCAGCCGAAACCCCGATTCTGCCTCAACGCCCGGCTGTTGATTTTGATTTTCTCTGCATTGCCGTGGCAGGAGGCGCCCGGAATCCGTCAGAGGCCGGTCGGGGTGGGTTCGCGGGGGTATCCGCGCCATGGATGGCGCGGCTAAGCCCCCAGGGACGGGTTCACGGCGTCCCCCGCGAACCCACCCCGAGCGGCCACACCGCGCAACCCGCGCGCGCCCCACCACGGAGGGGCGGCGCCGTTGGAGCGCCTTAGTCGAACAGCGCTTCGATCGCGGCCAGCCCCGCGCTGGCGCGCTCCTTCTTCCGCGCTGCATCGGCCACCGGGTCGGCGCCATCGCGCTGGATCTCCTCGGCCGGAATCTCCTCGAAGAACCGGCTCGGCTTCAACCGCACATGCTCGCCGAACTTGCGCGTCAGCTTGCTGTAGCTCATCCACAGCTGGATCTTCGCGCGGGTGATGCCCACGTACAGCAGGCGCCGTTCCTCCTGCAGGTTGCCCTCATCCAGGCTGACCTGGTGCGGCAGCACGCCGTCCTCGCAGCCGACGATGAACACGTACGGGAATTCCAGGCCCTTGGAGGCGTGCATGGTCATCATGCGCACCTGGTTGCCACCCTCGTCCTTGTCACTGCGCGACAGCAGCGCCAGCTGGCCGGCCAGGTCGGCGGCGGTGGCGCCACGCGGGCCACCTTCGAACCACTGCGCCAGTTCCTCGATGTTGTTGGCGCGGCGCTGGTAGCTGGCTTCTTCCTTGGCCTGCTGGCGCAGTTCGCTGAGCAGGCCCGATTCCTTGGCGACCTTGCGGATCATGTCACCGGAACTGACCTGCCGGGTCTGCGCGCGCAGGTCGCGCAGGATGTCGGTGAAGCGCGCCAGGCTGTTGGCCGCGCGCGGTGGCAGCTGCTGCAGGGCGCCGATCGCTTCGGCGGCCTGCGCCATCGGCATGTCCTTTTCCTGCGCCAGCTCGGCCAGCTTGGCCAACGTGCCGGCGCCGACGTCGCGCTTGGGCGACTGCACCGCACGCATGAATGCGGTGTCGTCGTCCGGGTTCACCAGCAGCCGCAGCCAGGCCAGCGTGTCCTTCACTTCCTGGCGCTCCAGGAACATGGTGCCGCCGGTCAGGTGGTAGGGAATGCGCAGCAGCTGCATGGCCTTTTCCAGCGGTCGCGACTGGAAGTTGCCACGGAACAGGATGCAGAAATCGCTCCACGGCACCTTGCGCGACTGCGCCACGAAGGCGATTTCGGCGGCGACCTTTTCCGCCTCGTGTTCGCTGTTGCGGCACTCCCACACGCGGATGCGCTCACCGTCGGCCTGGTCGCTCCACAGCTTCTTCAGGTGCTCGTGCGGGTTGTTGGCGATCAGCGCATTGGCCGCGCGCAGCACGCGGTTGGAACAGCGGTAGTTCTGCTCCAGCTTGATGATTTCCAGCGCCGGGTAGTCGCGCCCCATCTGCTGCAGGTTTTCCGGGTTGGCGCCACGCCAGGCGTAGATCGACTGGTCATCGTCACCCACGCAGGTGAAGTTGCCCTTGTCACCGGCCAGCTGCTTGAGCAGGCGGTACTGCGCGTCGTTGGTGTCCTGGCATTCGTCCACCAGCAGGTAGCCGATGCGTTCACGCCAGGCCACGGCGATCTCCGGGTTTTCTTCCAGCACCTGCACCGGCAGGCGGATCAGGTCGTCGAAATCCACCGCGTTGAAGGCGGTCAAGCGCAGCTGGTAGCGCTCGTAGACGCTGGCCGCTTCCTTCTCGCGGTTGCTGCGTGCGGCGGCCATCGCCTGTTCGGGCGACAGGCCGGCGTTCTTCGCACGCGAGACCAGGTTCTTCATGTCCTCGATGTCATCGGGCTTGGCGCCGTACATCAGGTCCTTGATCTGCGCGGCGGCATCGTCGGCGTCGAAGATCGAGAAGCCCCGCTTCAAGCCCACCGCAGCGTGCTCGATCTGCAGGAACTTCAGGCCCAGCGCGTGGAAGGTGCAGATCGTCACCTCGTCGGCATCCTGCTCGCGCAGGCGCTTGGCCACGCGCTCGCGCATTTCCTTGGCCGACTTGTTGGTGAAGGTGATCGCTGCGATGCGGCGCGCCGGATAGCGGCCACTGCCGATCAGGTGGGCGATCTTTTCCACGATCACGCGCGTCTTGCCGCTGCCGGCGCCGGCGAGCACCAGCAGCGGTCCTTCGATGTGCAGGACAGCGGCAGCTTGGGGAGGATTCAGACCGTGCATGGGGACAGGATTGTAGCGGGGTGCTGGCGGACCCACCTGACTTGCGTGCTCGGGAAACGTAAGGTATTGAATCGGCACCGGAACACAGGAGCGTGGTCCATGTCACCGATCCTCTTCGCACGGCCATGGCGGCCCACCGTCTGGTTCGTGCTGTTGCTGGCGGCGGTCGCGGCCCCCGGCCAGGCCTGCCAGACCCAGCCGGTCGCGTCGATCCGGCCGGCGCTGCTGACCGAAGGCTTCCTGCAGGCCCACCCCGATCTGTACTGGCGCGACCTGGGCCAGACCGCCTGGCGGCGCGGCAGGCCGGCACAGGCACTGGCCCGCTTCCAGCGCGCCAGCCTGTACGCCGACAAGCCCTCGCAGGCGCTGGTGGCACGGATGTACCAGGAGGGGACCGGCACGGCGGCCGACCCGGTACTGGCCTACATCTGGATGGACCTGGCGGCCGAACGTGGCTACCGCGACCTGCTGGTCGAGCGCGAGCGCTATTGGCAGCGCCTGGACGCCGCACAACAGCAGCGCGTATTGGCCGAAGGCCCCGCGCTGTACGCACGCTACGGCGATGCGGTGGCCAAGCCGCGCATGGAAACCGTGCTGCGCACGGCGCGCAACAGCATGACCGGCAGCCGTACCGGCTTCGTCAATCCGGGGCTGCGGTTGGCCCTTGGCGAAGGACCGGAGGCCGATCGCCCGGTCAGCGGCGACGACTATTACCGCGATGCGTACTGGGATCCGGCCGCGTACTGGTGCCTGCAGGACCAGATCTGGCAGCACGGCAGCCGCAGCCAGAGCGTCGAGGTCGGTCCGTTGCGCACCGTCGAAGATCCGGCGCGCTGACATGCGTTTGCGGGCCATGGCCCGCAGGGAGGGAATCCATGAAGGGATTTCGCATTGCACCGGTCCTGGTGCTGATCGTGTCCATCACCACCACCGCCGGCGCGTCCGATTGCCCGCTGGAGGAGCCGCGCCCGATCCCGGACACGGTACTCACCGGCGGCTTCTTCGACGCCCACCCGGATCTGTACTGGCGCAGCCTGGCACAGCGCGCCGAGCGCGACCGGCAACCGGCCAGGGCACTGGAGTACTACCGGCGTTCGGCACGCTATGCCGACAAGTTCTCGCAGGCGATGGTGGCGCGCATGTACCAGCAGGGCAGCGGCACCGCCGCCGACCCGGTGATGGCCTACGTGTGGATGGACCTGGCCGCCGAGCGCATGTACCACGACTTCCTGCTGCTGCGTGAACACTACTGGGCGCGGCTGGACCCGTCGCAGCAGGCGCAGGCGATCGCGCGCGGGCAGCAGGTGTATGCCGACTACGGCGACCGCGTGGCCAAGCCGCGCATGGAACAGGCGCTGCGTGACGGGCGCCAGCGGATCACCGGCAGCCGTGTCGGCTATGTGAGTTCAGGCCTGGTCGTGGTTCAGCGCCGTGGCAGCGAGGCGGATATCCGCACACCGGGAAGCATCGTCTACGACGACCGCTACTGGCGCGCCGCCGACTACTGGTGCCTGCAGGACAACTACTGGCGGCCGGCACGGACGCCCCAGGTCGACGTCGGGGTACCGGCCGTGGTCCGCGACGGCGAGCCGGGGGCGACTAGAATTGGCCGATGGCCAAGCTCTATTTCTACTATTCGGCGATGAACGCCGGCAAGACCACCACGCTGCTGCAGAGCGCGCACAACTACCGCGAGCGCGGCATGCGGGTGGCGATCCTGACCCCGCGCCTGGATGATCGCGCCGGGGCCGGCGTGGTCGCCTCGCGCATCGGGCTGCGCGCCGACGGCATGGCCTTCGACCGCGACACCGACCTGCAGCACTGGGTGGAACAGGACCTGGCCGCGAACGGGCCGATGGGCTGCGTGCTGGTGGACGAGGCGCAGTTCCTGACCCGTGCCCAGGTCTGGCAGCTCAGCGAGGTGGTCGACCAGCTGCGCATTCCGGTGCTGTGCTACGGGCTGCGCACCGACTTCCGCGGCGAACTGTTCGAAGGCAGCCAGTACCTGCTGGCCTGGGCCGACGAGATGCAGGAGATCAAGACGATCTGCCACAGCGGCAAGAAGGCGACGATGACCGTGCGCGTGGACGAGCACGGCCACGCGGTGCAGGACGGCCCTCAGGTGGAAATCGGTGGCAACGACCGCTACGTATCGGTCAGCCGTGCCGAGTTCAAGAAGATCACCCGTGGCGAAGGGCGGATCGAGCCGATGCAGGCACCCCTGCCGTTGTAAGGGTGTTCTTTGCAGGGCTGCAAGCCCTGCACCCACGGTAGTGCCGGCCGCTGGCCGGCAACCTCAACAGCAACAGCATGGATTCCGTGGGTTGGCGGGGGCTGACACCCCGCGCTCCGACACCGCCCCACCTCTGACAGATTCCCGCGGCTGTTGGTAGGTGTCGACCTTGGTCGACACATCTGTCAGGCATTGAATGAATTTCTGGGTCAGATCCGTTTTCCTTCGGAAAACGGATCTGACCCCATGAGCAGTTCCAACAGATCGCGGCAATCTGTCGAAGGCGGGGTGGGTCCGGTGGCGGGAGTGTCCGCGGCATGGATGCCGCGGCCAAGCCCCCATGGACGGGTTTACGGCGTCTCCCACCACCGGACCCATCCCGCCATCCCACGGAATGCAGGCATTTGACGTTGACGTTGCTCTGGCTTCGGCAGGTGCAGGGCTGCAAGCCCTGCAAACCTCCCCCTCTTAGTACAACGTACGCTCCGGCGCGCCCGCCGGCGGCGGGGTGTACTGGTACAGCCAGGTCTCGGTAAGAGTCTTGCCGCCGCTGCGCAGGAACAGTCGGATATCGATCTGCTCGGTGCTGCCTTCCGGTGGCACCAGGTCGAACATCGCACGGTAGCCATTGATCTCGCGCAGCGGGCGCGCCGACACGATTTCGATCCGGCCACGGCTGGTTTCCACCACCGCCTCCACCTCGGCCTTGTCGATCAACGCGGCCAGTTCGCCGCCTTCGAAATCGACCGCAAAGCGCCAGCTGAAGTACTCGCGCTTCTTGCCGATGATGCCACCCAGCCCGGTGCGGCTGGCCACGCAGTGCGCCAGCGGCGGACGTGCCGGCGGTTCGGCACCCCAGTACAGGCGGTAACCCACCAGCAGCTCCTGGCCGGGCTGCGGTTTTTCCTTGGGGTTCCAGAAGGCGACGATGTTGTCGAAGGTCTCGTCCACGGTGGGAATCTCCACCAGCTGCACCGAGCCCTCACCCCACTCGCCCTTCGGTTCCACCCACAGGCACGGGCGCTTCTCGTAGAACACGCCGTCGTCCTGGTAATGGTCGAAGTTGCGGTCACGCTGCAGCAGGCCGAAGCCGCGCGGGTTGCGATCCACGAACATGTTGAAGCGCAGATTGCGTGGGTTCAGCAGCGGGCGCCAGATCCACTCGCCGGCACCGGTCCACAGTGACAGGCCATCGGTATCGTGGATCTCCGGGCGCCAGTCCCAGCCCATGCGGCGGTCGTTCTCGCCCACCTGGTACATGCTGGTGCACGGTGCGATGCCGAGGCGCTCGATCGCCTTGCGCGGGTACAGCGCGCTGTCGATATCCATCAGCAGCACGTCGCCGTTGGTGATCGCAAAGCGATAGGCGCCGGCCACGCTGGGCGAATCCAGCAGACCATAGACCACGATCGTCTCCGAATCGGCTGACGGCTGCTCCAGGTAATAGGCGATGAAATCGGGGAATTCCTCCGGCTTGCCCATGCCGGTGTCGATTGCCAGGCCGCGCGCCGACTGGCCGTACTGGCCTTCCTTGCCGACCGCACGGAAGTAGCTGGCGCCGAGGAAGGCAGCAAAATCGCGGTCGGTGTCCTTGCGGGTGTTCAGGCGGAACCCGGCGAAGCCCAGATCGGCCGGCAGCTCGCCATCCTTGATGCCGCTCTTGCCGTAGTTGAATGCCGCGCCGTCATAGGCCAGCTCCTGCGCCTTGCCGTCGACCACATCGAACATGCGCACCGGCGAGTGGAAGTACAGGCCGAGGTGGAAGAACTTGGCCTGGAACTTGCCCGGCTGGTCAGCCCACAGGGCGTGGTCCTGGCGGTAGCCGATCGACTGGTACTGGTCCCAGTCCAGCCCTTCCAGTCGCCCCGGCAGCACGCGCTTGTGGCTCTTGTAGGGCGCCTGCGCCAGCGCGCGCGCCTGGCCCTTCAGCGTGGCGAAGTCGAACGGCTGCGGCTGGCCGAGGCGGCGCAGGCCCATCTGGCCGCTCTTGCTGGCCGCGCATGCGGGCAGGGACGGCAGGCCGAATGCAGCCAGGGCGAGGGAGGCATTGCGGATGAAGTCGCGTCGTTGCATGCAGGCGCGTCAGGCACAGAAGGAAGGTCGGCCATGATAGGCAGACAAACGTTAACGGGCAGCGGAGACGCGCCCTGCCCGTTCAGCTGCCGCTGGCCGCCCGGCTCAACGCTGGCAGTGGCTGCACCAGACGCTGGCGCGCTGGCCGATGGTGGCGTGCTTGAGCGCGCGCCCACAGCTCGGGCACGGCAGCCCGTCGCGGCCATAGACCAGCAGCTCCTGCTCGAAGTAGCCCGGCGCGCCGTCGGGGCTGATGAAGTCGCGCAGGGTGGTGCCGCCACGGGTGATCGCGTAGCCGAGGATCTCCTTCACTGCATCGGCCAGGCGCCGGTAGCGCTCGCGCGAGATCTTCCCGGCCTCGCGCAGCGGGCTGATGCCGGCCTTGAACAGGCTTTCGGCGGCGTAGATGTTGCCCACGCCCACCACCACCGCCTGGTCCATCAGGAAGGTCTTCACCGGCGCGCTGCGGCCACGGCTGCGGGCAAACAGGTAGTCGCCGTCAAAGGCATCGTCCAGCGGCTCCGGGCCCAGGCCCTGCAGCAGCGGGTGGATCTCGCCGGCCGGCTGCCAGAGCAGGCTGCCGAAGCGGCGCGGGTCGTTGAAGCGCAGCAGGCGACCGTTGTCCAGGCTGATATCCACATGGTCGTGGGCGCGCAGCGGGGTATCGCCGGGCAGCACGCGCAGGCTGCCGGACATCCCCAGGTGCAGCACCGCGCTGCCGAGGGCGGTATCCAGCAGCAGGTACTTGGCGCGGCGACGGATGTCCTCGATGCGCTGCCCCGGAAGCAGCTCGGCCACTTCCGGCGGAATCGGCCAGCGCAGGTCGGCCCGGCGCAGGATCACCCCATGCACGCGACGGCCCTGCAGGTGCGGCGCCAGGCCGCGGCGGGTGGTTTCGACTTCGGGCAGTTCAGGCATGCGCCGATTCTACGCCGGGCATGGCCCGGCGACGGTGCAGCGTCAGCGCGGCGGCGCGGCCAGCTCGCGCGCATCGAGGAAGCCATCGCCGCTGGCGTCCTGCCTGTGGAAGCGCTGCTTGATCACCTGGCGCTGCTGTTCACGGCTGATCGCCCTGCCCTTGCCGCCGGGCAGCTCCTCGGCACTCAGCACGCCATCGCCGTTGCGGTCCATGCGGTCGAAGGCATACAGCATCCACTGCACGTACTCGGCCTCGCTGACCTTCCCGTCGCCGTCGCTGTCCATCCGCTGCAGGTAGCTGGCGGTGTCGGTAACCTGGGCCAGCGCCGC
Source organism: Stenotrophomonas sp. GSD10 (assembly GCF_056172695.1). Lineage (NCBI taxonomy): Bacteria > Pseudomonadati > Pseudomonadota > Gammaproteobacteria > Lysobacterales > Lysobacteraceae > Stenotrophomonas > Stenotrophomonas sp. GSD10. Next base: position 4,288,915 of record NZ_JAOCMC010000002.1, on the reverse strand, counting down.
GCTGGGCAGCAGCGCCGCCAGCAGAAGTCCGTACCCTGCCCTCACGCGCCCACCAGGCGGTAGCCCTTCAAACGCGCCGCATAGGCCTGCAATGCCGCGATGCCGCTTTCCTCGGCTTCATGGCACCAGGCCTGCAGCTGGCGCAGGCGCTCGGCCGCATCGTGGCCGCGCGCCTCCAGCAGTGTGGCCAGCCGCCCGCGGTATTCGACCAGGGTGCGGATGCGCGGCCGTTGCGCCACCCATTCGCTGAGCTGGGCGCGGCCATCCGGTTTCAGCCAGCGGCCATCGTTGACCAGGCCACGGCGCAGGCGGCGCGGCAGCAGGCGCCGCAGCTTGGCCCCGGCCTGCGCAGCCTCCTCGCGCAGGGCCGGCATGAACACGTTGCGCTGGTAGTCGGTCATCGCCTGGAAGCGGTGCGACAGCAGCGCCTTCAGGGTCTCGGCATCGGGCACGGCGATGTTCGGGCGCACGTCCATGGCCGGGGCCACGCGCAGCACCCTGGCCAGGCGCAGCGCCTGCAGCAGGCGGATCGCACTCCAGCCGATGTCGAACTCCCAGCGCCGCATCGCAAAGCGCGCTGAACTGGGGAAGGCATGGTGGTTGTTGTGCAGCTCCTCGCCACCGATCCAGAACCCCCACGGCGTGAGGTTGGTGGAGGTATCGGCCGATTCGTAGTTGCGGTACCCCCACCAGTGGCCCAGGCCATTGACCACGCCGGCCGCCCAGAACGGGATCCACGCCATCTGGATCGCCCACAGGGCCACGCCGGGCAGGCCGAACAGCACGCTGTTGATCGCCAGCAGCAGCACCGGGCCCAGCGTGGCGTGCGGGGTATACAGATGGCGCTCGATCGCATCGTCCGGGGTACCGCGCCCGTACTGCTCGATGTCCGCGCGCATCCCGCGCGCCTCGCGGTACAGCTCCACGCCGCGCCAGAACACGGTGCCGATGCCGCGGGTGACCGGGCTGTGCGGGTCGTCCTCGGTCTCCACCTTGGCGTGGTGCTTGCGATGGATGGCCACCCACTCGCGGGTGATCATCGAGGTGGTCAGCCACAGCCAGAAGCGGAACACATGGGCCAGCGCCGGGTGGAAATCGACGCCGCGATGAGCCTGGCTGCGGTGCAGGTACAGGGTCACCGAGAAGATGGTGATCTGGGTGAACACCAGCAGCACGGCCAGCATGGCCCACCACCCCAGGCCGAGCACACCACCGGTCAACAGGGACATCAGGGCATCAGGCATGGCGGCTCTCCGGATCGACGCGGTGATGGCAGACATGATGGGCGCTTGCGTTGCAAACTGCATCCCTGCGGCGGTGATTGCCACCGCCTTCCGTGGCACCGTTCACAGTTGGGGACCTGAGTTGTCGAGCCTTGATCCACGCGCCAGCGCCGTCGTCGCCGCCTCGTCACCGGCGGAGCTGCCTCCCTTGATCGAACTGGACCGTGCCACCGTGGTGCGCGGCCAGGTGAAGGTGCTGCACGGGCTGAGCCTGCGCATCGCACAGGGCCAGCACACTGCCCTGCTCGGCCCCAACGGCTGCGGCAAGTCGACCTTCATCAAGCTGATCACCCGCGAGCTGTACCCGCTGGCCCAGGGCGACGGCGCGGTGGCGGTGAAGGTGCTGGGCCAGAACCGCTGGCAGGTGGACCGGCTGCGCTCGCAGCTGGGCATCGTCACCGGTGACCTCAGCAGCAACCTGGCCGACATGCCGGGGCTGACCGTGGAACAGGCGGTGCTGTCCGGCTTCTTCGCCAGCTATGTGGTACCGGCTTTCCGCGAGGTGACCACCGACATGCGCGCGCGCGTGGTCGAGACGCTGGCGATGACCGGTGCACTGGCGCTGCGCGAACGCGCCTACGCCGAGCTGTCGGCCGGCGAGACCCGCCGCGTGCTGATCGCGCGCGCGCTGGTCAACCGGCCGCAGGCACTGCTGCTGGACGAGCCCTCCACCGGTCTGGATCTGGTCGCCCGCGAGCAGCTGGTGGCGACCATGCGCGTGCTGGCCCAGCAGGGCATCACCCTGGTGCTGGTGACCCACCACATCGAAGAAATCATTCCTGAGATCGAGCGTGTGGTGCTGCTGCGCGACGGTCGCGTACTGGCTGATGGCACCCGCGCCGAGCTGTTGCGCAACGAACCGCTGTCGGCGGTATTCGGCGGGGCCATCACCGTGTGCGAGCAGGAAGGACGGCTGACCGCCTACGCGGGGTGAGGCGAGGCCCTCGGGAAACCGACGGGCTCGGAAACCGGCGGGTCCGGGAGACCCACGGCGGTAGAGTCGACTGTTAGTCGACTGCCTTTCGCCAGGATCGCAAAAATCCCGCGCTGCGCGCGATAGTCGACTAACAGTCGACTCTACCCCCCGGCAGGCCGTCCCGTCATGTTGTCGGTGCAGCGGGCCGGGTTTCGGCCCGCTGCACCCGGCCTCAGAATCGCAACGCCAGCGCGCGCGATTCGATCGGTGCCATCCGGCTCTGATCCTGCAGCTGCAGATCGCGCAGCTCATACGGTGCACCGAAGCCGGCCGGCAGTGCGGCCTGATCGAACGGCAGCACCAGCTGGCCGACGCCCGGGCCATCGAACCAGGCCGCCGCATGCGCCTGCGCGACCGGCTTCAGCTGGCCATCGCGGCCCGTGGCATACAGCGTGCCGCGTGCCTCGTAACGGCCGGCCGTAGCCACCTGCACCGGCAGCGCCACCCGGCGGCTGGCCGGATCCGGTGCCGCCTGACCACTGAAGCGTGCGGTCGGCCGTGCCACCGCGAAGGCCACCTTGCCGTCGCGCAGCACGCCATCGGCCTGGGCGAACACCTGCAGTTCCCACAGGCCCTGCACGGTGCCGGCATCGGCCGGGATCCGCACCTGTGCGCGCAGCGCGCCATCGGTGGTGCGCAGCAGCCGCTGCGGCCAGCTGCGGCCATCCGGTGCGACCAGCAGCGCTTCGCCGCCCAGGCTGCCGCGACGCGAGGCCAGCTGCGTAGTCGTTGCGCCGTCCTCCAGCAGGCGAGCCTGCAGCTGCAGGTTGCCACCGGCCAGCACCTGCGCCTGGCTGGCCTGCACCTCCAGCCGCAGCGGGCTGTTCGGCTCCAGCACCTGCACCACGTAGCGGCCCTGCGCCTGTGCGCTCTGCAGCGTGTAGGCACCCACCGCACTGCTCGCGCCGGTGCGTAGCATGCTGCTGCCATCGCTCACCGGCATGCCGGCAGCCTGCAGCGCGCGTGCATCGACACTGCGCGCCACGCTGCTGCGGCCGGCGGCATCGCGCACCTGCAGCGCATCGGCCGGCAGGGCACGCGCGCCGGCAGCAGGACTCAGCTGGATCACCGCATCGGCAGCGGTCAGCGGCAGCTCCAGGCCGCGTTGCAGCTGCGCGCCATCGACCTGCTGCCAGTAGCTGCGGCTGACCGGGGCATACGGCGTGGCGGCCTGCAGCGATTGCGCCGGGTCCAGCGCCCAGGCAAAGGCCAGCGGCGCGTGTTCGCTTTCATCGGCCGGCAACGGCGCGGCGACCAGCGCAGCGGGCACCTGATCGCCGGCACGTGCGGCATTCAACGGCTGCGCAGCCTGCGCTGTGGTGAGGGACAGCACCGCCAGCACCGCGCTGGCCAGCAGGGTGGAATGGATCGTCATGGTCGTCTCCCTCACTGGGTCAGGTCGTTGCGCAGGATCGTGCCGAGGCCGAAGCACTCGCGACGGCTCTGGTTGTGGCTGAGCGGCTCTGCCCCTGGGTGCGCTGCGTGTCGGTGAACCAGGTGGTGCCGGCGGCCTTCTGGCTGCTGCACTCCAGGAAGCCGTCGGAGCAGGACGACAGCCAGTTCTGGGTGAACTCCAGGCCGACATTGGCGGCATAACCCCCGCAGTAGCTGTTGCTGTCCCACACCGCCGATTCCACGTCGCTGCCGACCACCGCACGGAACGGTTTGGGCAGTGCCGGGCGGCCTGCGGTGCCATACAGGTTCTGCGCGTTGTAGGTGGCCATGCTGGCCACCTGCTGCTGGCGCACGGCGTCGTTCTTGTAGCCCAGCAGCCAGCCCAGCGACGTTTCAAAGGTGTTGCCGTTGAGCACGGCATCGGCCAGCGGCGTCCCCGCCGAGGACGGCGCCAGCGCGGTGACCTTGCGCACCGTGCGGATGATCTTCGGATAGCGGCTGTCGTAGGTCGGGTTGGACAGGATCCAGCGCACCACGTTGCCGCCGTTGGAATGGGTGATCACCACCAGCTGGGTGATGCCGCGGCTGTCGATGAAGCCGGTCAGCTGGTTGGCCAGGCAGCCGGCGGCTTCCGGCTTCCACATGTACTGGGTGAAGTCACAGTTGATGACCACGTAGTTGCTGCTGTTCGGCAGGCCCTGGCGCACGGTGTCGATGATGGCCGGTTGCCAGTAGTCCTGGGTGGCATTGGTCTGCGCGCCGGTGCCATGCACGAAGGCCACGCCGACCACGTCGGCGGCCTGTGCCGGGGCGGTTGCCAGCCCCAGAAGCAGGGCCAGGACGGTACTTCCTGTTGCGGTGCTGCGCATCGCTTCTCTCCCTCTGTCAGCGGATCCCCCCGACCCGGCTGGAACTGGACAGCGCTGGCGCTCGCCGTTGCGCCGATGCTCGCGGCGCAGGCATGTGAAAGTCCGTGCGCTGCGCCCGGATTCAGGAGATTGACAACAGGCGATGACGGTTCGGGTATCGGTCCGATGACCATGCCGGGTCTGGACGTATGACCGATGGCCACTGCAGTGTCTTGTGCAGGCTGCGATCATGCCGCGGTGTTTTCTGCCCAGAGCCTGACCATGTCGCTGATTTCCCACCCTGCCCGCCCGCTGCTCGGCCTTGCCGTGGCCGTGGCCCTGGCCGGTTGTGCCGCCACCGCCGCCAAGCCGACCGCCGTCGAAGCCAACATCACCACCAAGGCGGTCGGCTATCTGGACAAGGATGCGGTTCCGGCCAGCCTCGATCTGGTGCCGGCGCCGCCGGCTGCCGGTTCGGCCGCCCTCGCCCTGGACGAACAGGTCAGCCGTGAGGCCCGTGCACTGCGGGGCAGCCCGCGCTTCGCCCAGGCCGGCGTCGATGCCGAACTTGGCTTCCCGGAAGGCGCCAACCACTTCTCCTGCGCCGCCGATATCGACGTCGACGCGGTGAAGACGCCGGCGCTGTACCGCCTGCTGGAGCGCAGTCGGATCGACGCCAGTGCCGCCACCAAGGCCGCCAAGAACCACTACCAGCGGCCGCGCCCGTTCATGGTCAATGGTGAGCCGACCTGCTCGCCGAAGGATGAAGAGGGCCTGCGCAAGAACGGCTCCTACCCGTCCGGCCATACCTCGATCGGCTGGGCCTGGGCGCTGATCCTGTCGGAGATCGCACCGGACCGTGCCGATGCCATCCAGGCCCGCGGCCGCAACTACGGCGAGAGCCGCCTGGTGTGCAACGTGCACTGGCAGAGCGACATCCTGGAAGGCCGCTTCATGGGCGCCGCCGCCGTGGCCCGCCTGCACGACAACGCCGCGTTCAACAAGGACCTGCTGGCCGCGCGCAGGGAAATCGCCGCCGCACGCAAGGCCGGCCTGCATTCCAGCCGTGACTGCACCACCGAGAATGCGGTGCTGAAGGTGCGCCCGCAGAGCGCGTTGTAAGCCACGTCTCTGTAGAGCCGAGCCATGCTCGGCTCAGAGCAGCCGAGCGCAGGCTCGGCTCTACAGGAAGCAGGAAACAGAAGGGCCGGCAGTGTGCCGGCCCTTCTTCATTGCATCAATGCAGCAACCGCATCAGAACTTCGCGGTGAACTCCACGCCCCAGGTACGCGGCTCGTTGAGGAAGCCGGTCAGGTTGTTGAAGTCGATCGCACCGACCACGCGGGTCTGGTTGGTCAGGTTGCGGCCGAACACGGCCACGTCGTACTGGCCGTAATCCCAGTTGTAACCCAGGCGCAGGCCGCCTTCCAGCGAACTACGGCCGCGGAATTCCGGCGACTCGTAGATGAAGAAGTTCACCGCACTGCGGTAGGCCCAGTCGGTGTAGGCATACAGCTCGCTGCCATCGCTGAGCGGGAAGCCCACGCGCAGGGTCGCGTTGTGGATCCACTTCGGTGCCTGCGGCAACGGGTTGCCGTTGACCAGCGCGTAGGTCTGGCCGTTGATCACCGTGGTCGGGTCGGTGATGGTGCAGCCACCGCCGCAGATCGCCACCGCCAGGTTCTTGTCCTTGATCTCGGTGTCGTTGTAGCTGCTGCCGAAGGTCAGCAGCACGTTGTCGGCCAGGTAGGCCTCCAGGTCCAGCTCCACGCCCTGGCCGATGGTCTTGTCGGCGTTGAGCAGGGTGGCGGTGTTGTTGGTGCCGCCCACGGCGATCAGCTGCTGGCCATCGACGTCATAGCGGAACACGCTCAGGCCCAGGCGTGCGCGGCGCTCGAACAGGTCGGCCTTGATGCCGGCTTCATACGAGATCACCTTCTCCGAATCGGCCTGCGACAGGCCCGGCGCGAAGGCCAGGCGACCCTGGATCGACGGCGCGCGGAAGCCTTTGGCAACACGGGCGTAGGCATTGATGTCGTCGGTCAGCTTGTACACGCCGCTGAGATCCCAGCTGACGTCGTTGACGTCGGTGTTGGCCAGGTACGGGCCGCTGACCGGGGTGCCGAACGGAACGGCCTGCAGCACGCTGGCGCTGAAGTCCTTCTTGTCCTGGGTGTAGCGCACGCCGGCGCGCAGCTTGAAGCGGTCGGTGACATCGAAGTCGCCCGAAGCGAACACCGCCCACGCCTTGTTGCGCTGGTTCTGCACCACGTGGCCGGTCTGCGGGTTGCCCGGGGTCAGCGAGTCGTAGTTGAAGTTGTTGATGGTCACGTCTTCATCGAAGTAGAAGACGCCGGCCTGCCAATCGAAGCGGCCCCATTCGTTGGACTCGATGCGCACTTCCTGCGTCCACTGGCGGTGATGCGGCAGGCCGTCGGCCGACTCGGACGAGAACGGAATCAGGCCCGGGCCGTAGTTGCCGGCGCCGAGGAAGGCCGCACCGTAGCCACCGTCGATGTCGCCACGGTTGAGCGATTCGGCGGTCTCGTAGCCGGTGATCGAGTGCAGGGTGACCGAGCCGAGATTCCACTGCAGGCGCGCGCTGCCGCCCCAGGTTTCCAGATCGGAGAAGTTGACGCCGTCGTTGGCGACCTTGTCGCGGTCGAAGTTCTCGACCAGCGAGTTGCCACCCTTCTCGATGATGTTGGCGCGGAACAGGCGCGCGGTGCCGTTGAGCTTGCGCTTGTGCAGGTTGAACAGTGCTTCGAAATCGTCGCCTTCGTACAGGAACTGCACGCGGCCGGCGGCCTCGTCATAGCCTTCGAAGCCACTGTTGGGCGCGCCGACGCGGGTGTTGTCGACCCAGTCGTCGCGGCGCTGGTAGATCGCCGAGACACGTGCCGACCAGCGATCGGTCAGCGGGCCGCCGTAGGCGCCCTGCACGTTCCAGCTGTTGTAGCTGCCGTAGCCCACGCGCACGTAGCCATCGGCGTCCTGCGACGGGCGCGCCGAATCGAACTTGACCACGCCGGCCGGGGTGTTGCGGCCGAACAGCGTGCCCTGCGGACCGCGCAGCACTTCCACGTTGGCCAGGTCGAACAGCGGGAAGCCCTTCAGCAGCGGGCTTTCCTGCACCACGTCGTCATACACCAGCGACACCGGCTGCGAAGCATTGAGGTCGAAGTCGGTGTTGCCCAGGCCGCGGATGTAGAAACGCGGGAAGGCACGGCCGTAGGACGACTCGATGTTGAGGCTGGGCACGCGCGCGGCCAGGAAGCGGATGTCATCGCCGGCCGAGCCGAGCACATCCAGCTTCTCGCCCTGGATCGCGCTCAGTGCGACCGGTACGTCCTTGGCGTTCTCGACACGGCGCTGCGCGGTCACCTGCAGGGCATCGAGGGCAACCGGATCCTTGGCAGCGGGGGTTTCCTGGGCGGCTGCTACCAGCGGCAGCAGGGCGGAAAGAGCGGCAACGAGAGGGCGCGCGACCGGAAATCGGCCACGGGAAGTGCGGGTCGGGGACATGGCGGTAGGCTGTGTTTGGAGGGTGGTAAAACGGCGCTACCAGATAATTGTTGCAATACAGCACCTGCGCCGCAAATGCCGGCCGTTCATGGCGCCGTCGCCGGCGCCCCCGGCGGCTCGCTAGACTCGGGGTTTCCACCGCGACGGACCCGCCGCCATGACTCAGTGGTACTTCCATGCCTCCGCCCAGGCCGAACGCATCGGCCCGCTTGATGACGAGGCTGCGCGCCGCTACGCGCAGGCCAATCCGCGCGCCCTGGCCTGGTGCCAGGGCATGAGCGGGTGGGCACCGATCGCCGAGGTGGCCGAGCTGCAGTCGCCCGCCCCGGGCATGCCCAATACCCCGCCCCCGGTCCCGGCGGCGAGCAGCGGACGGGCCGACGACATCGAATTCCGCATCGTCGGCCATGAGATGCAGTTCGTGGAAATCGAGCTGGACCCGGGCGAAAGTGCGGTGGCCGAGGCCGGCGCCCTGATGTTCAAGGACGCTTCGGTGCAGATGGACACCGTGTTCGGCGACGGCTCGCACAGCGGCCAGGGCGGCGGCTTCATGGGCAAGGTGATGGCCGCCGGTAAACGCGTGCTGACCGGCGAGAGCCTGTTCGCCACGCTGTACACCCATACCGGCCAGGGCAAGGCCAAGGTCGCCTTTGCCGCACCCTACCCCGGCACCGTGCTGGCCATGAAGCTGGACCAGCATGGCGGCCGCCTGGTCTGCCAGAAGGACAGCTTCCTGGCGGGCGCACGCGGCGTGCAGATCGGCGTGCAGTTCCAGCGCAAGATCATGACCGGCCTGTTCGGCGGCGAGGGCTTCATCATGCAGAAGCTGGAGGGCGACGGCTGGGTGTTCATCCACGCCGGTGGCTGCGTGGTCGAGCGCGAACTGGCCGCCGGCGAGCGCCTGGACGTGGATACCGGCTGCGTGGTGGCCTACCACTCCAGCGTGGACATGGACGTGCGCCGGGTGGCCGGCATCAAGAGCATGCTGTTCGGCGGCGAAGGCGTGTTCCTGGCTACGCTGACCGGGCCCGGCAAGGTCTGGCTGCAATCGCTGCCGTTCTCGCGCCTGGCGGGCCGCATGTGGATGGCCGCACCGCAGGGCGGCGGCCAGAGCCGTGGCGAAGGCTCGGTGCTGGGCGGAATCGGCCGCATCCTGGACGGTGACAACCGGTTCTGACCGCATCCCGGTAGTGCCGGCCGCTGGCCGGCAACGCCATGGATCGTTGCCCGTTTCCCAAGGGTTGCCGGCCAGCGGCCGGCACTACCTATATGAATAGGGAATTCCCCCACCCTGCCCGGCCCGCCGTGGCTTCGGTATGCTGGCGCCCTTTCCCGAGTCCGGCGCCGTGAGCGCACTGCCGATGAGCCTGTTCCGCCCCCGCATGCTGCTGTCCGTCGCCCTGATCGGCCTGCTGGCCGGGTGCGGTGGCGATCCGGTGCGCCCCACGCCACCGCCGGCGCCGACGGTCGTGCCGCAGGCCAAGCCGGTGAAGATCGGTATCGCACTCGGTGGCGGCGCAGCCAAGGGCTTTGCCCACATCGGCGTGATCAAGATGCTCGAGGCCAACGGCTTCGAACCGGTGGTGGTATCGGGCACCAGCGCCGGCAGCGTGGTCGGCGCCCTGTATGCCAGCGGCATGGACGCGTTCCAGATGCAGAGCAGAGCAGTGGCGCTGGACGAAGCCAGCATCCGCGACGTGCGCCTGTTCTCCGGCGGCCTGGTGCAGGGCCAGAAGCTGCAGGATTACGTCAACGAGCAGGTCGCCAACCGCCCGGCCGAGCGCCTGAAGAAGCCGTTCGCCGCCGTCGCCACCCAGCTGGAAACCGGCGAACGCGCGATCTTCGTGCGCGGCAACGTCGGCCAGGCCGTGCGCGCCTCGAGCAGCATTCCCGGCGTGTTCGAACCGGTGAAGATCGGCGGCCGCAACTACATCGATGGCGGCGTGGTCAGCCCGGTGCCGGTGGATGCCGCACGCCAGCTCGGCGCCGACTTCGTGATCGCCGTGGACATCTCCAGCAAGGCCAGCGGCAAGGCACCGACCGGCATGCTCGGCATCGTCAACCAGTCGATTTCGATCATGGGCCAGCGCCTGGGCGAACAGGAACTGGCGCGCGCCGACATCGTGATCCGGCCGAAGGTGCTGGACATCGGTGCCGCCGATTTCAGCCAGCGTGGCACCGCGATCCTGGAAGGCGAGAAAGCCGCGATGGCGGCGATGCCGCAGATCCGCGCCAAGATCCAGCAGCTGCAGAAGGCACGCGCCGCCGCCGCTGCGCCGGCTCCGGTGGCCGCACCGAAGTGCGAGGAAGCCTCGCGCCTGGGCAAGCTGGTGGGCCGCAAGGACAAGTGCTGATCCATTGATGCCCGGCCCCCGGCAGCGCCGGGGTCGCTCAGGGCTCCAGCTGCGACAGCGGCAACGCCTGGAAGCCTTTCACCGTGCGCAGCACGAAGCTGGAATTGGCATCGGCCACGCCACCGGCGTTGAGCAGGCGGTCCAGCAGGAAGCGCGAGAAATGCTCCAGGTCGCGCACGTAGACGTGCAGCAGGTAGTCCATGTCGCCGGTCAGGGCGTGGCAGGCCACCACTTCATCCCAGCCCTGCACGCTGTCCACGAAGTGGCCGATGGCGGCCTGGTCGTGCTTTTCCAGCTGCACGCGCACGAAGGCCTGCAGGCCCAGGCGCAGCTGGCGTGGCTCCAGCCGCGCGCCGTAGCCGACGATCACGCCTTCGCTTTCCAGGCGCTGCAGGCGGCGCAGGCAGGCCGAGGGCGAAAGATTCACCCGCGCCGCCAGTTCGGCGTTGGTGGCGCGCCCGTCCCGCTGGATTTCAGCCAGCAGGCGTATATCCGTGCGATCGAACTGGACTTCTCCGGCCATTGTTGCCCCGCAACATGGTGAGTACGCAAGGATATTGCGCCAACAAGGCCAATCGACGCAACTTTTGCAACCCTGTTGCGCGCCGCCTGCCCTAGCATCGTGGGTATCCCGTCAAGGAGCTTCCCATGGACCTCGCCCAGCCCCGCCGCGTCGAACACCAGCAGACCGACAAGGGCTACGTGCCGGTGTACACCACCGCGCTCGTCGAGCAGCCGTGGGAGACCTACAGCGCCGACGACCACGCCACCTGGAGCACGCTGTACCAGCGCCAGCGCGAATTGCTGGTCGGCCGCGCCTGCCAGGAATTCCTGGACGCGCAGGACGAGATGGGCATGAGCGCGCACATGATTCCGCGCTTCGACCAGCTCAACGAAGTGCTCGGTGCCGCCACCGGCTGGACCCTGGTCGGCGTCGAAGGCCTGCTGCCGGAACTGGATTTCTTCGACCACCTGGCCAACCGCCGTTTCCCGGTGACCTGGTGGATCCGTCGCCCGGACCAGATCGACTACATCGCAGAACCGGATCTGTTCCACGACCTGTTCGGCCATGTGCCGCTGCTGATGAACCCGGTGTTCGCCGACTACATGGAGGCGTACGGCCGTGGCGGCGTCAAAGCCCATGCGATCGGCCCGGATGCACTGCAGAACCTGACCCGCCTGTACTGGTACACGGTCGAGTTCGGCCTGATCGATACGCCCGACGGCCTGCGCATCTACGGTGCCGGCATCGTGTCGTCGAAGGGCGAATCGCTGTACTCGCTGGAATCGGCCGCGCCCAACCGCATCGGCTTCGACCTGCAGCGGATCATGCGCACCCGGTACCGCATCGATACCTTCCAGAAGACCTACTTCGTCATCGACAGCTTCGAACAGCTGATGCAGGCGACCTCGCCGGACTTCACCCCGATCTACGCCGCACTGGCCGACCAGGCGCACCTGCCGGCCGGTGACGTGCAGGCCGACGACCGCGTGTTCCAGACGGGCACAGGCGAAGGCTGGGCCGACGGCGGCGACGTGTAGGCACGCCGCGCCATCGGCTTCGCAGTGAAAACGGCGCATCCGGTTGCGCCGTTTTCGTTGATGCCGTCCGTGCACCGCACCTGCGGCGCAGGCGCGGGCAGGGCACTCAGGCGTCCACCGCCCGGCAGGAACCGCGCACCATCAACTGCGGATGCACGCTGGCCGCAGTCGGCGCATCCGGCAGGTCGGTCTGCACCAGCATCGCTGCGGCCATGCGGCCGATGTCGGACACGTGGCGCCGCACCGAGGTCAGCGGTGGCCACAGCCGCGAGGCCAGCGGGCTGTCGTCGTAGCTGACGATCGACAGCTGCTGCGGCACCGCGATGCCCGCACGCAGCGCCACCTGGTACACGCCGGCGGCCATCTCGTCGTTGCCGGCGAAGATCGCGCTGGGCCGGCCTTCGCCGAGCAGCAGGCGTTCGGCCGCATGCACGCCCGATTCGAAGGTGTCACCGGCCTCCAGCACGCGCTCGCCAGGCAGGGTGAGGCCGGTCTGCGCCAGGCGGTCGAGGAAACCATCGGTGCGCTCACGCGCCGCGCGCCGGTCGCCCGGCCCGGCAATCACCGCGATGTCGCGGTGGCCCAGCGAGAGCAGGTAACCGGCCGCCGCCGCCGCACCGTCGCGGTCGTGGGTGACCACCGCCTGCACTTCATCATCCGAGGCATGCGCGTTGATGCGCACGTAGCGGCAATCGATGTCATCGAGCATCTGCGCCAGCGCGGCCGATTCGGACGCACGCGGCCCAAGGATCACGCCGTGCAGCTTCTGCTGCTGCACGAAACGGCGCACGCCCTGCGGGCATTCCGGATCCTGGCTGTCGCAGGGATGCACCACCAGCTCATAGCCGGTGCCGCGCAGCGCTTCCAGCGCGCCGTGCTGCAGGTCGACGATGCACTGCGCGCCGGGGTCGTCGTACACCAGGCCGATCAGGAAGGAGCGGCGGAATGCGAGTCCGCGCGCCAGCGGGTCGGGCACGTAACCGACCTCTCGCATCAACGCCTCGACCTTGTCGCGGGTGTCCTTGCGCACCAGCGGCGAGTTGTTGATGATTCTTGAAACCGTTTTCTTGGACACTCCCGACAGTCGTGCGATGTCGTTGATCGTGGCAGCCTTGCCCTTCGATGCCGGCAACGCGGCATCGCTAATATTTCGCACTGACATGTATAGAACCAGGTAAGTCGGAAAATTCTAGCCTTGCGCCCGCGGGCGCGACGTTGCGGAATGTCGCAGTGGAGGGGGATCGCGATCCGTTCGACCCGCTTCTACTGCAAGGAGTTCCATTGTGACGCTCGACTGTCTTCGCATCTGAACCGTTTTTCACGCGGGCTTGTCATGCAGGCCAGCACGACACACGCACCCACACCAACATTCCCTTAACCCGGCTCCGCTACAGTCGGGGCATGGACCTGCAGACTTCTCCGTTTCCGGCGTTCCGTGGCCGCGATCGGTTGATCGCCGCAGTCGACGCGGCGATGACCTCCGGCGATGCCGAGCGCATCACCGCCGACCTGCAACTGGCGCTGCAGGAAGCCATCGCCGACAGCCGCATCGAGTTGCCCGAATGCGTGCACCGTCCGGTCAGTGATCATTACGCGCGACGCCCGCTGTACCACAGCCGCGAACACGGCTACAGCGTGATTGCCATGAGCTGGGGCCCGGGGCAGGGCACGCCGCTGCACGACCACGATGCCATGTGGTGTGTGGAGGGCGTGTGGTTGGGCGAACTGGAGATCACCCGTTACGAGCTGCTGGAATGTGCTGGCGAGCGCTGGCGATTCCGCCGCCACGCGGCGCTGCGCGGAGGCTGTGGCAGCGCCGGCAGCCTGATTCCACCGCACGAGTACCACACCCTGCGCAATGCCAGCGATCAGGCGCTGGCCATTTCGGTGCACGTGTACGAAGCGCCGATGGAGCGTTCTGCCGTATTCGACCCGCTCGGTGGCGACTGGTACCAGCGCCGCATCCAATCGTTGCAGGCCGACCCGGCCTGATCCAGGCGCAGGGCAGGGCGCGCGCAGCGTCTTCGCAGCGCGCGTGGCATCATGCGCCGCTGCGCTGCCGGGCCCGGCAGCCATCCGCGATGCCCTGGCGGGCAAGGAGCAAGACGATGTCCAGCGCTGATCCGCGCCTGCGCGCGCTGTTGAAGCTGGCACCGGTGATCCCGGTGTACACCCCCGAAGATGTGAATGAAGCGGTCCACGTGGCCCAGGCGCTGTTCCGCGGTGGCCTGCCGGTGATCGAAGTGACCCTGCGCACGCCGCAGGCACTGGATGCGATCAAGGCCATGGTCGAAGCCGTGCCCGATGCGGTGATCGGTGCCGGCACCGTGCTCAGCCCTGCGCAGATGCAGGCGGCGAAGCAGGCCGGCGCGCGTTTCGCGGTGTCACCCGGTGCAACGCCGACGCTGTATGCCGCCGCGCGCGACGCCGACCTGCCGTACCTGCCCGGTGCTGCTACGGCTTCGGACCTGATCCTGGGCCTGGAACACAGCAAGGACACCTTCAAGTTCTTCCCGGCGGTGCAGGCCGGCGGCGCCGCGTTGCTGGCCGCCTGGCACGGCCCGTTCGCCGACGTGCGCTTCTGCCCGACCGGCGGCATCAGCGCACAGACCGCACCGCAGTTCCTGCACCTGCCCAACGTGCTGTGCGTGGGCGGTTCGTGGCTGACCACGCCGGCGCTGCTGCAGACCCGCGACTGGGACGCCATCGAACGCCTGGCCCGTGAAGCGTCGGTGCTGGCCAGCTGAATCCCGGCATCGATCGTCGATAGTTTGATCGTGATCAAAGCGCCGGCCTCGAGCCGGCGTCATTCTGTGGGCAAGCGCACTACGGAGATCCGAACATGCATTCCACCATGAAGGCCGCCGTCGTACGCGAGTTCGGCAAGCCACTGGTCATCGAGGAGGTCGCGGTACCACGCCCGGGGGCGGGCGAGGTGCTGGTCAAGATCGAGGCCTGTGGCGTCTGCCACACCGACCTGCACGCCGCCGAGGGCGACTGGCCGGTGAAACCGAACCCGCCATTCATCCCCGGCCACGAGGGCGTGGGGCACGTCGTGGCCGTGGGAGGCGGGGTAGGGCACGTCAAGGAAGGCGACAGGGTCGGCATCCCCTGGTTGTACTCGGCCTGTGGCCATTGCGAACATTGCCTGGGCGGCTGGGAAACGCTGTGCGAGACACAGCGCAACACCGGTTACTCGGTCAACGGCGGCTTCGCCGAGTACGCACTGGCCGATGCCAACTTTGTCGGCCTGCTTCCGAAGGACGTGGGCTTCGTCGAGATCGCACCGGTGCTGTGTGCCGGCGTGACCGTCTACAAGGGGCTGAAGGTCACCGACACCAAGCCCGGGGACTGGGTGGCGATCTCCGGTATCGGCGGCCTGGGCCACATGGCGGTGCAGTACGCCCGCGCGATGGGCCTGAACGTGGCCGCGGTGGACGTGGACGACAGCAAGCTGGCGCTGGCGCGGCAGCTCGGTGCACAGGTCACCGTCAACGCGCGCACCACCGATCCGGCCGCGTTCCTGAAGAAGGAAATCGGCGGCGCACACGGCGCGCTGGTCACCGCGGTATCGCCCAAGGCCTTCGAACAGGCCCTGGGCATGGTCCGCCGCGGCGGCACCGTGTCACTCAACGGGCTGCCGCCGGGCAACTTCCCGCTGGACATCTTCGGCATGGTGCTCAACGGCATCACCGTGCGCGGCTCGATCGTCGGCACCCGACTGGACCTGCAGGAATCGCTGCAGTTCGCCGCCGAAGGCAAGGTCGCCGCCACGGTCAGCACCGACCGCCTGGAGAACATCAACGACGTGTTCGCGCGCATGCATGCGGGCACCATCGAAGGCCGCGTGGTGCTCGACTTCGCCGCCTGACCGTCTGTGCATGGCCGCCGTCGTTCCGTACCCCTCTCCCACGGGCACGGCGGCCATGCCGATCCACCGGGTCGGATCTCCCATCGGCCCCTGTCGGATGGGCTCTGACCCGTTGCAACCGGACGGCACGACCGCATCGCACCGCCGTACAATGCGCGCATGCCTGGCCTGCTCAAGACCCTGTTCCTGTCCGTCGTCGCCCTGATCGGCGGCGTGCTGTCGCTGGCGCTGGTCAGCAGCGTTGCCAGCTGGCTGCCGCCGCTGCTGGGAATGTCGCCGCACAACAACAGTGTGCAACTGGGCTGGGACCTGGCCTTCAGCGTACTCGGTGGCATCGCCGGCATTTCTTTCGCCACCTACTACGCGCCGTGCTGGCCGCGTTCGCACGGCTTCTCGATCTGGTCGCTGATCGCGCTGGGCTGCGGCTATGCCATGTGGACGGTGGGTGCGGATTTCCCGCTGTGGTTCGTCATTTCGCTGCTGGTGTCGCTGCCGGTGCAGTTGCTGTTGGGCTGGTGGTTCGGCCGCCGCGCTTCGCGCGATCCGCGCTGAGCGCATACTGGTAGTGCCGGCCGCTGGCCGGGAACCTTGGCCACCCTGCAGTTGCCGGCCAGCGGCCGGCACTACCGCTTCAGCGTCGGCAGCGACTGCCTCAAGCGCTCGATACCGTGCCACGGATGTCCCTTCAATCGCTTCGCCCGCGCCAGTGCCTTGGCCATCGGAAACGCGTCGGCCGCGCTGACGCGCGCCAGTTCCTCCCAGCGCAGCGGTACGGCCACACCGGCGGAGTCACGCGCACGCAGCGACCACGAACACACGCTGGTCGCGCCGCGCGTGTTGCGCAGCCAGTCAATGAAGATGACGCCGCCACGCTTGGCCTTGCTCATCGTCGCCACGTAGCGCTCCGGTTGTTCCAGCGCCATGGCCTGGGCGAAGGCCTCGCAGAATGCCTTGGCCTGTTCCCAGTCCGCCTTCGGCTGCAGCGGCACCACCACATGCACGCCCTTGCCGCCGGACAGCCGCACGAAGCTTTCCAGCCCGACCTTCAACAGCCGGTCACGCACATCGCGCGCGCCTGCTTTCACCTGTGCCCAGCTCACGCCTTCGCCAGGATCAAGATCGAACACCAGCCGGTCCGGATGCTCGGGATCGGCCACGGTGGCGCCCCACGGATGCAGCTCCAGCACATTCATCTGCACCAGCTGCAACAGCCCGCGCGCATCGTCGATATAGACGTAGTCCTCGCGGCCGCTCTTCTGCTGCAGCGGTATCGCATGCACCGCATCGCCCAGGCCGGGGCCGTGGTGCTTCTGGAAGAAGCAGGCCTTGCCCACGCCGTCCGGGCAGCGCAGCAGCGACAGTGGCCTGCCGGCGATCTCCGGCAGGATCCAGCGCGCCATGCGAAGGTAGTAATCAGCCACATCGCCCTTGCTCGCCTTCTGCCTTGGAAACACGATGCGTTCGGGGTGGGTGATCTGCACGTCGTCACCGGCCTGCGTGTTGGCTGTACTCACGTCCAGATCCTCCCTCTGCTTGTCGCTGCGCAGCCGCTTGAAGCTGGCCTGGCGCAGCAGGCCTTCCTTGCCCCAGCCACGGAAGGCCACCTCGGCCACCGTCACCGGCTTCACCCAGCGCACGCTGGCAGCGCGGAAGGGCACATGCGCCGGCAGCTGCAGCACGGGCGTCTTCACTGCCAACGGCTGCAGTGCCCTGAGCAGCGCGCGCAGGCTTGCATCGTCGAAACCGGTGCCGACGCGGCCCACATAGCGCAGCCCGCCCTTGTCCGGCGCCGCCAGCAGCAGCGAGCCGAATCCCACCCGTGAGCCCTTGGGTGCGGTATGGCCGACAATCACGAACTCATCGGTATCCTCGTGCTTCACCTTCACCCAGCTGCGCGCACGCAGGTTGACGTATGGTGCATCCACCTGCTTGCTGACGATCCCCTCGAAGCCTGCATCGCCACTGGCTTCGAACACCTGCGGGCCGTGGTCGATCACATGTTCGCTGAAGGCCAGCGTGCCCGGCGCAGACCCGATGAGTGCCTTCAGCAGCGCCTTGCGTGCCAGCAACGGTGCGCGGCTGATATCGACCCCCGCAACTCCTGGCAGATCGAACACGATGTAGCGCAGCGGTTGCTTGGAGCTGCCATCGATCACCCGCTGCAAGGCGGCGAAGTCGCTGCGCCCCTGCGCATCCAGTACCACCAGCTCGCCGTCCAGGCGTGCGTCACCTACCGGCAGCGCCTTCAGCGCCTGTACCACCTCGGGGAAGTCAGCGGTCCAGTCCAGACCATTGCGTGAGCGCAGCTTCACCTCACCGTCGTGCAGATCGGCCAACAGACGATAGCCGTCCCACTTGATCTCGTGCAGCCAGCGATGGCCGTCCGGCGCGGTGTCGCGGTGGTCGGTCAGCTGTGGCTTGAAGTCGCGTGGGTACGGTGTTTCGCGCGCGCCCTCCAGTCGCAGTGCGCGGGCATGCCAACGGCCATCGGCCTTGCGGCTGCGCGTGGTGGGGGCAGCGCGCGCCACCTTCTTCGCCGAGCGCTTCTGTTCCGCCGTTGCACGCTTCGGCACCGGGCCTTCCAGCAGATCATCGGCCTCCGCATCGCGCGCGTCATCGTCGTCGCGCTTGATCAGCAGCCACTGCACCTGGCGTCCCTTCATTGTCGTTCGCACCAGCTTCCAGCCACCGGCCAGCCGTCGCCCATGCAGCACGAAGTCGATCTTGCCCGCCGCCAGCGCTTCCAGCGGATCACCCTCGCAGGCCCAGGTGCCCTGGTCGAACACCTCGACATGTCCTGCACCGTAGTGACCTTCAGGGATGTCGCCCTCGAAGGTGGCGTAGGACAGCGGATGGTCTTCCACTTCCACCGCCAGCCGCTTCTCACCCACCCGCAGCGAAGGGCCTTTCGGCACCGCCCAGCTTTTCAGCACACCGTCCATTTCGAGGCGGAAATCGTAGTGTCGCGAGCTGGCATGGTGCAGCTGGATGACGAAGGTCGGCCGCCGCTTCGGGTCACCGTGGGCGGGGGTGTCGTCAGGCTCCGGCGTCTGCCCGGTACCTCCGCCGAGGCGACGCTTGCGTCGATACTGGTGCAACGACATCACTCAGCCTGCCTTGCGCCGCGTGGTCTTCTTGGCGGCCTTCTTGACGGCCTTCTTTGCCACCTTCTTCGCCGGTGCCTTGCGGCTCGCATTCTTCTTCGCCGGTGTGCGCGTGTTGGCATCCAGGCTCTTCTGCAGCAGCGCCATGAAATCGACCACGTTGGTGGCAGCATCCTCATGTGGCGCCGGCTCCTCTTCCACCCGGGTGGTGCCTCCTCTGGACTTGATCCGCTTGTTCAACACCTTGTGCAGGCGCTCGCGGAACTCATCGTGATACTGGGTCGGGTCCCAATCACCGGCCATCGACTCGACCAGCTGCGCGGCCATCGCCGTTTCCTTGCTGGTGATGCGGTAGTCGGACAGCTTGCCGGTGGGCAGCTTGTAGTCCTCAGGATCCACCAGTTCCTGCGGATAGCGCAGGATCATCAACACCAGCGCGTCTGCCTGCGGCATCACCGCGCACAGGTACTCTCGCGTGCGCACCACCACCCGCGCGATGCCCACCTTGCCGGTACTACGCAGCGTTTCGCGCAACAGCACGTAGCCTTTTTCGGCTTTCCTGGCGGGCACCAGCAGATACGGCTTCTCGTAGTAGCGCGGATCAATCTGCGCCGCATCCACGAATGATTCCACCTCCACGGCCTCGTGGCTCTCCGGCGCCGCCGAGCGGATGTCACCTTCCTCCAGCACGACATAGCTGCCCTTGTCGTACTCGTAGGCCTTGACGATGTCCTTCCAGGGCACTTCCTCGCCCGTATCGGCGTTGACCCGTTCGAAGCGGATCGGTTTGCGGTCACGTGAATCGAGCATGCGGAACTGCAGATCGACCTTGCGTTCGCCGGACATCAGCGACACCGGCACATTGAGCAGGCCGAAGGACAGTGTGCCGGTCCAGATCGGGCGGGCCATGGGAACACCTGTAACGGGGCAGGGGACGCCCAGCTTCGATCCGGCGATGTAAACCACCCGTGTCGGTACCGTGCAGGTGGCTTCTACGGAAAACGGTAGTGCCGGCCGCAGGCCGGGTGAGGCTCGCGGCCTGAGGCTTCCTCGGGTTGCCGGCCAGCGGCCGCCACTACTGCAGCAGCGGCCTCACCGCCGCGGCCGGAATATGGTCCAGCGCGCGCCAGGCGTCTTCCACCACCGGTCGCGCCTGCGACCAGCTCATCCGTGACTGCCCGCGCATCTGTTCCCAGTGTTCGGCCAGCTCCTCGCAGGTATCGGCGGCATCACCGCGTGGCCAGTCGGCGGCGTGGGTGGTCAGCGCGAAGGCATAGACCGGGCACAGGTCGCGCCAGTTGCGATGGTGCTGGCGCGGCGCTCCTCGTAATCGCTGAGCATGTACTGCAGGTAGTCCTGCGCCACCGCCTGCGGGTCTTCCTGGCGACGTGCCCGGCGCTGCGCGGTGCGCTGGCCAAGCGGGTCGAGCAGGGCGTTGAACACGGACGGTGCGGGTCGCTCAAGACGGGGCATGGCCGGCTCCTGCAGTGGGGCGGGTGGGCAGGAATACGCGCGGTGCCGTTACCGGGGGTGAGCGAGATGTTCATGACGCCAGGTTCGCAGCGGCTTTACCTGCCCGGCGCTGTAGTGGGAGCCCCCAGCGCAGGTAGCCAGACCATGAGCCGAGAGACCTCCCGCGACCCGCTGCGCGCGAACCATCCGCCGATTGCCGGCGAGCAGCGCGGCAAGCACGATGCCGACAATGCCGACTACCGTGGCACCGGTGCGCCGTTCTTCGACGCTGAGCACGGTGGAGACCATCTGCCGGTGAAGCACGAGGCTGAACAGGCGGCCCAGGACCGCAAGGATGGCGGCGACCGCCATCGCGGCGGGCAGGAAAGCCCGCTCAAGCGCCGCGAACGCAAGCAGCGCGCCAGCGACAACCAGGACGAGGCGCTGGAGGAGACCTTCCCGGCCAGCGATCCCACCTCGCCGTTCGTGCCGGCCAAGGCCCCCGATTGACGGGTCGTGCCGGCCGCTGGCCGGCAACCTGCCGACATCCTGCACGACGCGATGCCGGCCAGCGGCCGGCACTACCCGTCGGTCAGGAGACCTTCACGGCCGGCACGACCCCTTCAGCGCCACGACCATTGCAGGCCGACGTTGGCCCGCCGTCCCGGTCCCGGCTCGTAGAAACGCCCGTTGCCGTCATTGACGATCACCGAACCGATATAGGCCTGGTCCAGCACGTTCTCCAACCGGGCGAACGCGCGCAGCTCGCCCCCGGCAGCGCCCAGCGGCGGCCGGCTTCCAGGTTCAGCAACGCGTAGCCCGGCGCGCGCTCGGTGGCCAGGTCGTTGACCACGGTATCGCTGCTGGCGGTGGCCTCCAGCGCCCACTGCCAGTCGCCGGGGGTCCACTGCAGGCGGGCAAAGGCCTGCTGTCGGGGCACGCCCGGCAGGCGGCTGCCCGCAGCCACCGTGTTGTTCGCGGTCAGATAGGGCGCACGCACCTGCGCCTGCAGCCAGGTCCATGCCAGCTGCAGGTCCAGCTGCTCGGCCAGCGGCTGCCGGTACTGCAGTTCCACGCCCTGGCGGCGGGTGCGACCAATGTTGCGATAGGTGCTGCGTCCGCCGATGTTGCTGGCAACGGCCAGCTCGTTGTCGGTATCTGCACGGAACACGCTGATATCGAGCTTGGTTCCGCTCTGCGCGCGCCACTTGCTGCCCACCTCCAGCGAGCGGCTGCGCGCGGCGGCCAGATCCAGTGCCAGCCCGGCTTGCCCGTCGGCGCGATAGCCCAGCTCGTTGAAGGTGGGGGTCTCGAAGCCGCGACCGACTGCGGCGTGCAGCCGCCACTGCGGGCTGGCCTCGAAGCTGACGCCCGCCACCGGCGTGGTGGCCTGGTAGCGGCGGCGGCCACTGTCATCCGGGTTGCGGCCGGTGATGTAGCGGTCATCCGATTCGAATCGCACGCTGCTGTGGCGCACGCCCGCCAGCAGCGACCAGCGCGGGCGCCACTGCCACCAGGCCTGCGCGAACTGATCGACGTTCTGCACGGTATCGATCTGGTCGCGACGCAGGCGGCCGCGCACGCCCAGCGTGCTGCCCACGAAGTTCTCGTAGCCGGTGCGATGCTGGCGCTGGCGGTCGGCGCTGAGCCCGGCCACCAGGTCCAGCGGCCGCCCGCCCACGTCCCCATGCCAGCCCCAGCGCGCGTCCAGCCCGCCGTAGCCGGCGTCCAGATCGATCACGCCGCCGGCATGCAGCGGGTTGGCCTGCGCGGTCGGCGGGATCGGCAGGTACTGGCGTACCGCGCGCTGGCCGGCGTAGCCCATCAGCTGCCAGCGCTGCGCCCCGGCCTCGCGGGTCCAGCGCAGGCCAGCCTGCTGCTGGCGCACCGATTTGCGGGTGTTGTACTGATCTGCGACCGACGTGGCCTGGCGCGGATTGGCTGCCACCTGCGCGCGGGTCAGGCCCAACGGGTCCTGCGCATCGGGCGCGTCCAGCGCATTGAGCAGCAGCTCCAGCCGTCCACCGCCCAGATCGCCGCCGATGCGCGCATTGAGCGATTCGCGGCGTGCACGGCTGTGGTCACGCCAACCGTCGGTGCGGAAATGGCTGGCAGCGATGTTGTAGTCCAGTCCACGGCCGGCGCCCTTCAGCTGCGCGCCCACGCTGAGCGTGTTGTCGGCACCGGCGTTGAGGCGCAGCCGCCAGGGATCATCGGCCTGGCCCTGTGCGCTCCACACCTGCAGCACGCCGCCGGAGGAGTTGCCATACAGCGCGGAGAACGGCCCGCGCAGCACCTCGATGCGCTCGGCACCCAGCAGGCTGGCGTGCGACAGCTGGCCCTGGCCGTCGGGCATGGTGGCCGGCACGCCGTCGATCAGCACCCGCACCCCACGCACGCCGAAGGTCGAGCGCGCTCCAAAGCCACGGATCGACAGTTGGGTGTCCTGTGCGAAGTTCTGGCGGTCGCGCGCCAGCAGCCCCGGCACCCCGGTCAGCGCCTCGGACAGCTGCGCGCCCGCGCCGGCACGGCCGGCGTCGATCCAGACCGTGTCCTGGCTGGCCGGCAACGCGAACGGGTCGATGCCCGGCACCCGCGCCGCCTGCACCTGCACGGCGGGCAGCGCCGTAGCAGACGGTTCGGCCAGCGCCGGCCAGGGCGACAGCAGCACGGCGATCAGCGGCAGGGAGGGACGGCGCGCGGCAGGAATCATGATTCAGGTTGATGGATCGGGCGGCAACGCACGCCATGGTACGGGGCCGCCGATGACGATGGCGGCGGCCAGCCCCGGCAGGCTTTGTTACGATGGGCTGTTTCCGGCCGAAAAGCCGCAGACCGCGTAGCGCACTTCCTCCCCTTTCCGTCTACCGAACGAGTACCGCCGTGTCCTTCTTTGCAAACGTGGAACTGGTCCCAGGCGACCCGATCCTGGGCCTGACCGAGGCGTACAACGCCGACAGCCGCCCGACCAAGGTCAACCTGGGTGTGGGCATCTACTACGACGAGAGCGGCCGCATTCCGCTGCTGCGCGCCGTCAAGCAGATCGAGCAGCAGCTCGCCGCTGAAGCCAAACCGCGCGGCTACCTGCCGATCGATGGTCTGCCGGCGTACACGCAGGCCACGCGTGAGCTGGTGTTCGGCAAGGATTCGCCGCTGCTGGCTGCCGGCCGCGTCACCACCGCACAGACCGTCGGTGGCAGCGGTGCGCTGCGCGTCGGCGCCGACGTGCTGAAGAAGCTGCTGCCGCACGCCACCGTCGCACTGAGCAACCCGAGC
Organism: Stenotrophomonas sp. GSD10; assembly: GCF_056172695.1. Classification (NCBI taxonomy): domain Bacteria; kingdom Pseudomonadati; phylum Pseudomonadota; class Gammaproteobacteria; order Lysobacterales; family Lysobacteraceae; genus Stenotrophomonas; species Stenotrophomonas sp. GSD10. Next base: position 4,265,289 of record NZ_JAOCMC010000002.1, on the reverse strand, counting down.
TGGGAAAACCACCGCGCGGTGTTCAGCGCGGCCGGCTTCGAGGTGGTGGAGTACACCTACTTCGACCCGACCACCCATGGCGTCAACTTCGATGCTCTGCTGGCCGACCTGGGCAAGCTGGAAGCGGGCACCGTGGTGCTGCTGCACGCCTGCTGCCACAACCCCACCGGTGCCGACCTCACGGTCACCCAGTGGAAGCAGGTCGCACAGCTGCTGAAGGACCGCCAGCTGTTCCCCTTCATCGACATGGCCTACCAGGGCTTCGACAAGGGCATCGAGCAGGATGGCGCCGCCGTGCGCATCATCGCCGAGGCCGGCATCGACAGCTTCATCGTCGCCAACTCGTACTCCAAGTCGTTCTCGCTCTACGGCGAGCGCGTGGGTGCGCTGTCGATGGTGGCGCCGACCGCCGCAGACGCCAAGGCCGTGCAGTCGCAGGTCAAGCGCGTGATCCGCACCATCTACTCCAGCCCGTCCACCCACGGTGCCGCGCTGGTGGCCGGCGTGCTGACCAACCCGGAACTGCGCGCGATGTGGGAGCAGGAGCTGACCGAGATGCGCGAGCGCATCCACGCCCTGCGCCAGGGCCTGGTCGAGAAGCTGGCCGCGGCCGGTGCGCCGCAGTTCGGTTTCATCAACGAGCAGGCCGGCATGTTCTCCTACTCCGGCCTGAGCCGTGAGCAGGTCGAGCGCCTGCGCGACGAGTTCGGCATCTACGCCGTCGGCACCGGCCGCATCTGCGTGGCCGCGCTGAACCAGAACAACCTGGAATACGTCGCCAAGGCCGTGGCCACCGTCGCCAAGGGCTGAAGCAACGCTCCAGTGGTTTGAAGACAAAGGCGCCGAAAGGCGCCTTTGTTTTTGGGTCTTGGTTGTTGCTGAATTCTAGAGCCGAGCCCACGCTCGGCTTGCGCGCCATCACGGACGAAGCGCAGCCGAGCGTGGGCTCGGCTCTACACAAGCCCTGCGGCGGCCGCACGGCACAACGCATCTGGAAACGATTACGCCTCCCCGCGCTCACGCACGCGCTGGCCGGACGGGCGACAATAGGCGTTTTCCCGCTGCCGAGACCTGCCCGACCATGTCCCGTACTTCGTTGACCCGCTTCCTGATCCAGGAACAGCACGCCGGCCGCATCAATGCCGACCTGCGCCAGCTGATCGCCGTGGTCGCCCGCGCCTGCACCAGCATCTCCATCGCCGTCAGCAAGGGCGCCCTCGGTGGCGTGCTCGGCGAGGCCGGTACCGGCAACGTGCAGGGTGAAGCGCAGAAGAAGCTGGACGTGATCAGCAACGAGATCCTGCTCGAAGCCAACGCCTGGGGCGGCCACCTCGCCGCCTGCGCCTCGGAGGAAATGGACCACAGCCAGCCAGTGCCGGACATCTACCCGCGCGGCGACTTCCTGCTGCTGTTCGATCCCCTCGATGGCAGCTCCAACATCGACGTCAACGTCTCGGTGGGCACCATCTTCTCGGTGCTGCGCTGCCCGACCAACGTCGAGCTGCCGGGCGATGACGCGTTCCTGCAGCCGGGCAGCAAGCAGATTGCCGCCGGCTACTGCATCTACGGGCCCAGCACCCAGCTGGTGCTGACCGTCGGCCACGGCACCCATGCCTTCACCCTGGACCGCGAGAAGGGCGAATTCGTGCTGACCACCGAGAACATGCAGATTCCGGCGGCCACCCAGGAATTTGCCATCAACATGTCCAACCAGCGCCACTGGGAAGCGCCGATGCAGGCCTATGTGGGCGACCTGCTGGCCGGCAAGGAAGGCGCGCGCGGCAAGAATTTCAACATGCGCTGGATCGCCAGCATGGTGGCCGACGTGCACCGCATCCTGACCCGCGGCGGCATCTTCATCTACCCGTGGGACAAGAAGGATCCGTCCAAGGCCGGCAAGCTGCGCCTGATGTACGAAGCCAACCCGATGGGCCTGCTGGTTGAACAGGCCGGCGGCGCCGCCTGGACCGGCCGCGAGCGCATTCTCGACATCCAGCCCGACCAGCTGCACCAGCGCGTGCCGGTGTTCCTCGGCTCGCGTGAGGAAGTGGCCGAAGCGGTGCGTTACCACCACGCGCACGACCAGGCGCAGGGCTGACCCACGGTTGCCCGACCGCGGTCATGGCACTTCGATGACATGACCCTGGGGTGACACCGAAGGCGGCAAGCGGCACCATCAAGCCGTTGCCGCCTAAGGAATGCACGCATGCACGAGCAGGGCCCGGTCGATTTCATCGAAGTCATCCACAACGCCGTCCCCAGCGAAGTCTGCGCGGCGATCGTCGAGCGTCTGCGCGCCACGCGCGGCCTGCTGCCGGGTGCGGTAGGCAGTGGTGTGTTCCCGGAACTCAAGCACAGCAAGGATCTGCGCATCAGTGGCCTGGACGGCTGGCAGGATGTCGACCAGCAGCTGCAGATCGCGGCGTTCAACGGGCTGCTGACTTATCTACGCCGTTATCCACAGGCATTGATCGCGCCGTTGATGTTGCAGATCCAGGACAGCGACGGCCAACCGCGACGCCTGTCTGCCGAGGACTTCCCCGACATGCCGCAGCAGCAGCTGGCCGATCTGGCCCGCACCTGCCTGCGCCCGGGTGCGATCAACCTGCAGTGGTACGCGGCGGGCGAGGGCGGTTATCCGTACTGGCACTGCGAACTGTACCCGAAGGACGCGCAGGCCGAGACCCTGCACCGGCATGTGCTGTGGACGCTGTACCTCAACGACGAATTCGAAGCGGGCGAAACCGAGTTCCTGTTCCAGGGGCGGAAGATCGCACCGCGCACCGGCAGCCTGCTGATTGCGCCGACCGCGTTCACTCATACCCATCGCGGCAACCGGCCACAGGGCGGTGACAAGTTCATCGCCACCAGCTGGATCCTGTTCCAGAGCGCGCAGAAGTTGTTTGGGGGTAGCGTCCTCGTAGCGTCGAGCTTGCTCGACTGAACCTGGAGCGAAGTCGAGCAAGCTCGACGCTACTGTGGGCGGCGGCGATAGAGAATCCCGCCTGCCACGGCACCGAACACCGCCACACCGAAGCCAACGAGCTCTTCTTCTCCAAGCGCATCGCCTGACATCAGCTTGCCGGCCGTCAGCAACAGGACGTTCAACGGAAGCATCCACAGGAACGCGATGCCCAGCCAGCAGATGATCTTCATGTCATGTGCTCACGGGTCCGGATACATCGACTTGAACCAGTAGGCGGATCTGTTCCGCATCCATGTGCTGAACGCTTCTGTCTCCAGTTGCTGCAGCTGGCGCATGTCCAATCCATAGCGCTGGAACAGCGAAATCAGCTCTCTCATACCGTCCTCATCCACAGCCGACGGATCAACAGAGACGTTGATCGTGCTGAGGAACCCTTCGACAGACACCACGCCCGGAATCTGGTTCAACCTGGAGAAGAACGCATCCTCGTCCAGTCGTGAGTAGAACCTCAGGGAATCAATTTCTATTTTCAGCATTGCCAGTCGTCGCAGAAGTGATTGCATGCAGGCTGTTCCACCCGGCTATCGGGTGGGCCCAAAGGTTCGCCAGAGACTTCCGTCGCCGCCTTGCCAGGCACTGAGCTTCTCGACGGGGATTTCCTTGAGTTGACAGGTGAACTGGAGATAGAAGGAACGGTCTTCCTTTCGATAGCTGTTCCATCCGACAGCCGTCACTTTGACTTCCATCCGTCCATCGCGCTCGTGCGGCTGATGTAATTCGACGTCCACTGAATCGGCCAACCAATAGTCTCCCTTGTGCGCGAAGCCCGCACCGCCACTGGTCAAGCGCGCATCCCCTACCTCCGGCGTCCCTTCCGGCGAAGGCGTGTATCGCTTCAGGCTGCCGGTGATCTTGGTGAACTGCTGGGAATCGATCACGCCGGGCGACTCCGAGAAGAGGCGCAGCAGAAGGAGCGTGTCCGTGCCCTTGCGCACCAACTGACCGGTATTTGCCATCCACAGATGTTGCTCGAACTCGTCCAGTCCGGCTGGCATATCAGTGGCAATCGACGCCTGCGGAACGACGAGGCATTCGTGAATGGCGCGGGCCTGCACCTGCGGGGTCGCAAGGGAGAAAAGGAAAGCGCTGGCCGGAAGAAAACACAGGCGTTTCATCATGTAGACACAGTTGATCCGAATTCAATCACGGGTGCGATTGGCAGGATGCGCCTGATCGAAAGGGGACGCATCGGTATCATGGGCTCCCGTCCATGCATCGAGGTCCTGCATCTGCAGGGGCGAGGCTTTCAGGCGCTCTGATAACTGGGTCGTTGCATCACATTCACCGCGCCATTGTAGTGGGCTTGCGGAGCGGAGCGTTGCGTCGACCACGAGCTCGATGCCGGAATCTCCGACGGAAACCACGGTAATCTGCCCTGCGATCGGCACTGCGTAGCACCCCGTTTTTCCCGCAAACGCGCTCGATCCGCTGCTTTGAAACAGCCGTACGCGATCGCCTGCGGCAGCGAACCGGTCGCCTGCTTTGGCATCGGCGGGGAGCTGGATCGTGAGCTTGCTGAAAGTGGAGCGGTCGGTCCGCCATGACGAACGGAATTGTCTCAGCCCGATCACACGGCTGTTGCCGGCAACAATCTGGTGACAGGCAAAGAGCTGCTGGCGCGGCTCGACCGTAAGGCAGGCGGGGTCGCGCATGGCAGCGTCTTCAATCACAAACGCACGGGCAGCCTCTGCATCGGCGCCACAGACAAACAGAAATGCACCACAGCTGAGAGCAGACAGATGCTTCATGGGCGAACTGATTCGTCGTCAAGCGAAGCGAATCGCATTGTCGCAGATCGTAGGTCATCCATCTGCATCCTTCCCTGGCTTGCCGGCCATCCTGCCAAGCGCAGATTGTTGCCGGTAAGTCAGGCAGCGGTCCAGCGTTCTAGAACAGACTCCCCTGCGGCGATTCCTTGCGCGGCGGCAGCGGTTTCAGGAACCGGCTGCAGTCCAGCTTCGGCCAATGGCTGTTCTGCGCATTGAACCCGAGACGCTTGCGCGCCAGCTTGAAGCGGTTGCTCAACAGCTCCGCGTACACGCCCTGGCCACGCATGCGTGTGCCGAACTGGCTGTCGTAGTCCTTGCCGCCGCGCAGCTGCTGGATGGTGCTCATCACGTGCGCGGCGCGATCGGGATGATGGGTATCCAGCCAGTCGCGGAACAGCGGCGCCACTTCCAGCGGCAGGCGCAACAGCACGTAGCCGGCGGTACTTGCACCGGCGTCGTGCGCGGCCTCCAGCACGGCTTCCAGTTCGCTGTCGTTGATCCACGGAATCACCGGCGCCACCATCACGCCCACCGGAATGCCCGCCTCATGCAGGCGCTTCATCGCGCGCAGCCGCGCATGCGGCGCCGAGGCGCGCGGTTCCAGCTTCGCGGAAAGATGCGGGTCCAGCGAGGTCACCGAAAAATGCACGCTGACCAGGTTCTCCGCCGCCAACGGTGCCAGCAGATCGATATCGCGTTCGACCAGTGCGTTCTTGGTGATCAGCGAGAACGGATGCCTGGTTTCCAGCATCACTTCGATCAGTTGCCGGGTCAGCTTGAACTTGCGTTCGATCGGTTGGTACGCATCGGTGTTGATGCCCAATGCGATCGGCTGCGGTACGTAGCCCGGCTTCGACAGTTCCTTGCGCAGCAGCTGCGGCGCGTTCGTCTTGGCGAACAGCTTGGTCTCGAAGTCCAGGCCCGGCGACAGGTTCAGATACGCATGCGAGGGGCGCGCGAAGCAGTAGGAGCAGCCGTGCTCGCAGCCGCGGTACGGATTCACCGACTGGCTGAAGCCGACGTCCGGCGAGTTGTTGCGGCTGATGATGCTGCGTGCGGTCTCGGCGCGTACTTCGGTGCGCAGGCGCGGGGCGAGGAACTCCTCGCTCTCGTCGACCGCCCAGCCGTCGTCCACCGCCTCGCTGACGGTGCTTTCAAAGCGCCCGGCAAGGTGGGACGTGGAACCTCGGCCCTTGATCGCAATACCCATTGCGGCAGCGTACGCCGGGGCTGTCTCAATGGCTGCGACGGCCGCCTGAAGGGTTCAGGGCAAGGCTGAGCCGAGCGTGGGCTCGGCTCTACAGTGGATGCGGGTGCCTTGTAGCGCCGAGCCCATGCTCGGCTGCACCCATCGGTCACAGCAGGGCCAGGTAGCCCCGCACCGTGGCGTCCAGCCCGTCATACAACGCCTCGCCGATCAGCGCGTGGCCGATCGACACTTCCAGCACCTCCGGCACGTGGGCCAGGAAATCGCGCAGGTTGTCCTGCGACAGGTCATGGCCGGCATTCACTCCCAGCCCCACGGCCTGCGCGCGGCGCGCTGCGGTGGCGAACAACGCCAGCATCGCAGTGGCATCGCCGGCCGCATGCGCCTCGGCGTACGGACCGGTGTACAGCTCGACGCGGTCGGCACCCACGGCGGCCGCCTGTTCCAGCAGCGGGTTGCCGGCATCGACGAACAGGCTGACCCGGCAGCCCATCGCCTTCAGCTCGGCCACCAGCGGGCGCAGGCGCTCGCCATCGCGCTCGAAGTCGAAACCATGGTCGGAGGTGATCTGGCCATCGCCGTCGGGCACCAGGGTGGCCTGCGCCGGGCGGGTCTGCGCGCACAACGGCAGCAGCCCCGGGTATCCCTCGCGCGGCGGCGCGAACGGGTTGCCCTCGATGTTGAACTCGACGCCCCGCGCGCGGGTCAGCGTGGACAGGGCCAGCACGTCCTCGGCGGTGATGTGGCGGCGGTCCGGCCGCGGGTGCACGGTGATGCCATGCGCGCCGGCATCCAGGCAGGCCTGGGCGGCGCGCACCACGTCCGGTTCGGCACCGCCGCGCGAATTGCGCAGGACGGCGATCTTGTTGACGTTGACGCTGAGCTGGGTCATGGAACGGAACTACTTGGAAAGAGGGGATGGATCGTGATCGTGGTCAGTGCTGTCGCCGGCACGGCGGGCCTCGGCCTGTTCGCGCAGGCGGCGCAGCTCGTCGGCATCGATCAGGGTGGCCGGATCGCGCTGCAGGTCGCCGAACCGGGCCACGTAGCGGCCACGCACCCAGGCCAGCAGGAAGGCAAGGGCGGCCAGCAGGCACAGGGTCATCAGCCCGACGCTCGGGGTTTTCAGCGCGAAGGCGAAGCAGCCCAGCGCCAGCAGCAGGTACAACCAGTACATAGTCGGGCTCCCCGGATGATCGGCGAAGTGTAGCGCTGCCTCACAGCAGCGGCGAGGCCAGGCGGGCAAATGCCTCGGGCAGGCGGTGCAGCCACAGCGAACGCCCGGCCTGGTCATGCACACGCGTGGCGCGGTCGAATTCGCTCTGCAGCAGCTCGGCCAGGGCGGCCACCCGGTCACGGTCGCTGATCATCATCGAAAGTTCGAAGTTCAGGCGGAAGCTGCGGTGGTCGAAGTTGGCGCTGCCGACGATGCAGACGTCGTCATCGGCGATGAAGGCCTTGGTGTGCAGCATGCGCGGGCCGTACTCGTAGATCTTCACCCCGGCATGCAGCAACTCGTCGAAGTAGGAGCGGGCGGCCTGGGTGACGAACCAGGAGTCGCTCATCTTCGGCACCAGCAGGCGCACGTCCAGGCCCCCAGCGCGGCGGAGGTGAGCGCCATCCGCGCCGCCTCGCCCGGTACGAAGTAGGGCGTGACCAGCCAGACCCGTTCGTGGGCTTCATGGATGGCGGCCACGTGCTGGCGGTGGATGGTTTCCCAGCCTGAGTCCGGGCCAGAGACCAGCACCTGTGCGTTGATCGGGCCATCGGCGCGCAGCGGCATCTCGGCCGGCCACAGGCGAGCAATGTCGAAACGCGAATGGTCCTGGCCGCTGGCGTACAGCCAGTCCTCGGCGAATACCAGCTGCAGGCTGCGCACCACGTGGCCGCGGATGCGCATGTGCAGGTCCCGGTAGGCGTCCGGCTTGCGGCTCTCGTCTTCGTCGTCGGTGATGTTGATGCCACCGGTGAAGGCCAGGCGGCCATCGACGATCACCAGCTTGCGATGGGTGCGCAGGTTCAACCACGGGCGCTTGAAAGGCTTGAGCAGTTGCCGTGGATGGAACCAGATGGCCTCGCCGCCGGCGTCCAGCAACGGTTGCAGGAAACGGCGGGGCAGGGCGGAGGAACCCACCGCGTCCAGCAGCAGGCGCACCTGCACGCCGGCACGGGCACGCTCGACCAGCGCGTCGCGCAACGCGGTGCCGGCGTGGTCCGGGTTGAAGATGTAGTACTCCAGATGCACGTGGTCGCTTGCCTGCGCGATTGCCTCGAGCAGGGCCGCGTAGGTGGCGGCACCATCCACCAGCCAAGTCACCTCGGTGGCGCTGCTGGGCGCCAGCCCGGTGGTGGCCTGGGCGATCTTGGCCAGCTCGGTGCAGTCCGCATCCGGCGGGCAGACGTCGCTGTAGTGCTCCATGCCCGAGCGCGCGCGTCCGCGGCGCAGGCGCTGCCGCTTCACCTTCTGCGGGCCCAGCAGGTAGTAGATGAACAAGCCCAGATAGGGCAGCAGTGCCAGCGACAGGATCCAGCTCAGCGTGGCCACCGGCTCGCGCTTCTGCAGCATGATCCAGCCGGTCAGCGCGAGCAGGTACAGCAGATAGGCCACTGCCAGGATCGTGCCCAGATGGGCGACGCCGTCGAGCCAGTGCCGCAGGGAATCGAAGAGGGCGAGCATCCGCCGATCATAGCGGGCGCGGCCCCATCGTAGAGCCGAGCCCATGCTCGGCTGCTTTCCGCGATGTTCCCCGGGCAGGTCCCGGATGGCAGCCGAGCACGGGCTCGGCTCTACGGATCGTGGCGCGCACAAAAAGACGCCCCTGTTTCCAGGGGCGTCTGCAGTCGCGTCATGACTGTTGTGTTGCGGTGTAGCGATTACTGCTGCACAAAACCGATCTTCTTCATCTGAGCGTTCTTCGCGGCGGCCAGAACCTTGGCCATCACGTCGTACTCCGAATCCGGGCTGGCGTCGATGCGCAGTTCCGGCTGGTTGGTCGGGTCACGCTGGACCTCCTGCTCCATCCGCTGCTGCAGCTCGCTGGTATTGATCGGGCTGTTGTTCCACGAGACCTGGTTGCTGGCGTCGATCTTCAGTTCGATCGGCGGCGGCGGTTCGACCAGCTGCGGCGGTGGGTTGAGCACGCGCTGCGGCAGGTCCACGGCGATCGGGTACGTCATGATCGGCGCGGTCACGATGAAGATGATCAGCAGAACCAGCATCACGTCCACGAGGGGCGTGACGTTGATGTCTGCCATGGGGCCCTTGCCACCACCACTACTGAATGCCATGGCTTATTGCCCCTTTTCTTTGGTCGCGACGAAGCCGACGTCCAACATGCCCTGTTCCTGCGCAACCTTGGTCAGGTCGTTGATGACACGCATCTTGGTGGTGCGGTCACCACGCAGGTTCAGCGGCGGCTGCGGGGTCTGCTGGGCGGCGGTCGCCAAGCGCGACTCGAGAGTCTGCTTGTTGATTTCTTCGTCGTTCCAGTAGATCGAGCCGTCTTCCTTGACTGCCAGGGTGATCGGTCCGGAACGCTTTTCAGCGTCTTCCGGCTTCTGGATCAGGTTGGCTTCGGGCAGATCCACCTTGACCTTGTGGGACATCAGGGGCGCCGTGATGATGAAGATGATCAGCAGCACCAGCATCACGTCCACGAGGGGCGTAACGTTGATGTCGGCCATGGGGCCGCCGCTGTTACCACTACTGAAAGCCATAACGGGCTCCGTCTAGATCTTGGTGACTACTTACGTTCGTCGCTGGGTAACGCGCGCCGCAATTAGCGGACGCGCGAGCCGGTGGCGAAGAAGTCGTGCAGGTCGTGCGCGAAGGTATCGAACTTGCTGATGGTCGCGCTGTTGATCTTGCTGAAGAAGTTGAAGGCGAACACGGCCGGGATCGCGACGAACAGACCGATCGCGGTCATGATCAGCGCTTCACCCACCGGGCCGGCAACGGCGTCGATCGAAGCGGAGCCGGTGGCACCGATCTTGATCAGCGCGCCGTAGATGCCCCACACGGTACCCAGCAGACCGACGAACGGAGCGGTCGCGCCGACGGTGGCCAGCAGGGTCATGCCCGACTGCAGCTTGTTGCTTTCGCGGGTGACGGCCTGGCGCAGAGCGCGGTCGACGAACTCCGAACGGCTCAGGTTCTCACCGACGCCGCCGGTGGCGCCGCCTTCAGCGCGCTGGTGGTGGGCAGCAGCCTGGGCAGCGTCCAGGGCGATCTTCGAGAACGGCTCCGAAGCCGGCTGCTCTTCCATCGCACGGATGGCGTCCTGCGCGTTCGGGGTGTCCCAGAACAGGCTGACGACGCGATCAGCGGCGCTCTTCAGGCGGGTGGCGCGGAAGATGTTGATGACGGTCCAGTACCAGGACATGGCCGACATCGCGATCAGGGTCAGCAGCACGACCCAGGAAACCGCGAAATCACCCGGCTTGGTGGTCATTTCGTGGATCAGGTGCTCGAAGCCCATCTGCGACAGGGCGTTGGACGGATTGCCCCCGGCAGCAGCGGCGATGAAAATTTCCTGCAGCATGACGCTTACCTTTGTTGTGTGTGGTGATAAAGGGTGTAGCTAAGCTAAACAATCGAACCGGAGCGGGGGTGGCCGGGCGGCCACCCGGACGCATCAGTTCAGCGCAAAGTTGACCGGGACGCGAACGCGACCTGCCGCCTTCTTACCGCCAGATTCAGCGGCGTTGAAGCGCCACTTGCGAGCTGCTTCCATGGCAGCACGGTCCAGGTCGCGGTTACGGCTGGACTTTTCCACCGTGACATTGGTGACGTTGCCGCTGGCATCGACATCAATGATCAGGATCACTTCGCCCTGGATACCAGCGCGGAAGGCTGCCGGCGGGTAGCGCGGCGGATTCATGGCCTTCGACGAGATATCCACGCTGGCCTCGATCGAGGTCGCCGGTGCCGGCGGCGCCGGAGGCGACGGCGGGGTGACGATATCGTTCGGGCGCGGTTCCGGCACGTCCACGACCGGCGCCTGCGGCGGCGGCGGGACCGGCGACGGCTTCGGCGGCGACAGATTCTTCACCGGCGGCGGCGGAGTATCGGTCGGCGGCGGCGGCGGCGGCGGCGGGGGCGGCGGCGGCGGTGCATCGACGATGGTCACCATGACGTTGCGCTCCTTCTCCGCGACGGCCTTGGGAGCCACGGCGGGGATGAGGAGCATCATGAAGGCGGCCAGATGCAGGGCAATTACAAACGCGATGCCGACGATGCGAGGCCAGCTCAGCCCCTTGTCATCGGGTTGTTCGTACCGGTGAACGACTAGTTGTTCCGTCATGCGCCAAGAGCTCAATAGTGGGGCCGGGATGCCGGGGGCGGAATCCCTGATCAGCGGTGCATGACACCGCAGGAACCTCCAAGCTTATACCAATCCTGAGCGCCTGCGCATCAACTGAGCAGGCGTTCAGGCGTTATTCCTACTTACTTCAGGTTGATGATTTTTTTGGCATCAGCCTGGTTCTTCACGCCCTTCGCCAGCGCCTGCTGGGCGGCCTGCTTGGCCTCGGGGACGCGACCTTCGGCATGCAGGACGCGTGCCAGGTTCAGGTAGGTCTCACCGTCCTTGGACAGCGGGGCAGCCTTCTGCCACGCCTCGATCGCCTGCGGCACCTGGTCGGAGTAGTAGTAGGACTGGGCCAGCGCCAGGTAGACCTGGTAATCCGGCTTCAGGATGCCCTTCTGCAACCCCTCGTTGATGACCGCGATGACGTCCTTTTCCTTGTTCTCGGTGTTGGCATAGATCGAGTACAGCTGCTTGTACTCGCGCTCTTCGGTGAGCTGGCCGCTGCTGCGCAGCTTGTCCATCACCGCGGCAGCCTTGGGCATCTGGTCGGCCTGCATGTACATGTTGGCCAGGTTCAGCTGCGCCTTCTTGTCATTCGGGTTCTTCGCCGCCAGTGCTTCGGCGGTCTTCAGCGCCTCACCGGTCTGGCCGGATTCGGACAGCGCCGCCATCAGCAGCTGGTTCCAGCTGTCCTTCGGCTCGGTGGCGCCGGCAATGGCCTGCTGCAGCACCGGCACCGCTTCCTGGTAGCGCTCCAGCTGGTACAGGGCCTGACCCTTGGCAACCAGTTCTTCCGGCTTGGTCGACTTGCTCTCGGCGAAGTACTTGTCCAGGGTGGCCAGGCCTTCGGCGGTCTGGTCTTCCTGCAGCTGCAGCTGGCCCAGCATCAGCATCGACTGGAAGTGGCCGTTGTTGTCCAGGCCGTTGAACTGCAGCACCTGCTTCAGGTAGGCGACCGCGCCCGGGGTGTCGTCGGTCTGGTAGGCGGCCTGCGAGGCCAGCTGCGCGGCCAGCGACTTGTCGTACTCGTTCGCGGCGCTGTCAGCCAGGATCGCGTCAGCCTGCGTACGCGTCTCCGGGAACTTTTCGTTGTTGTAGCTGTCGATCATTTTCTGCAGCTTGCTGCCCATCTTGGCCGAGGCCTTGACGGTCGGCTCCTGGCGGGTCGCGTTCGGGTAGAGCGCTTCGGCCTTGGCCTGCTTGCTGCTGCCGCCGCGGTTGCTGCGGTCGGAGGAGCGCGAGGACTGCGCGAAGGCATCGGTGACCACGGCGCCGGTCAGGGCGGTCGCGACGAGGACGGAAAGCACAGCTTTGTGGTTACGGAAAATCATCGTTCACCTCGATCGAACCGCCGGATAGCGGCAAAGTCGGACTGTCAGAAAAATCTGAGCCGCCAAACGTATCAGAAACAGATGGCGTGAGAAATCGTTTTATGTGCTGCACTACAGCATGAAACTGCGCACTCATCCGCACTTTGGCCGCAGTCCGGCCGCCTGCGCCTGCTGGTAGACCGGGGTCAGGCCCGGTGCATCACGGCGCAGTTCCTGGATCCGGTTGGCCGGATCGGGGTGGGTGGACAGCCATTGCGGGCTGCGGCCACCGCTGGCGGCCATCATGTTCTGCCACAGATCCACGGCCTGGGCGGGGTTGAAACCGGCCTGGGCCATCAATCGCTGGCCGATCACGTCGGCCTCGCTTTCCTGGGTGCGCGAGCCAGGCAGCAGGAAGGCGGTCTGCGCGCCCATCCCACCGAGCTGGTTGACGGTGCTGGCGGCACCCTCGCCATAGGCGGCACCCGCCAGCGCGCCGAGCACGGCCAGGCCGGTCTGTGCGCCCATCTGGCGGGTGATGCGCTCTTCGTGGTGGCGGGCGATGACGTGGCCGATCTCATGGCCGATCACGGCAGCCAACTGGTCCTGGTTCTTGGCCACGGTGAAGATGCCGGTGTTCACACCGACCTTGCCGCCGGGCAAGGCGAAGGCATTGGGTTCCTTGTCCACGAACACCGCCGTCTCCCACCGTACGCCACGGTACTGAGGCGGCAACTGGGCGACCAGGGCATTGACCACGCACTGCACGTAGCCGTTCTGGCGGCCATCGGTGCTGATCTTTTCCTTCTGCTTGGTTTCAGCGAATGCCTGCGCGCCCAGCTGGTCCAGCTGCGCCTGCGATACGCCGCCCACCATCTGCCGGCGTCCGGTGGGGGACGTGGTCGTTGCGCAGGCGCTGACCAGCGTGGTGATGACAAGGGCCAACAGCAGTTGCTTCATGGAAAGATCCCCCGTGTTCATGTGCGCAGTGTCCAACGTAGCGGCTTAATCTTTCGTCAAGCGGACACGGCGTTACGTTGACCCCAGGAACACCATCGCGGCAAGTGCGACGGCATTGTTCAGCGCATGCGCCACGATGGCCGCCCACAGCGTACCGGTGCGGCGATACAGCCAGCAGAAGGCCGCACCCATGCCGCCGTAGACCAGCCACAGCTGCGCCATGCCCATCCAGGAATTCTTGCTCACGCCCGGCACTTCGTGGACCAGAGCGAAGGCCAGGCTGCTGAGGATGAGCCCCAGCCACGGCCGGCCGGCCTGCCACAGGCGCCCGAACAGGACGCGGCGGAACAGCAGTTCCTCGTAGGCCGGCGCCAGCGCCACGGCAAACAGCACCAGGAACAGCGGGAAACGCGCGATCGCGCTCTGCATCAGTTCCACGTTGGTCGGCACCGGTTCGATGCCGAACTGCCGGGCCAGGAAGGCGATGCCGTTGCTGCCCAGCACGATCAGGGTGGCCACCAGCAGGGTCCAGCCCCAGGTCGACGGCCGCCGCAGTGCCTGTCGCGATGCCAGGCGTTCGGCCGCGTTGGCCGGACGGCGCCAGAAGTACAGCAGCAGCGCCGCGCCGCCGGTGGCGATCAATGCCATCAGGATCTGCGCCAGCGCGCCGGGCTGGCCGACGGCCGTGGTGGCTGCGGCCTCGGTCATCGCACCGCCGTTGGCCTCGGCATTGGCATAGCCGACCACGATGGCCCGGTAGAAGCCCCAGAACAGGCCGGTCACCATGCTCAGGCCGATCAGCGCCACGGCGGCGATGCCGAGATCGATGAAGAATCCTGCCAGCGGTGGCACGGCACGCGGGGCGGCAGAGGCCGGGGGAACGGGCGGCGGGGCGGAGACCGGGGCGGAAGCGGACATCAGGTACCTGCGTTCAAGGATGAAGGCCGGCGCACCTCCCCGTGCACCGGCCATGCCCGATTGTGTCAGATATCCAGGTTGGCGACCTTCAGCGCATTGTCTTCGATGAAATCACGACGCGGTTCGACGACATCGCCCATCAGGGTGCTGAAGATCTGATCAGCGGCCACCGCATCTTCGATGCGCACCTGCAGCAGGCGGCGGGTCTCCGGGTTGACCGTGGTGTCCCACAGCTGCTCGGGGTTCATTTCACCCAGGCCCTTGAAGCGCTGGATCTGGCGGCCACGCTTGGCTTCCTCCAGCAACCAGTTCTGCGCCTTGGCAAACGTATCGACTTCGATCGACTTGGCGCCACGGGAGATGGTGGCGCCTTCGCGCACCAGGCCGTGCAGCAGTTTGGAGGCCTGGTGGATCGCACGCAGTTCACCGCTTTCGAACGCCGACATCGGCAGCACCTGGATGTGCTGTTCGCCCATGTGGCGACGGGTCACCAGCACAGCGGCCGGGCGCTCGTCGTTGGGTTCCTGCAGTTCCAGGCTGAAGCGCGGGCTGCCCAGGCTGCCCTGGTTGAGACGCTTGGCCAGCGCATCCAGGCCTTCGCCTTCGCCGGCCGTGCGCAGGCTGTCCAGATCCATCGGCACGAAATCGACCAGCGCTTCGAGCAGGTTGCGGTCGTAGCGGTGCGCGTTGCGTTCGATCGAATCCAGCGCAGCGGCGTAGGCCAGCAGCAGCTTCTCCAGGGCCAGGCCTTCGATGCCCGGCTCGCCGGTGGCCGGCACCAGCGCAGCGTTTTCCACTGCGCTGCTGGCCAGGTAGCTGTCCAGCGCCGGGTCGTCCTTCAGGTACAGCTCCTGCTTGCCCTGCTTGATCTTGTACAGCGGCGGCAGGCCGATGTAGACGTAACCGCGCTCGATCAGCTCCGGCATCTGACGGTAGAAGAACGTCAGCAGCAGGGTGCGGATGTGGGCGCCGTCGACGTCGGCGTCGGTCATGATGATGATCTTGTGGTAGCGCAGCTTGTCCGGGTTGTACTCGTCGCGGCCGATGCCGGTACCCAGTGCGGTGATCAGCGTACCGACCTGGTCGGAGGACAGCATGCGGTCAAAGCGCGCGCGTTCCACGTTGAGGATCTTGCCGCGCAGCGGCAGAACCGCCTGGTTCTTGCGGTTGCGGCCCTGCTTGGCCGAGCCACCTGCCGAGTCACCCTCGACGATGAACAGTTCGGACAGCGCCGGATCCTTTTCCTGGCAGTCGGCCAGCTTGCCCGGCAGGCCGGCGATGTCCAGCGCGCCCTTGCGGCGGGTCAGATCGCGGGCCTTGCGCGCGGCTTCACGCGCACGCGCGGCATCGACGATCTTGCCGGCGATGGCCTTGGCTTCGTTCGGGTTCTCCTGCAGGAACTCTTCCAGGCGCGCACCGAAGGCGTTTTCCACGGCCGGGCGCACGTCCGAACTGACCAGCTTTTCCTTGGTCTGGCTGGAGAAGCTCGGGTCCGGCACCTTCACCGACAGCACCGCGATCATGCCTTCGCGCATGTCGTCGCCGGTCAGGTTGATCTTGGCCTGCTTGGCGATGCCGTTCTGTTCGATGTAGTTGTTGAGCACGCGGGTCAGCGCGCCGCGGAAACCGGCCAGGTGGGTACCGCCGTCCTTCTGCGGAATGTTGTTGGTGAAGCAGTACATCGTCTCCTGGTAGGAGTCGGTCCACTGCAGCGCCACGTCCACCACGATGCCGTTGTGCTCGCCGGTGACCGAGATCACGTTCGGGTGCAGCGGGGTCTTCAGCTGCGCCAGATGCTCCACGAAGCTGCGGATGCCGCCTTCGTAATGGAAGTCATCGCGACGACCATCGCCGCGCTCGTCGGTCAGGACGATCTTGACCCCGGAGTTCAGGAACGACAGTTCGCGCAGACGACGGGCCAGGATGTCGTAGTGGTATTCCACGTTGTCGTGGAAGGCCACGGTGGACGGCCAGAAGCGCACGGTGGTGCCGCGCTTGGTGGTGGCTTCCAGCTTCGCCAGCGCGGTCACTGCGGCGCCATTGCTGAATTCCTGCTGGTAGTGGAAGCCGTTCTGGAACACGTCCACCAGCAGCTTCTGCGACAGCGCGTTGACCACGCTGACGCCGACGCCGTGCAGGCCGCCGGAAACCTTGTAGCTGTTGTCGTCGAACTTGCCGCCTGCGTGCAGGACGGTCATCACCACTTCGGCAGCGGACACTTCGCGACCGAGCTTGGCGCTCATCTGCTCGTGCTTGCCGGTCGGAATACCGCGGCCGTTGTCGGATACCGAAACCGAGCCGTCGGCGTGGATCGTCACCGCCACATGGTCGGCATGGCCAGCCAGCGCTTCGTCGATCGAGTTGTCGACGACCTCGAACACCATGTGGTGCAGACCGGTGCCGTCATGCACGTCACCGATGTACATACCGGGACGCTTGCGGACAGCCTCCAGGCCTTCCAGGGCGGTAATGCTGTTGGCGTCGTAATTGCCGTTGTTTGCCGGGGTGTTCTGTTCGTCGCTCATTGCGCTTGCCGTAGGCTCCGCAGGTCGGCCACCACTGCGAGCGGTGCGCCGAGAATGAAAGGATTCCAACCCGAATTATACCAGCCGGGGTCGAGCGGCCCTGGTGTGCCCACTATGGCACAGCCACGATCTGTGCATGTTCCACGTGGAACCGGGCGATATGCGTCAGTTCCTGCAGCGCTGCAGGCGTTTCGGTGGCAGTGATGAAGATCTGCGCCGGGCCACCGAGCAAGCGCTCCAGTACCCGGCCCTGATGGGTGCGGTCCAGTTCCGAGGCCAGATCATCCAGCGCGATCACCGGCCATTCGCCCCGTTGCTCCGCATAGTCTTCGGCCTGGGCCAGCAGGCAGGCCAGGGCCGTCAGCTTGGCCTGGCCACGGGACAGCGCATCGCGGCCGGGGATGCTGTGGAAGTCGACGCTCCAGTCCGCCCGGTGCGGGCCCACCGAGGTATAGCCGGCCTGACGGTCGCGTTCCCGCGCCAGCAGCAGGGCATCGGCCAACGGCAGTTCATGCCGGCGCCACCCCGGGCTCAGTTGCATGCCCTGGATGCCGAGTTGCGGCGCCAGGCTGGCGGCCAGTGCCACCGTGCGCTGCTGCAGGCGCTCCAGATAGTGCTGGCGTCGACTGGTCAGCGGCTCTCCGGCTTCAGCCAGCTCGTGATCCCACGTGTCCAGCATCCGCGAGGGCCCGCCTTGCTTGAGCAGGGCATTACGCTGCTTCAGGGCCCGCGAGTAGCGGCGCCACAGGGACAGAAAATCAGGTTCCACGTGGAACAAGCCCCAATCGAGGAAGCGGCGACGGGGTTCGCCGCCACCGCTGACCAGCGCATGGCTGCCGGGCTCGAAGGTCACAACGGCCAGCGCGGCGCAGAGATTGCCAAGCTGAGCCACGTCTTCACCATCCAGACGTCCCTTCCAGTCCTGGCCGCTATGGCGCAGGCCGGCCTTTCGGCGATGTGGCGGATGATGGGCGCGTTGCTCGTCCCATTCCACGAAGACTTCCAGCGCCTCCTGGCCCTGACGGACCAGGCCATCGCGCACCCGTCCGCGGAAGCTGCGGCCATAGGCCATCAGATGCAGTGCCTCGAGCACGCTGGTCTTTCCGGCGCCGTTGTCGCCGGTCAGCAGGTTCAAACCCGGCTGGGGCGACAGGTCCACCGCACTGAAACGACGCAGGTGATGCAAGGCAAGGCGGCGGATCTGCATGGGGCGCGAAGGACCATCCGCTCGGAGCGGTAGAAGGGCAGGGAATCCATCAGCTTACTGCATCGGTCAAGCCGGGCGCGGTGCTGTCGTCGTCGCGGTGGAGATCCTCCGCCGCCTGGCGCGCGTTTGCAGGTTCCACGTGGCATGCAGCGATCACCAAGGTCCGCGCCGGGCCTGGATCGGCCCGAAATTCCTTCAAATCTGCACGGGGTATCAGGGTGCAGGCCCTCAGATTTCGCCGATTTCACGTGCTTTCGGGTGGCTTCATCGGCCGGTCCGGCGCAAGTGGCGGCCAAGGACCCGATGAATTCCTTTAGTTCTGCGATCCGAACTCCTGCAGGGTTCCACAGATTTCAAAGAATTCAGGCCGTTCGTTCCACGCTGTCCACAGCGGCGCTGTATGACTTATACACAAGGTATGGGCAATCTGTGGATAAAAAAGCCCTTTTGCGCGGCCGGTGAAACTATCCACAGGTTCCCCCCAGCCTGAGGGGCCTCTATACAGGGGGTTTCAGCCACATAAATTCCTTTAAAATCATAGAGATAATGCATTTTTCCACGAAATCTGGCCCTACCATCACCACCATGCTTTAGATTTATACCCAGATTTAGAAGCTAGGCTCGGCCCGATTCGGCCAGAACCCCGTCTGTGGACAGACGCGTTTGCAGATGAAGCTCCCCTGTCGGGTAGTCCGATCTGACTGACCTGCACAGAGCGCGACCGCGCATGTCGGAGATCGCAACGGCGATCCCGAGGCCATGCAAGGAAGTCTGCACTCACACCCTCGGGCTACACCTAGGCGATACCCGCCATGACACTGCCGCCATCAATGAGATCAGCCCAAGAGCACTGATCGATGCTCCACGTGGAACCAAAAAAACGCCCGGGAAGATCCCGGGCGTCGTTCGGTTCCACGTGGAACAGCGCTGTCGTCAGAGGCGCAGCGGCATCACCACGTGACGCGACTTCTCGCTGCTGGATTCGCGCACCAGCGCCGAGGAGTTGGAGTCGCGCAGCTGGATGATGACTTCTTCATCGCGCAGCGCGGACAGGGCATCCAGCAGGTAGTTCACGTTGAAGCCGATGGCCAGATCGCTGACCGTGGTGTCGGCTTCGATTTCTTCCTGGGCTTCTTCCTGCTCCGGGTTGTGCGCACTGATCTTCAGGTTGCCCGGCGAGACTTCAACGCGGATGCCGCGATACTTCTCGTTGGACAGGATCGCGGCGCGCTGCAGCGAGGCGCGCAAGGCTTCGCGATCCACCTTCACTTCGCGGTCGGCACCGATCGGGATCACCGCTTCGTAATCCGGGAAGCGACCGTCGATCAGCTTCGAGGTGAAGGTGACATCGTCGCGCTTGACGCGGACGTGGCTGCGACCGACCTCCAGCTCGATCTCGCGATCGCCGCTTTCCAGCAGGCGCTGCAGTTCGGTCACGCCCTTGCGCGGCACGATGATCTGGCGCTTGGAACCGCTGGGCTTGGCCAGATCGGTTTCACACAGGGCCAGGCGGTGGCCGTCGGTGGCGACGGTCCGCAGGGCATCGCCGCGCAGATCGAACAGCAGGCCGTTGAGGTAGTAGCGCACGTCCTGCTGGGCCATCGCGAACGCGGTGCGTTCGATCAGTTCCTTCAGGGTCGCTTCGCCGATGGCCACGCGCTCGGTGGCTTCCACTTCGTCCACCGACGGGAAGTCGTTGGAGGGCAGGGTGGCCAGGGTGAAGCGGCTGCGGCCGGCCTGCACGGTGATCTTGTCACCGGTCTGCGAGACGGTGATCCGGCTGCCGTCGGGCAGGGCGCGGATGATCTCGAACAGCTTGCGGGCGGGAATGGTGGTTTCGCCGTCCTGGGCGTCTTCAACCGCGATCCGCGACACCATCTCCACTTCCAGGTCGGTACCGGTCAGCGACAGCTGGCCGTTCTGCACCTGGACCAGGAAATTGGCCAGAACCGGAAGGGTCTGGCGGCGTTCGACCACGTTGACGACCTGTGCCAACGGCTTGAGAAAGGCTTCGCGCTGCAGTGTGAAACGCATGTGGTTCCGTGCCCCTATGCTTTAAAAAATGTGGAATAAATCAAAAGCTTGGTGGTGCTGGTAGAGACAGAATCGCTGGAAAACAACGCTAAGTCTTTGTAAATAAAAGAATTTCAGACCTCGAAACCCTCTGTATTACCGACCCCCAGGGGTGGGGAAAGCTGTGGATAAAATCGGCGCGATTTCAGACCGCATTTTTATCCACAACGTGTCCCGCGCTTGCTACCGGATTCTGCACCGTTTTGTGCGATGACGCCTCATCGGCATCCGTGCATCATTCGCTCAGCTTCCGGATCAGCTTGTCCCAGTCCTCGCGGAGCTTGCCGTCGGTTTCCATCAGGGTGCGGATCTGGCGGCAGGCATGCAGCACCGTGGTGTGATCGCGACCGGCAAACGCGTCGCCGATCTCCGGCAGGCTGTGCTCGGTCAGTTCCTTGGTCAGGGCCATGGCGACCTGGCGCGGGCGGGCCAGCGAGCGGGTCCGGCGCTTGGACAGCAGATCCTTGATCTGCAGCCCGTAGTAGTCGGCCACGGTTTTCTGGATGTTGGGAATGCTGATCGCCTGCTGCTGGGCGCGCAGCAGGTCGCGCAGGGTTTCCTGGGCGAATTCGGTGGTGATCGCGCGGCCGGTGAAATTGGCGCGGGCGGTCAGGGTATTGAGCGCGCCTTCCAGGTCGCGCACGTTGGAGCGCATCTTCTTGGCGATCAGGAACGCAACATCATCGGGAATCTCGGCGCCACGTTCGCGTGCCTTGGCCAGCACGATGGCGGCGCGGGTTTCAAAGTCCGGCGGTTCGATCGCGACCGACAGGCCCCAG
Source organism: Stenotrophomonas sp. GSD10 (assembly GCF_056172695.1). Taxonomy (NCBI): domain Bacteria; kingdom Pseudomonadati; phylum Pseudomonadota; class Gammaproteobacteria; order Lysobacterales; family Lysobacteraceae; genus Stenotrophomonas; species Stenotrophomonas sp. GSD10. The sequence goes on along the minus strand of NZ_JAOCMC010000002.1, from coordinate 4,244,246 downwards.
GCAAGCCGCGACTTCAGGCGCGCTTCCAGGCCCTCGACTTCGCGAGGATAGCGGTCGCAGGTCAGGATGATCTGCTGCTTGCCATCGAACAACGCGTTGAAGGTGTGGAAGAACTCTTCCTGGGTGCGATCCTTGCCGGCGAAGAACTGGATGTCATCGATCAGCAGCGCGTCCACCTGCTGGAACTGGCGCTTGAACTGATCCATGGTCTTTTCCTGCAGGGCCCGGATCATCGCGCTGAAGAACTGTTCCGAACGCAGGTACAGCACCTTTGCACCCGGATTGGCCTGGCGCATCGCATTGCCGGCGGCGAACATCAGGTGGGTCTTGCCCAGGCCGGTGCCCCCGTACAGCAGCAGCGGGTTGTGCGCGCGGTCGCCCGGCTTCTGCGCTGCCTGGAAGGCGGCGGCCAGGCCCAGCTGGTTGCTGCGGCCTTCAACGAAGTTGGCGAAGGTGTAGTGGTTGTCCAGGTTGCCGGCAAACGGCACCTGCGGTTCGCTGGACACCTGCGCCGACGGCGTGGAAATCGGCGCGTTCTGCGCCTCCACGGGCCGCGGGCGCGAGCCGATTTCAAGAAAAACGTCGCTGAAACCGGCGAAATGGGCCAGCAGCTCGCGGATCCGCGCCAGGTACAGCTCGCGGACCTGATCGACGATGAAGGCATTCGGTGCATACAGCACCAGGCTGTCCACGCGCAGATCGGCCTGCAGCGGCTTCAACCAGGTGTGAACGTCTTCCGGCGGGAACTCCGCTTCGAGGCGCTCGAGACTACGGGACCAGGCATCCATCAGCAATAATCGTCCGGTGGCCGGGGCATGGACGCGACAAGGCGCCCAAACACAGGCCGGAAAGGGGGAAATGGATGGCTCAGACTACCACCGAGCGCCCGCCTTCGGAATGCTTGTCCCCTACTTATTCACAAAAACATCCACAGCTATTGCACAGCCCAGTGAATTCGCGTAGCTGACAGGGGTTGACTTGGGGCAGGGTACCTCTCTAGAATTTCCGGTTCTTTCCGTCCCATTCATACGAGAGGCCCCCAATGGCCACGAAGCGCACCTACCAGCCCAGCAACCTCAAGCGTAAGCGCGACCACGGCTTCCGTGCCCGTATGAAGACCGCTGACGGCCGCAAGATCCTGTCGCGTCGCCGCGCCAAGGGCCGCAAAGTCCTGAGCGCCTGATTGCCATGCCGCACCTTGCGGCAGACGCAATCCCTTCGACAGTGAATACTGCAGACCCGCGCAAGCGATTCCCTCGCTCTGCGCGGGTTCGCACGCGTGCCGAATACTCAACGGTCTTCAACGGCGCCCGCCGTGTGTCCGATCCGCTGATGACCCTGCACTGGCTGCCGGCTGACCGGCCGGCCAGGCTGGGTCTGGCGGTTTCCCGCAAGGTCGATCCGAACGCCGTCGGGCGTAACCGGATCAAGCGCGTCCTGCGCGACATCCTGCGTCAGACACGTACCGATATCCAGCCAGGCGACTTCGTCGTCGTGGCTCGTAGTGCTGCGCGTTCTGCCAGCAACGACGAGATCCGCCAGGCCTTCCTGCGCCTGCTGCGGCGCCTGCGTGCATTGCCCACGCCGGGCGTGGACGGCACAATGCCGCCGCCTGATGGCATCGCAACTCCTTCTTTGACCGAGCCGGCATCGCGTCCCGGCCCCGCCGAGCCTGTCCGCTGATGAACCAGACCCGCGTATTCCTCATTTTTGCCTGGCTGATGGTGGCCGTGCTGCTGTGGATGGAGTGGAGCCGTGAAAAGGCTGCTCCGACCCCGGCACCGACGACCACGTCGGCCCCGGCCGCCGCACAGAGTGTTCCGGGCGCCGCCCCGGGCGCGATCCCCAACGCCCAGGTGCCGGGTGCTCCGGGCCAGGCCGCCGCGCAGGCCCAGGCCAGCGCCACCCCCGCTGCCCAACGCGTGACCGTCACCACCGACGTGCTGCGCCTGGTGCTGGACGGCGGCCGCGTGCTCGACGCCGAGCTGCTGCAGTTCCCACAGACCAAGGACGACGGCAGCCCGCCGGTGCGCCTGCTGACCGAAGACCCCGCGCACCCCTACAGCGCGATCAGCGGCTGGGCCAGCGAGGACAAGAACACCCCGGTGCCGGGTGCTGACGGTTTCAAGCTGGTCGGTGATACCCGCGACTTCGTGCTGGCCAAGGGCCAGAACGAACTGCAGATCCCGTTCGTGTGGACCGCCGACAACGGCGTGACCATCAAGCGCACCCTGACCGTCTCGCGCAACGAGTACGCCGTGCGCTTCAAGGACGAAGTCAGCAATGCCGGCGCCGCGCCGTGGAACGGCTACGTCTACCGCACCCTGGACCGCACCCCGACCATCCTGTCGCGGAGCATGACCAACCCGGATTCCTTCAGCTTCAACGGCGCCACCTGGTACGACAACGACAAGAAGTACCAGCGTCGTGCGTTCAAGGACTACCTGGAAGACGGCACGCTGAACCAGAACATCACCGGCGGCTGGCTGGCGATGCTGCAGCACCACTTCTTCACCGCCTGGATCCCGCAGAAGGACCAGACCGCACACTACGTGCTGTCGCAGGTGGCCGGTCGCGACCTGATCGAAGCGCGTGGTCCGGCCTTCACCGTGGCCCCGGGCCAGTCCACCAGTACCGAAGCGCGCCTGTGGGTGGGCCCGAAGCTGGTGAACCTGATTGCCAAGGAAGACGTGCCGGGCCTGGACCGCGTGGTCGACTACAGCCGCTTCTCGATGATGGCGGTGATCGGCCAGGGCCTGTTCTGGGTGCTCAACCAGGTGCACAAGCTGGTCGGCAACTGGGGCTGGGCGATTGTCGGCCTGGTGGTGCTGCTGAAGCTGGTGCTGTATCCGCTGTCGGCCGTGCAGTACAAGAGCGGCGCCAAGATGCGTCGCTTCCAGCCGCGCATCGCGCAGCTGAAGGAACGCTATGGCGATGACCGCCAGAAGTTCCAGACCGCAATGATGGAGCTGTACAAGAAGGAAAAGATCAATCCGATGGGCGGCTGCCTGCCGATCCTCATCCAGATGCCGATCTTCTTCGCCCTGTACTGGGTGCTGGTGGAATCGGTCGAGCTGCGCCAGGCGCCGTGGCTGGGCTGGATCCAGGATCTGACCGCACGCGACCCGTACTTCATCCTGCCGGTGATCAACGTGGCGGTGATGTGGTTCACCCAGAAGCTGACCCCGGCACCGGGCATGGACCCGATGCAGCAGAAGATGATGCAGTTCATGCCGCTGGTGTTCGGCGTCATGATGGCCTTCATGCCGTCCGGCCTGGTGCTGTACTGGGTGGTCAACGGCGGCCTGGGCCTGCTGCAGCAGTGGTGGATGACCAAGCGCCACGGCGGCGAGCCGGTGCCGGCCACCACCGCCCCGGCCCCGGTCAAGAAAAAGTAACCCCGACCCGTAGAGTCGACCTTGGTCGACTGGCAGTAGAGCAGTCGACCAAGGTCGACTCTACCGCCCCGGTCGATGAGAAGCCCGCCGCAAGGCGGGCTTTTCGCATGCGGCGCTAGAATTCCCCACACACCGTTCCCCCAACCCTCGGTTCCGCCATGCCGCGCACGTCGTCGTTCCGCCTGTTCCTGCCCTCGCTGTTGCTCACCCTGGTCGTTGCCGGCTGTGGCGACAAGGACGCGAAGGCGCCGGCGAGCGCGGTGACCCAGCCCAGCGCGCAGGCCGCCGCCGCCGCCGATCCGGCCGCGGCGCCGCTGCTGGCCGCGCTGCAGAAGCAGCTCGATGGCTACCGCCGCATCGTGGTGCTGCTGGCCGACGAAGAGCAGCAGAGCGCCGCCGACCGTGGCACCTCCACGCGTATCGGCCAGCAGTTGTTCCACGATGGCCTGGAGCAGCGCAGCGCCATCGCCGCGCAGTTCGACAACCTGCTGCGCAGTGGCAGTCCGCAGCGCTTCGCCACCCTGGGCACGGTGCTGGACTACATCGAATCGGCGCCGGAACTGTTCGACGCCGACCGCCTGGCGTTCCGCGAAGTGCTGCGTGACCTGCATGACCGTGTCGGTGCCGATTCCTCGCTGCCGGCGGTGAAGCTGCACCAGCGCATCGGCGAGGATCTGGACGCGCTGGACGAGATCGAACGCAACTACAACCAGGAGCTGACCCGCATCTTCAGCCGCTTCGAGCGCACCCGCGCCATTGAGCTGAAGCGCGAGAAGTGGGAGGACTACATCGCCCACCTGCACAAGGATTACAGCCGCGAAGCGATCCTGCGCGACTACGGCGTGATCGAGCCGTACCCGATGTCGATGAAGGACAGCGACCGCGAGATCTTCGGCCGCGACCTGCCGGCCAAGACCGTGGTGCTGACTTTCGACGACGGTCCGCACAAGGCCTACACCGATGAAGTCGTGGCCATTCTCAAGCGCTACGACGTGCCGGGTGTGTTCTTCGAAGTGGGCCGTAACCTGGGCACGGTCGAGAGCGACGGCAAGGTCAGCCTCGGGCCGATGGCGAAGATCAGCCGCAACCTGATGGAGGAGGGCTACGCGGTCGGCAACCACAGCCTGACCCACGCCCAGCTCTCGCGCACCACCGGCGACGCGCTGCGCCAGCAGGTGCTGGACACCGACACGCTGCTGAAGGATGTCGACAGCAAGCGCGCGCCGCTGTTCCGCTTCCCCTATGGCGCGCGCAACGCCGAAGGCCTGCAGCTGCTCAACGAAGCCGGCCTGAAATCGATCATGTGGAACATCGACTCGATGGACTGGGCCGATCCGGTGCCGGAATCGATCGTGCAGCGCGTGCTCGACCAGGTGAACAAGGAACAGCGCGGCATCATCCTGTTCCACGACATCCACGACCGTGCAGTGAAGGCGCTGCCGCAGATCCTCGACCGGCTGATTGCCGACGGTTACCAGTTTGCCGGCTGGAACGGTCGCGATTTCACCGTGGCGCGCGCGCGCAAGGGTGATGCCGGTGCCGCCACCGTCACCACCGGCTACGAGAAATCATGGGCGATCGTGGTCGGCATCGACAGCTACGCCAAGTGGCCGAAGCTGGAATACGCCAGCCACGATGCGCAGGCGGTGGCCGATACGCTCACCGGGCAGTTCGGTTTCCCGTCCTCGCAGGTGATCGTGCTGAAGAACGAGCAGGCCACCCGCAACAACATCCTGGCCGCCTTCCACGACCGACTGGCCGATGACCGCACCGGCAAGAACGACCGCGTGTTCGTGTTCTTCGCCGGCCACGGCGCCACCCGCCAGCTCGCCTCCGGCCGCGACCTCGGCTACATCATCCCGGTGGATTCGGACCCGAAGGAATTCGCCACCGACGCCATCGCGATGACCGACATCCAGAACATCGCCGAAAGCCTGCAGGCCAAGCACGTGATGTTCGTGATGGATGCCTGCTACAGCGGCCTGGGCCTGACCCGTGGCGGGCCGTCGTCGTCGTCGTTCCTGCGCGAGAACGCACGCCGCAGCGCGCGGCAGATGCTGACCGCCGGCGGTGCCGACCAGCAGGTGGCCGACGCCGGGCCCAATGGCCATTCGGTGTTCACCTGGGTGCTGCTGCAGGCGCTGGCCGGCAAGGGCGACCTCAACGGCGATGGCCTGATCACCGGTACCGAGCTGGCCGCCTACGTGGCGCCGGCGGTGTCGGCGGTTTCGCACCAGACCCCGGCGTTCGGCAGCCTGCCCGGTTCGCAGGGCGGCGAGTTCGTGTTCCAGGTGCCGGACAGCCAGGAGTTCCTCAACGCCGATACGCGCCAGCTGACCGCCGATGCGATCGCGCTGAACAACAAGGTCGAGGCTGCCAGCGAAGCCAAGGGCAGCCAGGCACCGGTCACCGTGGCCGACCTGCAGGGCGGCAAGGCCAAGCTGGTGGTGCCCACCGCCGGCCCGGCGTCGGACCGCCAGCGCGCGCAGCAGGCCAATGACCGTGGCCTGCAGCTGTACCGCGAAAAGCAGTACGACGAAGCGGCGGCGCAGTTCACCGAAGCGCTGAAGCTGCGCCCGGACTTCGCCCAGGCAGCGAACAATCTCGGCTTCGTGTACTACCGTCAGCAGCGCTACGCCGAAGCCGCGCGCTGGCTGGAGAACACGCTGAAGATCGATCCCTCGCGCGCGGTCGCCCATCTCAACCTGGGCGATGCGTACTTCAATGCTGGCGACAAGGCCAAGGCGAAGCAGGCCTACACCACCTATCTGGCGCTGCAGCCGCAGGGCAGTGGTGCCGCGCAGGCGCGCGCACAGCTGGAGAAGCTCTGAGCCATGAATGATCTGACCCGTACCGAGACCATCGTCGCCATTGCCAGCGCCCCGGGCGCCGGCGGCGTCGGCCTGCTGCGCCTGTCCGGGCCGCGTGCTGCCGCCATCGCCAACGCACTGGGGGCACCTGCACTGCGCCCGCGTCACGCGCACTATGCGCGCCTGCGCGATGCCGATGGCGAGGTGATCGACGACGGCATCGTGCTGTGGTTCCCGGCACCGAACAGCTTCACCGGCGAGGAAGTGGTGGAACTGCAGGGCCACGGCAGCCCGGTGCTGCTGCAGCAGCTGGTCGCGCGCTGCATCGCGCTGGGCGCCCGCCAGGCACGGCCAGGCGAGTTCAGCGAACGCGCGTTCCTCAATGGCAAGCTCGACCTGGCCCAGGCCGAGGCCATCGCCGACCTGATCGCCGCGGGCGACAACCGCGCCGCGCGCGCTGCACGCCGTTCGCTGGATGGCGTGTTCTCGCGCCGTATCGAGGCAGTGGTCGAACAACTGGTGTTGCTGCGCATCCACGTGGAAGCGGCCATCGACTTCGCCGACGAACCACTGGATACCCTCGGTGGTGCGCAGGTGCGGCGCGGGCTGGAACAGGCGCGCAGCGATCTGGCGCTGCTGCGTCGTGATGCCGAGCGCGGCCGCCGCCTGCGCGATGGCCTGCATGCGGTGCTGATCGGCCCGCCCAATGCCGGCAAGAGCTCACTGCTGAACGCACTGGCCGGCAGCGAGCGTGCCATCGTCACCGACATCGCCGGCACCACCCGCGACACCCTGCGCGAGACCATCCGTCTGGACGGGTTGGAGCTGACCCTGGTCGATACTGCCGGCCTGCGCGACGGCGGCGACGCCATCGAACGCGAAGGCATGCGCCGCGCCCATGTGGAAATCGAGCGCACCGACCTGGCGCTGATCGTGCTGGACGCGCGCGATCCGTCTGCGGGTGAAGCCGCACTGGGCGATGCCGTGGCGGCGGTGCCGCACAAGGTCTACATCCACAACAAGTCGGATCTGCTGGATGCGTCGCCGACGCTGGATGACCCGGACCGCGTGTTCGTCTCGGCCGCTACCGGTGCCGGCCTGGAAGACCTGCACGCGCGCCTGCGTTCGATTGCCTCTGCCGGGGCAGGCGAGCAGGTGGATGGCGAGTTCTCCGCGCGTACCCGCCACGTCGACGCGATCGAGCGCGCGCAGGAGCATGCGCGGCGCGCCGATGGCGAGCTGGTGCACGAGCACCTGGAACTGGCCGCCGAGGAACTGCGGCTGGCGCATGACGCGCTGGGCGAGATCACCGGGCAGATGAGTGCCGATGACCTGCTGGGGCGGATTTTCTCCAGCTTCTGCATCGGCAAATAGCCCCTGGCTCTGGTAGATGCCAACCTTGGTTGGCATGCGGCCCCGGCAACAGGTTGGGGTCGGAGCCCCTGCGGGGATCCGACCCCGTGCTTCCCCACCTGTCACATTGCCGCCGCATACTGACGACCATCACATACCGCTTGGGGAAGTCGCAGTGAAGTCGTGGGGTTGTGCGTTGCTGTTGTCGCTGGCCGTGGCACCATCGGTGGCCATGAGTGCTGAATCCTCCACCCCGTCCTCCAAGGCGTCGGTCTATGGGCACCGCGGTGCCAGTGCGCTGCTGCCCGAGCACACCCTGGCCGCGTACGCGCAGGCGATTGCCGATGGCGCCGACTACATCGAACCGGACCTGGTGATGACCAAGGACGGGGTGATGGTGGCCCGCCACGAGAACGAGATCGGCGGCACCACCGACATCGCCTCGCATCCGGAGTTCGCCAACCGCCGCACCCGCAAAGTCATCGATGGGCAGCAGGTCGAGGGCTGGTTCACCGAAGACTTCACCCTGGCCGAGCTGAAGACCCTGTACGCGCGCGAACGCCTGCCGGAGCTGCGCAGCACCGCCTACGACGGCCAGTTCCGCATCGCCAGCCTGGATGAGATCCTGGCCTTCCTGGTGCAGCAGGCCGGCCGCGCCAACCGCGGCATCGGCCTGGTGCCGGAGATCAAGCACCCGACCTACTTCCAGTCCATCGGCCTGCCGATGGAAGACGCGCTGTTGGCCGCGCTGCGCGGCAACGCATATACCAACGTCGGCCCGGTCACGATCCAGTCGTTCGAGACCGCCAACCTGCGCTACCTGCGCGGCAAGATCGGGCGCGGCAGCAACATCCGCCTGCTGCAGCTGATGTGGAAGGGCGATACCCAGCCGGCCGACATCGCCAAGGCTGGCGGCACGCTGACCTACGCGCAGATGATGACCCCGGCTGGCCTGAAGGACATCGCCACCTATGCCGATGGCATTGGGCCCGAGCTGCGTTCGATCATTCCGCTTGATGCCCGGGGGCGCTGGGGGCGCCGACCTCGCTGGTAGGTGATGCGCACGCCGCCGGCCTGATGGTGATCCCGTACACGTTCCGCCCGGAGAACCACTTCCAGGCCAGCAACCTGCGCAAGGGCGCCGACAGCGCGCGCAATGCGGAAGGGTCGATCGCCGAGATGCGCGCCTACCTGGCCACCGGCATCGATGCTTTCTTCACCGATGACCCGGCGCTGGGCCGGCAGGCGGTGGATGGGATGGGCGCGGCGGGGAATTGATTGCGGTAGTGCCGGCCGCTGGCCGGCATCCGGCGGTTGCCGGCCAGCGGCCGGCACCACCGTTGCTTCAACCGCGCGGCTCGTCCGGGCGGCGGAACGGAATCACCACGTAGTCCTGGCCCTCGCGCGGCTGCCACAACACCGGCACACGCTGCGGTGACGGTGGCTCCAGCTCGTCGTCGGCCAATGGCTCGATCGATTCTTCTTCATCTTCCCAGCTGTAGCGCTGGCGCGGCGGTAGCGGGTCGGCGTTGCGGAACAGCAGCGCGGCGATGATGCCAGCGAAGGCGCCGCCCATATGCGACTGCCAGGACACGCCATCGGCGTGCGGCAGGATGGTCATCAGCATGCCGCCGTAGAACAGCATGCCGATCAGGCCGGTGGCGATGGCCGCGCGGTCGCGGCGCAGCAGGCCCAGGCTGGCCAGCAGGAACATCAGGCCGTGGGTCACGCCACTGGCGCCCAGGTGCACGCTGCCGGGGTTGCCCAGCATCCACGCGCCGAGGCCCGAACCCAGCCATAGCAGGGGCAGGGCGCGCACGGTGGCCTTCGGGTAGACGCTGCCGGCCAGGGTGCCCAGGATCAGGATCGCGATGCTGTTGGCCGCGATGTGCTCGACCGAGGCATGCAGCAGCGGGCCTCCGATCAGGCCGAGCAGGCCCTTGGCTTCCAGCGGCGCCACCGCCCAGGGGCGCCAGTCGAACGTGCCCTGCAGGGCGAACACGACCACCAGCACCAGCACGGCGGCCAGGCTGACGTTGAACGCCCGCAGGATGCGCGAGCGGTCATTGCGGGGGCCGGCGCGTCGCCGGCGGGCAGGGGCGCGTTGTTGTCCATACCTCAGCAATGGCGGTGACTGGCGCGAAACCAAGGCCACCGCAGCGGGAGAGTGGGTGCGGCCGACGGGACAATCCCGCCGGCCGCGCCGTTCAGCCGGTCAGACTCAGGCGTGGCCTGAGCCTTCCTTCGGCGGGTACTTCAGGCTCAGCACCACGGTGGCGGCGATGATCACCGCGACCACGCCCAGCGACACCGGGGTCGGGATCTTGAACAGGTCGATGATCATCATCTTGATGCCGATGAAGCCCAGCACCAGCGCCAGACCGTACGGCAGCAGGTGGAAGCGGTCGGCCATGCCGGCCAGCAGGAAGAACATCGCACGCAGGCCCAGCACCGCGAACACGTTGGAGGTGAGCACGATGAACGGGTCGGTGGTGATTGCGAAGATCGCCGGGATGCTGTCCACCGCGAAGATCACGTCGGTGACCGCGATCAGGATCAGCACCGCGAACAGCGGGGTGAACCAGCGCACGCCATCGCGCATCACACTCAGTGCGTTGCCTTCATAGTTCGGCAGCAGGCGCAGGTGCTTGCGCATCCAGCGCAGGGCCGGGTTGCTCTCGAGGTCAGGCTCCTGGCCGGCGGCGAACCACATCTTCCAGCCGGTGAACAGCAGGAACGCGCCGAACACGTAGAGCAGCCAATGGAACTGGCTGATCAGCACGCTGCCGGCGAAGATCATGATCGTACGCAGCACGATCGCACCCAGGATGCCGATGATCAGCACCTTCTGGCGCTGCTCCTCCGGCACCGCGAAGTAGCTCATGATCATCAGGAAGACAAAGATGTTGTCCACCGCCAGCGCCTTCTCGACCAGGTAACCGGTCAGGAATTCGAGGCCGACTTTGTTGGCCACCACCTGGCCGGCGGTCTCATTGAGGTAGTACCAGAGGCCGGCGTTGAACAGCAGGGCCAGCGCGACCCAGCCGATGGACCACCACAGGGCCTCCTTGAAGGTGACCTTGTGCGGTCCACCATGGCGCATCAACACGAGGTCGACCAGCAGGGCGATGACCACCACCGCTGCGAAGCCGCCCCACAACCACACGTTACCGATCGTCTGCATTGGGAATGTCCGTTGGAAAGATGAATGCCAAGCCGGACGGCGAGGATCTGCAACGGAGGATCGGGAGGGGATCCAGGGACAGAGCTTCGCCAGTACGGCGAAGGTCTCGCTCGCAGTTCCAATGGCTGGAACTGCCGTTGCACCGGAGCCTGCGGGCTCGAATTGACGGCGACAACGTCTGGGAGCTACTCCCCTTCTGGCGCCGATTCTGCCGTCTGCCCGCGCCGCCGTCAAATGGGGAGGCCAGGGGTCGGATCCCCAACGGGGCTCCAACCCCGTCCCGCGCTCCCGCTCTGGTAGATGCCAACCTTGGTTGGCATGCCGGCCCGGGTCAGAGCCCCGTTGGGGATCCGACCCCGGCGGCCGGTTTACAATAGGTGGATGAATACCCCCTTCCGATTGTCCGCCTCAAGAACGCGTGGCGTTCCAGCCACCCGTGGATCTTCCAGAAACTGGTCGAGAAGCCGACCGTCCGGCCCAAGCCCGGTTCCATCGTCGACGTGGTCGGCATCGAGGGCGAGTTCATCGGCCGCGGGTTCTACAACGGGCATTCGCGCATTGCCGTGCGCATCCTTGAAACCGACCAGCACGTGCCGGTCGATGCCGGCTGGTTCTCGCGCAAGATCGCCCAGGCGGTGTCGCTGCGCCGTGAGGTGCTCAAGCTCGACGCGGTGTCCGACGCCTGGCGCGTGGTGCACAGCGAAGGCGACGGCCTGTCCGGCCTGGTGGTTGACCGTTACGGCGACCTGGTGGTGGTCGAATTCTTCGCCGCCGGCATGTTCCGCCACCGCGAGTGGATCTACGACGCCCTGCGCGAACAGTTCCCGGGCTGCCGTTTCCACAGCTTCGCCGACGAACATGTGCAGAAGCAGGAAAGCTTCGACTTCCACGGCAACACCACCACCGAAGCGTCGGTGATCACCGAGTACGGCATCAAGTTCCGCGCCGACCCGGCCGGCGCGCACAAGACCGGCTTCTTCGCCGACCAGCGCGAGAACCGGCAGTGGCTGAGCCAGCAGGTGGAAGGCAAGAGCGTGCTGGACCTGTGCTGCAACACCGGTGGTTTTGCGGTGTACGCGGCCGCGCGCGGTGCTTCGGACGTGGTCGGCATCGATATCGATGAAGACGTCATCCAGATCGCCAAGGGCAATTCGCGCCTGAACAACGTGCGCCCGAAGTTCGTCCAGTCCGACATCTTCCCGTGGCTGCGCGACGCCGCCAACCGCGGTGAGCAGTACGACGTGGTGATCCTGGACCCGGCGAAGATGACCCGCGACCGCGACCAGGTGATCACCGCGCTGAAGAAGTACCTGGACATGAACAAGCTGGCGCTCGGCGTGGTCAAGCCCGGTGGCCTGTTCGCCACGTTCTCCTGCACCGGCCTAGTGGCCGAGGACCAGTTCCTGGACATGCTGCGTCGGGCGGCGTACTTCTCCGGCCGCACGATCCAGATCCTGAAGGTGGCCGGCGCCGGTCCGGACCACCCGTTCATGGCCCATGTGCAGGAATCGCGCTACCTGAAGGCCGTGTTCTGCCGCGTGGTCGATTGACGGTCGGCTTCTGCGTTCGCCGGGCATGAATCATCTCCACTGCCCGGCGGTGAGCTTTCCGCGCATTGCGATGCGATCGTGAAAGTGGCGCCCCATTGATGAGGGGCGCGGCTCGGCTCTACAAAAGCGAGTGCTGCAGCGCTATGGTCGGGCTCTTCCCAAAGCCGGTAAGAGCCCATGCCTTCGTTGCGCCGTCTGTCCGTCGTGCTTGCCCTGGCGCTGTGCGCGCCGCTGTCGGCCCATGCCATCGAGTTCAGCGCGCAGGAACTGGCGCGAGCCAAGACACTGCAGCAGCGCCTGGTCACCCTCGACAGCCATCTGGATACGCCGGCCAATTTCGGCCGCAGCGGCTTTGACATCGAACAGCGCCACGACCGCAACGCGCTGTCGCAGGTGGATTACCCGCGCATGGTCGAAGGCGCGCTGGACGGCGGCTTCTGGGCGATCTACACCGACCAGGGCGACCGCAGCGCCGCTGCACATCTGGCCGAACGTGACCACGGCCTGCAGCGGTTGATGCAGATCCGCGAAATGCTGGCGGCCAATCCCGAGCGTTTCGCGCTGGCGTTGAACGCCGATGACGCGGCGCGGATCAAGGCGGCCGGCAAGCGCGTGGTCTACATCAGCATGGAAAACGCCAGCCCGCTGGTGGCCGACCCGAGCCTGCTCTCGTTCTACCACCGCGCCGGCCTGCGCCTGCTCAGCACCGTGCACTTCGCCAACAACGAGTTCGCCGATTCGGCCACCGACCCCAAGGGTGCGGAATGGAAAGGCCTGAGCCCGGCCGGCAAGGAGCTGGTCCGGCAGGCGGTGAAGCTGGGCATCGTGATCGATCAGTCACATGCCTCGGACGCGGTGTTCGATGACCTGCTGGCGATGATGCCGGTGCCGTTCGTGCTCTCGCACAGCTCGGCCAAGGCGGTCTACGACCACCCGCGCAACCTCGATGACACGCGCCTGCGCAAGCTGGCCAAGGCCGGTGGCGTGATCCAGGTCAATGCCTACGGCGGTTACTTGATCGACACCGCCAAGACGCCCGAGCGCAAGCAGGCCGAGGAAGCGCTGAGCAAGCAGTTGGGCGGCTGGGAAGGGATGGGCATCGAGCAGGGTGTCGCGCTGCTCAAGGCCGAGCAGGCGCTGGACCACGAGCACCCGGTGCGCCACGCCAGCCTGGACGACTTCTTCGCCCACTTCGAGCACATCCTCAAGGTGGTCGGCCCCGAACACGTGGGCATCGGCCTGGACTGGGACGGCGGCGGTGGCCTGAGCGATCTGCCTGATGTCAGCCAGCTGCCGAAGATCACCGCCTGGCTGCTGCGCAAGGGCTACACCGAGCAGCAGATTGCCGGCATCTGGGGCGGCAACCTGCTGCGGGTGATGCGCCAGGCGCAGGACTACGCGGCAACGCAGGGCGGCTGACCGCCCTGCGATAGTGCCGGCCGCTGGCCGGCATCCGGTTGCCGGCCAGCGGCCGGCACTACCGGTTATTTTGCGATCAGCGCGTGGCGGCGGCTGTACAGGAAGTACAGCACCAGGCCGACCACGTTCCACAGCAGGAAGTACAGCTGGGTGCTGTGCGGCAGGCTGATGAACAGGTAGATGCAGCCCAGCGCGGCCAGCGGGCCGACCACGAAGGCCAGCGGCGTGCGGAAGGTACGCTCGCGGTTCGGCTCGCGCAGGCGCAGCACCACCAGGCAGATGCCCACCGCGGTGAACGCGGCCAGGGTACCGGCGTTGGCCAGCGCGGCGATTTCGTCCAGGCGCGCCACACCGGCCAGCGCCGACACCACCACTGCGGTGAACAGCGTGGTCGCCACCGGCGTGCCGGTGCGTGCGTTGACCTTGGACAGGCCACGCGGCAGCAGGCCGTCGCGGCTCATCACGAAGAAGATGCGGCTCTGGCCGTACAGGAAGGCCAGCAGCACCGTCGGCAGCGCGATGATCGCGATCACGCCGATCACCATCGCCGCGGTCGGATGGCCCAGCTGGCGCATGATCAGGGCCAGCGGCTCGGCGCTGTGGCCGAACACGGCGTAGCTCATCGCACCCACAGCGGCCAGCGCCACCAGCACGTAGACGATGGTGCAGCCGATCATCGAACCGATGATGCCGATCGACAGGTCGCGGCCCGGGTTCTTGGTTTCCTCGGCGGCGGTCGAAATCGCATCGAAGCCGTAGAAGGCGAAGAAGATGATCGCCGCCGCCGCCATCACGCCGTGCTCGACGCCATCAGGGCCGATCGACTTGGCGAAGCCATAGGGCATGAACGGCTGCAGGTTGGCGCTGTCGAACGCGGGCAGGGCCACGGCCACGAAGATCGCCAGCGCGATCAGCTTGAACACCACCAGGATGGCGTTGAGCGTGGCGCTTTCCTTGGTGCCAGCCATCAGCATGCCGGCCACCAGCCAGGTGATGACGATCGCGGGCAGGTTGATCATGCCGCCTTCCACGTGCGGGCCGGCTGCAAGCCAGGCCGGCAGGTGCACGTTCCAGCCGAACTGGGTGTGCACCCATTCGAGGAAGCCGACGAAGTAGCCCGACCAGCCCACGGCCACCGTACTCACCACCAGCGAGTACTCCAGGATCAGGCTCCAGCCCACCACCCAGGCGAACACCTCGCCCAGCGCGCTGTAGCTGTAGGTATAGGCACTGCCGGCAGCCGGCATCATCGTTGACAGCTCGGCGTAGGACAGCGCCGCGCAGGCGCAGACCGCGCCGGCGATGGCAAAGGAGATCAGCACCGCCGGGCCGGCCAGGTTGGCACCGACGCCGATCAGCGTGTAGATGCCGGTACCGACGATGGCACCGATGCCCAGTGCGATCAGGTGCGGCCAGCTGAGCGTGGGAACCAGGCGCCTGCCGGCTTCATGGACGGTGACGGAATCTAGGGACTTGCGCCGGAGCAGGGACATGCAGGCCTCGGAAGGGGTGACTGAGAACGACAAGTCCCCGAGTGTGACCGAACGCAGCGCAGCATTGCCACTGACGGGGGTCATGCCCGACCCGTCGCGCGCTGTACCGCGAGCAGTCTGCCGGAATCGGCATAAAGGGCCGTCGGCCCGGTGGCGCGCTATCGGGCGCTTGGCCAGTGGCAGCCGTGTTCCTGCCAGGCCTCGGGGGCAGCGTGGAAGGCGGTGGTGCGACCGTCGCGGGCGCGTTCGTAGCTCAACTCCAGCACCAGCGCGCCCTGGGTGCTCAACCGGTAGCGGCCGTTGAGGCGCCCGTCGATGCGCTCTTCCCACACGCTGTCGAACTGGTAGGGGCGATCTTCGGCCAGCACCGTGGTCTCCATCGAAACCCGGCGCAGCGTCAGGCGCTCATGCTGGCCGGCGTAGCGCACGTCGGCGCCGCCGTCATCCAGCCAGCGCCATTCCAGATGGATGCGGTCCTCGCGACCGCCGCTCAGGCAGCGATGGTCCTGCATGGTGGCGGCCGCCGCAGTACCAGCCGTCAACAGCAACGCGCAGACCACGGCCGGCCAGGCCTTCACCCGTTCAACCCCAGGCGGATGCCGAAGCCGACCAGGAACAGGCCGGCCACGCGGCGCAGCGCATCGCTGATGCGTGGATGCTGGATCAACCGGCGGCGGGCCAGGTTGCCCACCCCGATCAGCATCGAGCAGTACGCGATGCTGACCACCAGGATGATGCCGGCCAGCGCGCCGAAGGTGGCGATGCCCTGGTGTGCCTTGGGATCGATGAACAACGGCAGGAACGCCATGTAGAACAGGATCGCCTTGGGGTTGAGCAGGCTGACCAGGATCGCCTGCTGGAAATAGCGGCCGGGCTGCATGCGGATGGGACCGGCGTCACCGCCCTCGTGCTTCGGGGTCCGCAGCAGGCTGATGCCGACCCAGACCAGGTAGGCCGCGCCCAGGTACTGCACGGCATGGAACACCAGCGGATTGGCCTTCAGCAGTGCCGCCACGCCGGCCAGGGCCAGCCACATCAGGATCTGGTCGCCGACCAGCAGGCCGGCCAGCGCGGTGTAGCCGCCACGCACGCCGCCACGGCCGGTGGCGGTCAGCAGGGTGAACGTGCCGGGGCCGGGCAGGGCGAGAAACACCAGCACGGCGACCAGAAACGTCCACAGGTCCTGGATGCCCATCCACGGCATGGCGGTGATCTCTCTTACGGGGGCCGTCATTGTCGGCCAGCACCGGGACGGGCGACAGGGGGCCGGCGCGTCCATCGGGCATGCCAGACAGCAGCGGTTGCAGGTGCTGGCGCAGCTGCGCGTGCAGTTGCCGCACCGCCGGCGAGAACTGCTTGCGGTGCGGGCACACCAGCTGCAGCGGAATGTGGCTGCCAACGCCATCGAGCAGCAGCTGCAGGCGGCCGGCCAGCACGTCTTCGCGCAGGTCCAGCCAGGATTTGTAGGTGATGCCTTCGCCGGCCACCGCCCAGCGCCGCACCACATCGGCGTCGTCGCAGACCAGCGGGCCACGCACCGGCACCACCACGCGGCGCCCGTCGACGTCGAACGACCAGCGATCGTAGGCGCGGCCGCTGAGCTGGTAGACCAGGCAATCATGCTCGCGCAGGTCATCCAGCCGCGCAGGCATGCCACGCCGCTGCAGGTAATCGGGCGAGGCGGCCAGCACACGGCGGTTGCCCTCCAGCAGCGGCAGGGCGACATAGCTGGCGTCATCGAAGTGGCCGATGCGGATCGCCACGTCCACCAGGTCGCGGAACACGTCGGCCACTTCATCGGACAGGCGCAGGTGCAGGCGCAGCCGTGGATGCGCGGCGCGGAACGCGGTCAGCCACGGCAGCAGCAGGTTGCGGCCGAAGTCCGAGGGCGCCGACAGCTGCAGGGTGCCATGCAGCTCGGCGTCCTCGCCCTGCACCCGGGCCTGGCCTTCGCGCAGGGTGGCCAGCACCTCCTGCGCATAGGGCAGGTACAGCGCGCCCTCGCCGGTCAGGCGCAGGCTGCGGGTGGTGCGCACGAACAGGCGCAGGTCCAGCTCGCGCTCCAGCCGCGCCACCGCGGCCGCGACCTGCCCGGGCAGCAGATCGGCTTCGCGCGCGGCCTGCGAGAAGCTGCCCAGCGCAGCGGTGCGGACGAACAACTGCAGGTCGTCGAAGCGGATCATCTTCATTGCTGGAGTGAAAGTGCTGCCCGATTCTGCGCCTTTCTGAAGGGCCGTGCGCGGCGCAACCTGTCGCCTCCTTCCCCACTGGACCGCCACCATGCGCGCCATTGCCTATACCCACGCCGGCCTGCCGATCGAAGATGCCCAGGCCCTGATCGACATCGAACTGGAACTGCCGCAGCCCGGCCCGCGCGACCTGCGCGTGGCGGTGCGCGCGGTGGCGGTCAATCCGGTCGACACCAAGGTGCGCCGCGGCGTGGCCACCGATGGCCCGCGCGTGCTGGGCTGGGATGCGGTCGGCATCGTCGACGCGGTCGGCAGCGAGGTGACCCTGTTCCAGCCCGGCGACGCGGTCTACTACGCCGGTGTGATCGACCGCCCGGGCAGCAATGCCGAGTACCAGCTGGTGGACGAGCGCAGCGTCGGCCGCAAGCCGGCCAGCCTCGACGATGCCGCCGCCGCGGCGTTGCCGCTGACCGCGATCACCGCCTGGGAGCTGCTGTTCGACCGCCTGCGCATTCCCGAAGGCGGTGGCGAGGGCCAGACCCTGCTGGTGATCGGTGCGGCCGGTGGTGTCGGCTCGATCCTGGTGCAGCTGGCGCGGAGGCTGACGAAGTTGACCGTGATCGGCACCGCCTCGCGTCCGGATACCCAGGACTGGGTGTACGCGATGGGCGCCCACCACGTCATCGACCACAGCCTGCCGCTGGCCGAGGGCCTGGCACGGCTGGGCATCAGCGAGGTGCAGCACGTGGCCAGCCTGACCCATTCGGACCAGCACTACACGCAGATTGTCGAGCTGCTGGCGCCGCAGGGCCAGTTCGGTCTGATCGATGATCCGGGCCAGGTGGATGTGATGGCGCTCAAGCGCAAGGCGCTGTCGCTGCACTGGGAGTCGATGTTCACCCGCCCGCTGTACAGGACGGCGGACATGCAGCGCCAGCACGAGCTGTTGAACCGGGTGGCCGAGCTGATCGACGCCGGTGTGCTGCAGACCACCCTCGGCGAGCACTTCGGCCGCATCGACGCGGCCAACCTGCGGCGCGCCCATGCGCTGCTGGAGAGCCACCGCGCCAAGGGCAAGATCGTGCTGGAAGGCTGGTAACGCGAAGTGCCTTCTGTAGAGCCGAGCCCGCGCTCGGCTGCTGGCCGCGTATGGGCGTCAGCCGAGCATGGGCTCGGCTCTACAGCGCTTCATCCATGCCTGGCGTGGATCTACCGTGTCGACCAAGGGCGACACCTACCCACCGCGGGCGGGGCCCCTGCCTCAGGCCACGCCGTTGTCGACGTGTTCGGCGAAGCCGGGCTGCTGGCGCAGGCGCTCGAACCAGGCCTCCACGTTCGACAGTGCAGGCCTGTCGCCGGGTGTGCTGCGCCAGCGCTGGGTCGACAGGCCCAGCACGAGGTCGGCCAGGGTGAACGCACGGCCGGCGACATGGGCCCGGCCATCGGCCAGCTGCGCGTCGAGCACGCCCATCAGCCGGCTCCACTGCGCCCAGCTGGCCTCGGCGCGGGCATCATCCGGGTAGTCCGGGTGTTGCCGTACCCGGGCCATGAACACCTGGCGCCAGGCACTGTTGAGGTCGCTGGCCTGCCAATCCATCCACTGCTCCACCTGCGCACGCGCCTGCAGCGCAACCGGCAGCAGGTCGTCGCGGCCGGCGCGGGCGGCCAGGTAGCGGCAGATGCTGTTGGACTCCCACAGCACGAAGCCTCCGTCGCGCAGCACCGGCACCTGCCGGTTCGGGTTGAGCGCGGCCAGCAGGTCCGCTGGCGGTGCCGGTTCGTGCTGCACCGGTTGATCCAGCCCGGCGCATAGCCACAGCACCTTGCGCACGTTGATCGAGGTCGGCTTTCCGTACAGTTCCAGCATGGCCCGGCGCAGCGTTTGAGACGGTGCCAGCCTACACTTGCCCCATGCAAACCGAATCCCTGCTCATCGGCGGCCTTCTATTGGCCGTGCTCATCCTGCAGCTGGTCGCCCTGCTGCGGCGCCCGCCCCACGACCGCCTGGAACAGGCGGTGCGCGAGGAGGCGCGGGCCGGGCGCAGCGAACTGCGCGAACAGCTGGACACCTTCGCCCGCGCGCTGACCGATCTGTCCACGCGTACCGACCAGCGGCTGGACCTGCTGCGCGAGGCCCTGGGCGAGGACGCCCGCAAGGCGCGCGCCGAGTCCGCAGAAAGCCAGCAGCGCGGCGCTGCATTGATGGGCCAGCGCCTGCAGGAACTGCGTGGCCAGCTGGATACCTTTGGCCAGCAGCAGGAGGCGCGCATCCATGCCTTCGGCCAGCAGCTGCAGGAACTGACCACGCGCACCGACAGCCAGCTCGGTGCCCTGCGCCAGACCCAGGTGGACGATGCACGCAAGGGCCGCGAGGAGGGCGCGCAGTCGCAGCAGCGCCTGACCGAGAACCTGGGCCAGCGGCTGCAGGAGCTGACCCAGCGCAACGAGCAGCGTATCGCCGAGATGCGCACGACGCTGGAAGAGCAGCTGCGCGCGCTGCAGAGCGACAACGCACAGAAGCTGGAACAGATGCGCGTGACCGTGGACGAGAAGCTGCAGTCCACCCTGGAAACCCGTCTGGGCCAGTCCTTCAAGCTGGTCTCCGAGCGCCTGGAGCAGGTCCAGCGCGGCCTCGGCGAGATGCAGCAGCTGGCCACCGGCGTGGGCGACCTCAAGCGCGTGCTGACCAACGTCAAGACGCGCGGCAGCTGGGGTGAAGTGCAGCTGGAGAACATCCTCGAGCAGACCCTGATCCAGGAGCAGTACGCGCGCGCGGTGAAGGTACGCCCGGACAGCGGGGAAATGGTCGACATCGCCGTGCGCCTGCCGGGGCGCAGCAGCGACGACACGCCGGTGTGGCTGCCGATCGACTCCAAGTTCCCGCGCGAAGACTATGAGCGCCTTCTGGACGCGCAGGAGCAGGGCGACGCAGAACTGGTGCGCGTGCAGGGCGCGCAGCTGGAGCGCGCGGTGAAGGTGCAGGCCAAGTCCATCTGCGAGAAGTACATCGTGCCGCCGCACACCACCGATTTCGCGGTGATGTTCCTGCCGACCGAAGGGCTGTATGCCGAGGTGATCCGCCGCCCCGGCCTGGTGGACCTGCTGCAGCGCGACCATCGCGTGGTGGTCGCCGGGCCGACCACCATCACCGCACTGCTCAACAGCCTGCAGATGGGTTTCCGCACCCTGGCCATCGAGAAGCGGTCCAGCGAAGTGTGGAGCCTGCTGGGTGCGGTGAAGACCGAGTTCGGCAAGTTCGGCGACGTGCTCGACAATGTGAAGGCCAAGCTCGATCAGGCCAGCAAGCAGATCGACCAGACCGGCGTGCGCACCCGCGCGATCGCCCGCAAGCTGCGCGATGTCGAATCGCTGCCGGTCGAGCAGAGCCGGCAGCTGCTGCCCGATGCGCTGTCGGCCGACGACAATGGCGACGGTGAAGAAGCCTGAGCCACGCTGACACGCCGCCTGCATCGTCCATGCGTATGCTGGCGACCTGTCCGCCGCGTTCGGGTGCCGCCATGCGTTCTCGCCTCTGTATCTGCCTGCTCCTGTCCGCCGTGCTCGCCGCCTGCAGCAGTGCGCCACCGGCTGCGCCCGCTGCGGACGCAGCCGACAGCCCGCAGGCCGCCGAGGCCTACCAGGAGGCACGCGATGTCGACTGCCAGGCCGCCGGCGGCACGCTGCAACGGCTCGGCCGCCTGCAGCGGCTGCAGTGCGTGATTCCCTATGCCGACGCCGGCAAGGCCTGCAGCCGCAAGAGCGATTGCACGGGCCAGTGCCTGGCCACCGGCGAAGTGGCCGCCGGTAGCGCCACCACCGGCACCTGCCAGCGCGATGCCCGCCAGAACTTCGGCTGCCGCCAGCGCATTGATGAAGGCAAAGCGCAGGGCACGATCTGCGTGGATTGATGGGATTGCCGGCCAGCGGCCGGCATCGATTGACGGTAGTGCCGGCCGCTGGCCGGCAACCACAACAACGATCGCGACCGCGCGTGAATCCCGTCGAGCAAGCTCGACGCTACGGGCAGCGCACGGCGCTATGCTGGTGGGCCATTCCCCGCCGTAGCCGGAGCCCCCGCGTGAGCACCCCGATCCAGGACATTTCCCTCACCACCATCGACGGCCAGCCGTCCACGCTTGCCGATTACCAGGGCAAGGTCCTGCTGCTGGTCAACGTCGCCTCCAAGTGCGGCCTGACCCCGCAGTACGAAGGCCTGCAGGCGCTGTATGCGGAAAAGCACGCGCAGGGCCTGGAAGTGCTGGGCTTCCCCGCCAACAACTTCCTGGGCCAGGAACCGGGCAGCGAGGCGGAGATCCAGCAGTTCTGCCAGCTCACCTACGATGTCACCTTCCCGATGTTCTCCAAGATCAGCGTGGCCGGCGAAGACACCCACCCGCTCTACCAGCAGCTGACCGCCGCGCAGCCGCAGTCGATCGGTGAAGGCCCGCTGCGCGAGCGCCTGGCCAGCAAGGAGATTCCGATCCACGCCGCGCCGGCGGTGCTGTGGAACTTCGAGAAGTTCCTGGTCGGTCGCGATGGCAAGGTCATTGCCCGCTTCGCCCCGGACGTGGCCGCCGATGACGCGCGCCTGCGCGAAGCCATCGAGGCCGCGCTGGCGGCCTGATCACAGCGTGCCAACCAAGGTTGGCACCTACCGCCAAAGAAAAACCCCGCCGAGGCGGGGTTTTTCATGCGCCGACGAGTGACCTCAATGGGTCCACTGCGGCATCGGCATCGCATCAACCGGGATCGGCGAGTTGGCATCGTCGTGGCCGCGGTCGCGCTTGCTGCGCAGATCGTTCTCGATCTGGTAGTTGCGGCGCTGCATCCACGCATCGCGCACCAGCGAGTACTCGTCCACGGCAGTGTCGCGCAGATCGTCGATCGCCAGCAGCTGTGCGCGCGTATCGACCAGCTGCAGGCCCTGCAGGCCGATGCGCAGCTTGTCTTCTTCGACGCGGCGCATCGGCGACAACGGGATGTCACCGGCCAGGCCGAACACATCGCGCACGGTCCGCGGGCCGAAGAACGGCAGTTCCACGTAACGCGAACGACGCCAGCCCCAGGCGCCCAGGGTCTGGCCGAAGTCTTCGTTGCGACGCGGCACCATCGCCTTGCTGGCCGGATCGAACAGGCCGCCGATGCCCAGCGTGCTGTTCATCAGGAAGCGGCCGAGGCTGTCCCATGCATCGGCGCCACGGCCCTGCAGCAGCTGGTTGGTGATGGTCACCGGTGCGCGCAGGTTGCTGAAGAAGTTGCTCACGCCGGTACGCGCGAAGCGTGGCACCACGTGGGTGTAGGCGGTGGCCAGCGGACGGGCGATGCCACGGTCGACCGCGTTGTTGAACTTGTGCACCTTGCGGTTGAACGGTTCCCACGGGTCATAGGCGGCCGCGCTGCCGGTGTTGTTGGTGCCACCGTACAGGGCATCGAAATCGTCATCACCGCCCGGTGCGGTGGCCGCTGCGGTCCTGGCCGCATCGGTATCGGCACCGGCAACAGGTGGCGCCGGCGAGGCCGTAGCGGCAGCCGGCGGAGCGGCCACCGGCGTCACCGGTGCCGCCTCGGCCATGCCGGTATCGGCGGTGGCCGGGGCCTCGGCGGTCGAGCTGGCCGGAACGACGGTGCTGGCGGCCGGTGCATCGCTGCGTGCGGGCTTGCCGGCACAGGCGGTCAGCGCGGTGGCCAGGACGATCAGGGAAAAGCGCGTACGACGTTCATGTCAGCTCGCAGCAGAAGTTGCAGTGAAATCCAGGTCGGGCGACAGCCGGTAGGCTGCGCTCAGCTCGTTGAAGCCCGCCGGTACGCCGGAAATCGCCAGCGGGTGACCGGCCTTGCGTGCGCGCGCCGAAAGCTCGGCGAGCAGGGCCAGGCCGGCGCTGTCCACGCGCTCGACCTCGCCCAGCTCCAGCCGTGCCAGCTTGGCCGGCAGCGCCTGCAGCTGCGGCCACAGCGCGATCACCGCGGCACGGTCAAGCAGACCGCGCAGGCGCAGGGTGTCGCCCTCCAGCAGCGCCAGTGCGTTACTTGCCATTGCCCGTGGGCCCGGCCTGCATGCTGCCGCTGCGCAGGTCGCTGGCCACCTGCTTGATGCCCTTCTGGCGCAGCGGGGTGTCGAACTGGTTGCGGAAGGTCTGCACGTAGGAAATGCCTTCGATATTGACGTCGAAGATCTTCCACTGGCCATTCACGTTGCGCATCCAGTATTCGACCGGGGTCGGCTCGTTGCCGGCGCGCACCAGCTCGGTGCTCACGCGCACGCCGCGGTTGCCCGGCAGCGGGCTCTCACCTTTCAGGCGGAAGCTGGGCTTGCCCTGGATGTTGAGCAGGGTCGAGCCGTAGCGCTGCATCAGGCTGTCGGCCATGGCATCGGCAAACAGCTTGATGTCCGCGTCCGAAGCGCCGCGGGCGTGCGGGCCCAGCACCAGGCGCGCGGCGTAGTCGCGGTCGAAGGTGCGGGTCAGTTCGCTGTCGATGTAGCTGCGCAGGCTGGCCGGGTTGCTGGTGAACTCGCTCTTGCGCTGCTGCAGGGTGGCCAGGATGCGGCTGCTGGCGTCGATCACCACCTTGCCGGCCTGGCCCTGGGTTGCGGCTGCGGCGGGGGCGGCGGCCTGTGCCTGGGCGAGGAACGGGGTGGCCACCAGCAGCGCCGAGGCGAGCAGGGCCGGGATCAGTTTCATCTTCATGGTTGCGGTTCCGTTGCAGGCGCCTGCGCGCCATCGTTGGGCTTCTGAGCAGCGCCGCCACCGGCGCCGCCACTGAACATGTACTTGCCGACCAGCTGGATCAGGTCCACCGCCGGCTGGGTGAAGACGATCTCGTCGCCGGCCTTGAGCACCTCCGGATCACCGCCCGGCTGCAGACCGATATAGCTCTCGCCGAGCAAACCACTGGTGAAGATGCCGGCCGAGGTGTCCGCCGGCAGGTCCTTGACCTTGCTGTCCATGCGCAGGGTCACGATGGATTCGAACTTCACCGGGTCCAGGTCGATCGCGGCGACCTGGCCGACGGTGACGCCGCCGATCTTGACCGGCGCCTGCTTGCGCAGTTGGCCGACCTGGGAAAAGCGTGCCTTCAGCTCATAGCCGTCGCTGCCCCAGCTCCAGCGCTGGTTGGTCGAGGCCACGGCCAGCACCATCAGCGAGGCCAGGGCCAGCAGCAGGAAAGCGCCGACGGAGAATTCGAGTCTGGGACCGCGGATGGCCATGTGGATTACCTGATCGAGTCGTGGTGGCCGCGCGCGCCTGCGCACCGCCGGTGGAGGGGTTAGGTGAACAACATTGCCGACAGCACGAAGTTGAACATCAGCACCAGCAGCGAGGCGTTGACCACCGCCCGGGTGGTCGCCACCGAGGTGCCCTCGATGGTCGGCTCGGCGTGGAAACCAACGTAGGCGGCAACCAGCGCGGCGGTGCCGCCGAAGATCGCCGACTTCAGCATCGCCACGCCGAAGTCATCCCAGAAGTCCACGCTGTTGCGCAGCGCCGACCAGAACACACCATTGTCCAGGCCCAGCACGTGCACCGCTTCGAAGTAGCTGGCACTGATTGCCAGCGAACAGAAGACGCCGGTCAGCAGTGGCACGGTCAGCACGGCCGCCCAGAAACGCGGCGCCACGGCCTTGGCCACCGGGTCGATCGCCATCAGCTCCAGCGCCTTGATCTGGTCGGTGGCGCGCATCAGGCCCAGTTCGGCGGCGATCGAGCTGCCGGCGCGGCCGATGAACAACAGCGCGGTCAGCACCGGCGCCAGCTCGCGGTACAGCGACAGGCCGAGCAGGGTCGACAGCGCGTCGGCCGCACCGAAGGTGGTCAGCGTGCGATAGCCCTGCAGGGTCAGTACCAGGCCGACGAAGGCACCGCCGACGGCGATGATCGGCAGCGAGCGCGCGCCGATCTTGTAGATCTCGCGGGTCAGCTCGGCCAGGAAGTCGCGCGTGGGCAATGAACCGCGCAGCACGGTCAGCGAGAACAGGCCGGCGCGGCCCAGCGAACGGGTGGCTTGCACGAATGGCATCAGGCAACCCTCGCGCGCGGCGCGGCATCGAACGGAATGGGGCCATCGGGCTGGCCATGCAGGAACTGCCGCAGCAGCGGGTCCTGGCTGGACTGCAGCGCCTCGGGCGTGCCCTGGAAGACGATGCCGCCATTGGCGATCGCGATCACCTGGTCGCAGATCGGCAGGGTCTCGTGCACGTGGTGGCTGACGATGATGCTGGTCAGGCCCAGGCTGTGGTTGAGGCGCTGGATCAGGCTCATGATCACCCCGGAGGCGATCGGGTCCAGCCCGGTCAGCGGCTCGTCGTAGATCATCAGCGGCGGGTCCAGCGCCAGCGCACGGGCCAGCGCCACGCGGCGCGCCATGCCGCCGGACAGCTCACGCGGCCAGGCATCGGCGGCGGCCAGCAGGCCCACCGCATGCAGCTTCATCTCCACCAGCCGGCGCAGCACGGCCCTGGGCAGGCGTGTATGCGTGCGCAGCGGCAGCTCGACGTTCTCAGCCACGGTAAGGTCGGTCAGCAGGCCGTTGCCCTGCAGCAGCACGCCCACGCTCTTGCGCATCTCCAGCAGTGCACCGCTGTCGTGCGGGATGGGCTTGCCGAACAGCGTGACCTCACCGGCGACCGGGCGCAGCTCGCCGGTCAGTGCCGCCAGCAGGGTCGACTTGCCGCTGCCGGACGGGCCGAGCACGGCGGTGATGCTGCCCGTGGGCACCTGCAGCGAGACGTCGCGCAGGATCGTGCGCCCGCTCCGGTCGATGCGGACGTTGGACAACTGCACCAGACTGGAGGCGGAAGCCGACATGGGCACCATTAACGTTTTTTAGACATCGAAGGATCGGGTCAGTCGGCTGAACAAAAGCAGACTGGACGGTCCAGTATTGTTGCACGACAAGGGCTCGCCCGGCCCGGGACAATCGGCGGGGGCGCCGGAACAATCCGTACCGGTGACGGCATCGGCCATTGAATACGGCTTGCGGTGCTGCACACTGTGCACGATGAGTGACCCGGGCAGCGACTTCCGCCTCTACCATTCCAACTCCCTGGACGTGCTGGCCGCGCTGCTGGCGCGCAACGTGCGTGCGCCGGTTCCGGGCCAGCCGCTGCTCGCCCCGGAAGTGGTGCTGATTCCGCAGGTGGCGATGCGGCGCTGGCTGCAGGCGACACTGGCCGCCGAGTACGGCGTGGCCGCCAATCTTGAGTTCCTCACGCCCGGTGAGTTCGTGGCGCGTGCACTCAACGCCAATGTGCCGGGCGAACACGACGATCTGGATGCCGCCGGCCTGCACTGGAAGCTGTACCAGGCACTGCGTGATCCGTCCCTGTTGGCGCAACCGCCGATGCGCGCACTGCAGAGCTACCTTGCCGGCGACGATGCACTCAAGCCCTGGGCGCTGGCCGGGGAGCTGGCCTCGGTATTCGAGAAGTACCAGGCCTGGCGCCGCGACTGGCTGCTGCGCTGGGAGGCCGGCGCCGACCCGGCCGACCCGCAGGCGATCCTCTGGCGCACCATCGCCGGTGGCCACGACTACCGCGCGCGCCGCATCCAGGCCTACCTGGACCGCTTCGAGGGCGCCGGCCAGCCGTTGCCACAGGGCTTGCCGCTGCGCATGTCCGCGTTCGCAACGCTCAACATCTCACCCGACGTGCTGCGGGTGATGGCGACCCAGGCGCGGGTGGGCGAACTCCACTTCTACATGCCCACCCCGGTGCAGTCGTACTGGGGCGACCTGCAGACGCTGGCCGAGCGCCTGCGCAGCGGCGCGCCAGACCCCTTCGGCGAGGCCGCCGGCGAGAACCGTCTGCTGGAAGCCTGGGGCGCGGCAGGGCGCGACTTCATGGCCGTGCTGGGCAGCTACGAGGTGGTACACCCGGCCGGCGAGATCGCCGCCTATTCCGATCCGGAAGACGACACCCGGCCGAGCCTGGACGACGGCGGCCTGTCCGACAGCCTGTTGCACCGCCTGCAGCGTGACCTGTTCCATCGCCGCGCGCTGCCTTCGGGCGAGTTGCGCGACGGATTGCGCAGCGACGACCCCAGCCTGCAGGTGCACGCCTGCCATACCCGCCTGCGCGAGCTGCAGGTACTGCATGACCAGCTGCGCAGCCTGCTGCAGGACGCCCGCTTCGACCCGCCGCTGCAGGCGCGTGAGATCGCGGTGCTGGCGCCGGATATCGACCCGTACGTGCCCTACCTGGAAGCGGTGTTCGGTGGTCGCGCCGGCGAGGACGAGCACATTCCCTATGCGCTGGCCGACAGCAGCCCGCTGGCCGGCGAGCCGCTGGCCGATGTGTTCGTGCACCTGCTGGGCCTGCCGGTCTCGCGCTTCGGCCTGAACGAAGTGCTGGACCTGCTGGCCAGCGCGCCATTGGCCGAAGCGGCCGGGCTGGAAGCGGTGGACTTCGATCGCCTGCACGGCTGGCTGCAGCAGGCCGGCGCGCGCTGGGGCCTGGATGCCCGGCACCGCCACCAGCACCAGGCGCCGGCCGACGATGCCTACACCTGGCAGTTCGCACTGGACCGCTTGCTGCTGGGCCACGCCACCGGCAGCGAGGCCGACCTGGCCGGGGTGGCACCGTGGATCGAGCTGGAAGGCGGCGCGCTGGAGGCGCTGGACCGGCTGCTGCGGCTGCTGCGCGTGCTGGCGATCTATCAGCGTCGCCTCGGCGAGCTGCTGACCCCGACGCAGTGGCGGCAGCGCCTGCTGTCGCTGCTCGATGCGCTGCTGCCGGTCGCGCCCAGCTCGCCCAACAGCCAGCGTGCGCTGGAGCGCCTGCGCAGGCTGCTCAACCAGTTTGCCGAAGACGCTGCCAAGGCCGGTTTCGACGAGGGCGTGCCACCGGAGGTGGTGCGCGCACACTTTGCCGGTGCACTGGGCGAGGCCGATACGCGTGCGCCGCTGTTGACCGGTGGCATCAGCTTTGGCCGCATGGTGCCGATGCGCCTGCTGCCGTTCCGGGTGATCTGCGTGCTGGGCCTGAATGATGGCGATTTCCCGCGCCGCGATCCGGCCGCGGGCCTCAACCAGCTCACCGCCGAGCTGGATACACCGCGCCGCCGTCCGGGCGACCGCTCCACCCGCGAGGATGATCGCTTCCTGTTCCTGCAGCTGTTCGCCGCCGCGCAGGAGGTGTTCTATCTCAGCTACCTGGGCGCCGATCCGCGCGATGGCAGCGTGCGCGAACCGTCGGTGCTGGTCAGCGAGCTGATCGATGCCGCCGCCGCATATCACCTCGATCCGGCGGAGGCGGTGGGTGGTTTCACCGTGCGCCATGCGCTGCAGCCGTTCTCACCGGCGGCGTTCGGCGATGGCGATCCGCGCCGTTTCAGCTACCGCCGCCAATGGCATCCGGCGGCGGGCCGGTTGAGCGGCCAGCGCGGTGGCCTGCCGCCGTGGTTCGATGCGGCGCTGCCGCCACCGCCGGAGGACGCGGTGGAAGACGAGGTTGCGCTCGATAGCCTGCGCCGTTTCCTGTGCGACCCGGCCGGGCAGTTCCTGGCGCAGTCGCTCGGCCTGCGCCTGGCCGATGAGGTTGAAGAGGTGGATGACCTGGAGCCGCTGGTGCTGTCTTCGCGCGGCCCGGAAAAGCGCAGCGTGCAGGCGGCGGTGGTGCGGGCCACGCTCAATGGTGACAGCGAGCCGTTGTACCCGCGGCTGCGCGCGCGCGGCCTGCTGCCCTCCGGTGCGTTGGGCGAGCGCCAGTTCGAGGTGGAGCAGCTGAAGACCCGCCCGTATGCCAGCGCCCTGCTGGGCTGGATGCAGGGCCAAGCGCTGGAAAGCCGCCGTTATGAGGTGAACATCGATGGCGTGCGCCTGCACGGCCGGATCGCCGACCGCCATCCCGAGGGCCTGGTGCGCCTGCGCGCCGGCACCCTCAACGGCAATGCGGTGATCCGCCAGGGCCTGGATTGGCTGTTGGCCAATGCCGCCGGTGATGCCTTGCCACTGGTGCAGTTCCACGACGGCGGCGATGCCGGGCCGGGCCCGCATGTGCAGCCGGCGCTGAGCGTGTCGGCAGCACGCGCGGCGTTGGGTGCGTTGCTGCAGCTGCGCCAGCGCGGCCTGCGCGAACCGCTGCGCTTTGCGCCCTATACCGGCTGGGTGCTGTACAGCACCGCGGGCGAGAAACAGCGCAGCGAAGGCTGGAAGCAATGGCATGGCAGCGATCGCAGCTGGGGTGAATCCAGCAGCGACGCCTGGCAGCTGCTGCTGCGCGGTGCCGATCCGTTCGCCACCGATGCCAGCTATGCCGATCTGCTGCGCAACAGCCAGGTGGTCTTCAGTGCGGTACGCGAAGGCCGCACTCTTGGTACGGATGCACGCCAGGAGGGCAGCGAATGAACAACGTCATCGTGGACGACGGCATCGACCGCTCCGGCGGTGATCCCTACCTGGCGCTGCCGCTGGATGGCATCCGCCTGATCGAGGCCAGCGCCGGTACCGGCAAGACCTTCACCCTGGCCACGCTGTTCACCCGCCTGGTGGTGGAGCAGGGCCTGCGCATCGGCCAGATCCTGGCGGTGACCTTCACCGATGCCGCCACCCAGGAACTGCGCAAGCGCATCCGCGAGCGCCTGGCGCTGGCGGCGCGGCTGGTCGATCTGGAGCCGGCCGCGGGCGAAGCGCCGGATGTGCGCCTCACTCGCGAGGCGCTGCAGCGTCATCTGCAGGGGGCGGCGAAAGCGCGCCGGCATTGAAGCGCCGCCTGCAGTTGGCCGCCGACGAGATCGACCTCGCCTCGATCTTCACCATCCATGGTTTCTGCACCCGCGTGCTGCGCGAGCATGCGCTGGAGAGCGGCCACACCTTCGACCCGCCGGAACTGCTGGCCAGTGACCGCGAGCTGCTGGAGGAACTGGCGGCGGACCTGTGGCGTGTGCATGCCAATGATCCGGTCACGCTGGAGCCGCTGACCTGGCTGTGGTCCACCCCGGACGCGCTGGCCGCCGATCTGCGCGCGCTGCTGGCTGCGCCGCCTTTGCACCCGTTGCCGCAGCCGGTGGCGCTGGCCGATCCGCATGCCGCCCTGCAGGCTGCTGCAATAGAGTTGTCCGCACGCGTGCGCGAGCATGGCGAGCAGTTCTTCATCGACCTCTGCGATGCGGTCGACAACAAGTGGATCAACGGCGTGTCCTACAAGCTGGGCTGGCTGCACCCGCTGGGCCGGCAGCTGCTGGCCTGGGCCGAGCGTGGCGATGCGAGCGAGCTGCTGGCCAGCGAACGCCTGCCGGCACTGCTGCCGGACGCGCTGGCCGCCAAGACCAACAAGAAATTCACCGAGCGCACGCCGTCGTCGCCGCTGCAGGCGCCGTTGGCGCGCTATGTCGCGTTGCTGGCCGAACGCGATGCCTGGTTGCGCGGCACTGCGCTGAACTTCCTGCACCGCCTGCGCGAAGAAGCCACGCAGCGCCTGCAGGCACTGAAGCGCACGCGCCGGGTGCAGACCTACGATGACCTGATCGATGGCGTGGCGTTGGCCCTGGAAGGCCCGCAGCGGCTGGCACTGGTCCGGCAGCTGCGCGCGCAGTACCGCATCGCGCTGGTCGATGAGTTCCAGGATACCGACGACCGCCAATGGGGCATCTTCCACACCGTGTTCGGCGATTCGCCGGAGGTGCGCGAGCTGGGCCTGGCGCCGGCGCTGTTCCTGATCGGTGACCCGAAGCAGGCCATCTATGGCTTCCGCGGCGGTGATATCCACACCTACCTGAAGGCCAAGCAGGCGGCGCAGCAGGCGCCGGTGCTGGACCAGAACTTCCGTTCGCGCCCGGCCGTGCTGCGCGCGTTGCAGGCGCTGTATGACAACGGCGGCGAGGACGCCTTCCTCGAACGCGACATCCAGTTCGAACCGGTACGCCCTGGCGGCGTGCGCGGCGATGATGATTACCTGCGCGACGGCCTCTGCGCCCCCGGCTTGACCCTGCGAGTGCTGCGCAGCGGCGGCGACAAGGCAATGAGCGCCGACGCCTCGCGCGAGGCGGCCACCCGGGCCTGCGTCGCCGCCATCCACCAGACCCTGGTCGACGCGCGCGCCGGCAGGGCCGTGCTGCGCGGGCGACCGGTGCAGCCGGGTGACATCGCCGTGCTGGTGCGTTCGCACCGCGAGGCTACCCTGGTGCAGCGCGCGCTGGCCGCGGCCGGCATTCCGGCGGTGGCGGCCGGCAAGCAGAGCCTGTTCGCCACGCCTGAAGCGCGTGATCTCCGTGCGCTGCTGCTGGCACTGCTGCAACCGGCTGACGAAGGCCGCCTGCGCGCAGCGCTGGCCACGGTACTGCTCGGCCAGCGCGCCAGTGCGATCGCCGCAATGGAGCGCGAAGGCGATCTGCAACGCCAATTCCAGGCGCAGCTGCTGCAGTGGCGCGAGCGCTGGCAGCGCGGCGGACCGTTTGCGGTGATCGCCGATGTGTGTGCCGAACAGGGCGAACGCCTGCTGGCGCTGATCGACGGCGAACGTCGCCTGACCAACTACCTGCAGCTGGGCGAACTGCTGCAGGAGGCCTCGGCGCAGGCGCTGGGCATGCACGGCCTGCTGGATTGGCTGCAGGGCCAGATGGCCAGCGCCGACCAGGATGACGAACAGCAGCTGCTGCGCCTGGAGTCGGACGCGCGCCGGGTGCAGATCATCACCCTGCACAAGAGCAAGGGCCTGGAGTACCCGCTGGTGTTCCTGCCCTTCGTCGGCATCGACGGCGGCGCCCCCAACACGGCGGCGCACTGCACGGTGCATGTGGACGGCCAGCGCCAGCTGCACTGGAAGCTGGACAGGGACGAGGCCTGGGAAGCGGCCAGTGCCCAGCGCGAACGCGAGCAGCGCGCCGAGGATGCGCGCCTGCTGTACGTCGGCCTGACCCGTGCCGAGCACGCGCTGTGGATCGCCGTGGGCGAGCTGGCCGGGCTGGGAAAGACGCGCCTGGCCCCCTGCTGGGCGACCTGCAGGTGCTGCGTGCGCAGGCCGATGTAAGTGTCGATGACAGTGAAGTGCCCGCCGTCCTGCCGCCGCTGGCCGCCGAGGTGGAAGGTGACCTACCGGCCGTGCGCGCGCTGAGCCGGCGCGTGCCGCACGACTGGTGGGTGTACAGCTTCACCCAGCTGGCGCACGCCGATGCTGGCGCCGGCGACGATATCGAAGCGGCCGCCACCGAACTGCCAGCACCGGCGGCCGACGAACCGGCCGGCCCGGAACTGCCGCTGGAACCGGCATTGCCGGAGCCGGCCGCAGCCGCCGAAGACAGCACACCGCTCGACCCGCGTTTCATGGGCAGCCGCTTCGGCAACGTGCTGCATGAGGCGATGGAGAACGTCGACTTCGCCGCCTGGGCGGATTGGCAACCGGGCCTGGACGCGCCCGAAGGGCAGGCCGAGGTGCTGCGCAGGGCGCTGCACGACGAAGGCTATGCCGACGCCGATCTGGACGATGGCGTGGCGGTGCTGGTGCCGTTGGTGGGCCACACGCTGACCGTGCCGCTGCCCGAGGGCGGCGCACTGCACAGCCTCGGCGAAGGCGAGCGCCGCGCCGAAATCGACTTCCACTTCGCCATCGAGGCCACCACCGTGCCGGCGTTGCTGCAGGTGCTGCACGCACATGGTGTTTCCAGCGCGCGGCGTGGCTTCGGCCACCGCCGCCGCCTGGAAGGACTGATGACCGGCATGATCGACCTCACCTATGTGCGTGATGGCCGCTGGTACGTGCTCGACTACAAGTCCAACCGCCTGCCCGGCTACAGCCCGGACCTGCTGGCCATCGCCATGCGCCACAGCGAATACGACCTGCAGGCGCTGATCTACACCGTGGCCCTGCATCGCTGGCTGCGCTTCCGCCTGGGCGCAGCCTACGACTACGAGCGCGACATGGGTGGCATCCGCTACCTGTTCTGCCGCGGACTGGATGGCACTGGCAACGGCATGCATGTGGACCGCTTCCCGCTGGCACTGGTGGATGCACTGGACGCGCTGTTCGCCGGTGGCGAGCAGGCCCAGGCCGAACTGGCGGCGCGTGCGCGGGGAGCCAGCGCATGAGCCTGTTGAAGGAACTGCACCAGAAGGGTCTGCTGCGCACTCTTGACCATGCACTGGCGACCAGCCTGCAACGGCTGCGCGAGGACACGCCTGAGAGCGTGGCGCTGGCGGCGGCACTGGCCTCGCTGGCGGTAGCGCAGGGCCACGCCGGCTTCGATCCGGCGCAGCCGCAGCGCCTGCTGGAAGGTGTGCCGGACTGGCCGGATGCGCAGGACTGGCTTGCCCAGCTGCGAGCATCGCCGTGGGTGGCCACACCGGAGCAGGCCGAGGCCATCGCCGAGGACGTACCGCTGGTGCTGGAGAACGGCCTGCTGTACCTGCGCCGCTACCGCGAGTACGAACGCCAGCTGGCCTCCGGCCTGCAGCGCATCGGCCGCCATCCGCTGCCGGTACCGAACATGAGCGCACTGGCACCGCTGTTCGCGCAGCTGTTCCCGCAGGCATTGGGCAGCGAAGATCACCAGGCGCGTGCCGCCGGCGTGACCCTGCGTCATCCACTGGCGCTGGTCACCGGCGGTCCTGGCACCGGCAAGACCACCACCATCGCGCGCCTGCTGCTGCTGTTGGCTGCGCAGGCCCGGCAGGCCGGCCAGCCGCTGCCCGAGGTGGCCTTGGCCGCACCCACCGGGCGCGCCGCCGAACGCATGGCCGAGAGCCTGCGGCTGGCTGTGCAGCGCCTGCAGGAGGACGGTGTGGACCCGGCGCTGTGCGCGGCATTGCCCAGCACCGGCACCACCCTGCATCGCCTGCTCGGCGTGATTCCGGACTCGCCGCGCTTCCGCCACCACGCCGACAATCCGCTGCCGGTGGATGTGGTGGTGGTCGACGAAGCGTCGATGATCGACCTGCCGATGATGGCCAAGCTGGTCGATGCGATCGCCAGCGGTACTCGCCTGATCCTGCTTGGCGATCCCGACCAGCTGCCGTCGGTCGAGGCCGGTGATGTGCTCAGCGCGATCCTGCGCGCCAGCGGCGATGGCATCGGCACCCGCGCCGACGACGCGCAGGCGCTGCATGGCCTGCTGGCACCGGCCACGCTGCAACCCCAGGCCGCACCACGCGCCTTCGCCGGCCGCCGCGTGCAGCTGCAACGTGGTTACCGGCAAAGTGATGCGCTGGACCTGGCGCCGCTGGCGCATGCCGTGCGCGAAGGCGACAGCAGCACGGCATTGCAGCTGCTGCGTGGAGGGTCGCTGGCGGGCGTGCACTTCCACGAAGGTGAGGCCGATCCATTGCGCGGCCAGCGCGAGCATCTGCTCGGCCATTGGCGCGCGCTGGCCGAGGCGGCCGATCCGGCGCTTGCCCTGCAGCAGGCCGGCCGCCTGCGCGTGCTGACTGCACTGCGCGAAGGACCGCAGGGTGCACGTGGCCTCAACAGCCGTATTGAACAACTGCTGGCTGGCAATACCCCGGGCTACTTCCAGGGCCGCCTGCTGCTGGTCACCGAGAACAGCTACCGGCACCGCCTGTTCAACGGCGATATCGGCATCTGCCTGCGCGATGGCAGCGGCGCGATGGTGGCCTGGTTCCCCGGCGAGACCGTCGAGCAGCCGCGTGCGTTCCACCCGGCCGCACTGCCCGCGCACGAAAGCGCGTTCGCGATGACCGTGCATAAGGCGCAAGGCTCGGAGTTCGACGAAGTGTGGCTGCAGCTGCCGCGCCAGGACAGCCGCGTGCTGTCGCGCGAGCTGGTCTACACCGGCCTGACCCGCGCGCGCCAGGTGCTGCATGTGGCCGGCAGCGCCGACGTGCTGCAGGCCGCGTTGAAGCGCCACGCCAGCCGATTGGGGGTCTGGCCTGGCGGCTGGGTGCGGAAGAGGTGGCCGAAGCACCGGCACGCATCGAGCAACCCACGGTGCAGGGCCAGTTGTTCTGAATCGGGGTCGGATCCCGTTCCCACCGGGAACGGGCTCTGACCCGGCGTCATTCCGCAATCAGCACCAACCCATCGGGGAAGACGATGGCCGCTTCATCGGCACTCACGTCGAAGAAGCCCACGCCGTGCTTCTCGGCCAGGTCCTGCACGCGGCCATGCGCGCGCTCGGCCACCGAATATGCGAACGCACCGTAGATCACCTGCTGGCCGATGCTGTACTCGGTCACTTCGGCACGATCGTCATCGTCGTTGCTCAATGGGCCGTTCATCGGCGGGAAGTCCCGTGCCATCTCCGCGAACCACGCCTGCAGCGCCGGGCTGCTGACCGCCGGGTCGTCGTACTCGTGGCGTTCGTTCCACTGCGTCTGCTTCTCGAACCAGGCGATGAAGGCCGCCGCTTCACGCGGCGCCACGCTGGCCTCGAACACCATCATGTCGTAACTCATTGGAGCTTCCTGTTGCAGCGCCGGGGTCGGATCCCCCTCCACAGGAGAGGGCGCTGACCCCATCGCAGGGTCTGTGGCTGCACAGGGTAGCGTGCTAGGCCTGTGCGGCTCCTTCCCAACCCGGCGCCAACGCCTTCGCCTCCGGGAACAGCGCAAAGCGCAGGCCGATCAGGCCCATCAACGCCTCGTCGCGGGCCTTGCAGGCGGCCACGCTGCCAACCCGGCCCAGCGAGGTGTCCAGCCGCTCGCGCAGCGCCTCGGCGGCCACCATCGGCTTGCGCGCGGCAATCTGCCGCCGGTAGTGCGCGGCGATGTCCTCCAGGATGTGCTCGACCGCTTCGCGGCTGCGCTCGGGCAGCTCCAGCCGTGCACGGCGCAGCTGCAGGATGTTCAGGCCGATGCGCGCCTCGTTGAGCATGTCCACCGAGGCGATGTCGCTGCCTTCCGGCGTCGCCGCCAGGCGCGGTGCGAGCAGGCCCAGCAGGTCGAGCATGCGTGCGGCGAAGCGCTGCCGGTCCTGCTGGCCACGGCCTTCGGCGGCCTCGGCCAGCGTGGTCCAGCCCTGCCGCACCAGCCGGCGCGCGGTCCACTCGGCACCTACCGAACGGAACAGGCGGGTCATCACCACCGCAAAGCCAATGCCGATGAACATTGCGATGGACGAGTTGAGGAAGGTCTGGATGTTGGCGCTGTAGGTGTTCTGCAGGCTCAGCAGCGCGGCCAGGTTCACCGTCAACGGCAGTGCGAACAGCGCGCTCTTGGGGTGGTGCAGCATCAACCCCAGCGGCAGGAACACCACCGCCAGCACCAACGCCAGCAGGCCGAAATCGTGCACGGCCGGGAACACACCGAACAGATACACGCCGGCCACCACCGAGGCCACCATCGCCCATACCAGGAATGACACCATGCTTGGCGCCGGATCGTCCTGCGCGGCGAAGAACGCAGCGGTTACCGCCGCCATCATCGCGCCGTTGCCACCGCCTTCCCAGCCCAGTGCGATCCACAGCACGCAGTAGCTCATCAGCGCCACGCCGGCGCTGAGCGCGGAGAACAGCGCCATGCCGTAGTCGACGTGCTTGTCGGCGGCCACCCGCTCGGTGCGGATGCGGTAGTGCGCGCGATCCAGCGGCGCGGTGCCATGGTCGATCGCATGCTGCAGGGTGCGGCAGTCCTGCCACAGGTCCACCAGCTCCTCCAGGCGCAGCAGCAGGCTGGCCAGCTGCAGGTGCTGAAGATCGCGGTCCACCTGCGGTTTCAACGCACTGATGCGCGCGCGCAGCCGCGCGTACTCGCTGGCGTTGGTCGGGCCGTCCAGCCAGTCGTGGATGTCGTCGATCAGCTCCGGCAGGCCCTCCGGCAGGGCCTGGCCATCGCTGCGCAGCGCGCTCAGGCGATCGGCAATCGAGGACAGCACCGGCAACAGCAGCAGCATGCGCTCGCGCAGCCGCTCCATCGACACCGCCGAACCGGCGTGGCGCGGGTCGTCGCGGCGCAGGAACTCGATCAGCGCCTCGAACTGCACCAGGTCGGCGGCCAGCCGGTTGCGCGGCGCATGTGCGCGGCCGCGTTCCAGAATCTGCCGGCACCACTGCGCGGCGTCCTCCATCCAGTTGCCGATGCGTGCGCGCAGCATCGGTCGCACCGAGGCCGGGAACAACAGCGAGGCGAACAGCACCGCCACCACCGTGCCGAGGATGATCTCCTCGCTGCGCGCGACCACGGTGTCGAAGATGGTTTCCGGCGAGGTCACTGCCGGGAAGCCGATGAAGGCGGTGGTGTAGCCGGCCAGCAGGAACGCGTAGCCGCGCGGGCCGCGGTTGAGCAGCGCCATGAACAGGCAACCGGCCAGCCAGACCGACATCGCCGCGCTCAGCAGCAGCGGCGTTTCCACCAGCGCCGGCAGCACCAGCAGGGTGGCCAGCCCGGCCACCAGCGTGCCGACGATGCGGTACACGCCCTTGGCGCGGGTCGGGCCCAGCAGCGGCTGGCTGACGATGTACACCGTGCCCATCGCCCAGTACGGGCGCGACAGGTTGCCGGCCATGGCGATGTACAGCGCGGCCACCGCGGCCAGGTAGGTCTTGATCGAGAACAGCCAGGCCTGGCGGTCGGTCAGCGCGTTCATGGCTTACTTCGCCGAGGCCTGTGCGGTGGCCGGCGCCGCCGGGGCGACCGTTGCCTGCCAGCCGCCACCCAGCACCAGGAACAGATGGATCTGGTCGCGCGAGACCTGCGCTTCGGCAGCGGCCAGGGTGGCGTCGCTGGTGGCCAGGCTGCGGTCGGCATCCAGGCTGGACAGGTACGGCGTGCGGCCGCCCTGGTACAGCCGGCGGTTCTGCTCGGCGGCCAGCGCGGCCTGGTCCTGCGCAATGCGCAGCGACTGCAGGCGGCGCAGGTCCTGCGCATAGCGGTCCAGCGCAGTCTGGGTCTCGCGAAGTGCCTGCAGCACGGTGTGGTCGAACTCGGCCAGCGCGGCATCGGCGCCGGCTTCGGCAGCGTGGATGCGCGCGTGCGTGCCCGACGACGGCAGCGTCCACGAGATCAGCGGGCCGATCGACCACTGCTGGGTCATCGGCGTGCCGAAGTCTTCCAGCAGGCCGGCGGCACCGACCGAGGCACCGAGGCGGATGTCCGGATACAGCTCGGCGGTGGCCACGCCAATGCGCGCGGTGGCCGAGGCCAGCTTGCGTTCGGCCTGGCGCACGTCCGGGCGGCGCTGCAGCAGGGCACGGCCATCACCGACCGGCAGCGGCTGCACCAGCCCGGGGCGTGTGCACAGTCGATCACGCCGGCCGGCAGCTGGCCCGGGGTCTGGCCGAGCAGCGCGGCCAGCGAATAGGCGGCCGCCGAACGCTGCGCGCGCAGCGGCGGCAGTGCGGCCTCCAGCAGCGCTACCTGCGCATTGGCGCGGGCCAGTTCCGGCGGCGTGCCGCGCCCGGCTGCGATCAGGCGTTCGGTAACGGTGCGGCTGCGCTGCTGCAGCTGCAGCGAATGCTCGGCCACGTGCAGTTCGTGGTTGGCATGGCAGATTTCCAGATAGCTGTCGGCCACCTGCGCGACCACGCTGACCTGGGCCAGATCGCGTGCCGCCGCCACCGACTGCTCGTCGGCACGCGCCGCTTCGGCGCCGCGCTTGAGCTTGCCGAACAGGTCGAACTGGTAGCTGACCGCGAACTTGCCGTCGGCCAGGTTGATCACCGGCAGCTCGTGCTCCTGCAGGAACGATTCGGCCGACAGCTGCGCACGGCTGACGCCGGCCTCGGCCTCGTACTCGAAGCCGCCGGCGTCCAGCGCCTGTTCGTACACGGCGGCGGCGCGGCGCAGGTGCGCATCGGCGGCCTTCAGTTCCACGTTGTCACGCAGCGCCTGGGTGATCAGCCCGTCCAGCACCGGGTCGTTGTACAGCGACCACCAGCGGTCGGGCAGCGCCTGGTTGGCGGCGACCTGCGGGTTCTGCGTATCGATGAAGGCGGCATTGGCTTCGGGGCGCTTGAATGCCGAGCCTTCCGGCAAGGCATAGTCCGGGCCGACGGTCCTGCACGCGGCCAGGCTGGCCAGCGCGACGATCAGGCCGAGACGGGGCAGGGTGGTGTTCACAGGCCCGCCTGTGTCGGCGCGGTGCCGGCCTTGTCTGCGTGCTTGGCGCTGTTGGTTTCGACGGTCACGGTCGCGGTACGGCCGGCGATCAGTTCCACGCCCTTGGGTACTTCGTCGATGGCAATGCGGACCGGGATGCGCTGCGCCAGCCGCACCCAGTCGAAGGCCGGGGTCACGTTCGGCAGCAGGGTGCTGCCGTTGCTGCGATAGCGGTCCTCGATGCCGGCAGCGATGCTTTCCACGTGGCCGCGCAGCGGCGCCGATTCACCCATCAGCCGGATGTCCACCGTCTGCCCCGGCGCCACGCCGCGCAGGCGGGTTTCCTCGAAGTAGCCATCAATGCGGAACGAGCCGGTATCCAGCAGTGCCAGCACCGGCTTGCCGGCCACCACGTAGTCGCCCACGCGCATCGTGCGGTCGCTGACCCGGCCATCGGCTGGCGCGCGCACGTCGGTGCGGCCGAGGTTGAGCTCGGCCAGATCGACCGCGGCCTGTGCGGTGGCCAGCGCCGCCTGTGCAGCCTGCAGCTTGGCGCGGCGCACTTCGGCGTCCTCGGCGGCGACCAGATCCTGCAGGCTGCGGTCGCGGCCGATCTCGCGGCGCAGCTGCGCCACCGAGGCCTGGCGCTCGGCCAGGCTGGCCCGCGCCTGCTCCAGCGCGATGCGGTAGCGGGCGCGATCGACCACGAACAGCAGGTCGCCCTTCTTCACTGCCTGGTTGTCGGCCACGTCCACCGTTTCCACCAGCCCGGACACATCCGGCGCCACCTGCACCACGTCGGCGCCGACATGGGCGTCGCGGGTCCACGGCTCATCCATGTAATAGACCCACAGCTGGCGCAGCACCAGCAGGGCGACGATGACCGCTGCGCTGGTCAGCAGTACGGGAAGGGCTTTCTTCACGATCTTGTTCACGATTGCATCCAACGCAGGAGGTGGAACAGCAGGCCAAGCACGATCCCGTACAGCGCCAGGTTGAACAGCGCCGGGTGCCATACGTGGCGGTAGGCGCCGGCACGCTGCAGCAGCGCGTGCAGGCCGCTGTTGACCAGATAGGCCAACACCATCAACCCGAGCAGGGTCGGGACGAACACTCCGTGGAGACTGAATTCACCGGGCATCGGTAGGGGCGGGGACGAGGTGGGGGAGGGAGGGACAACGAAACAACAGCAACGGGCAAAAGCCGCTGGCGTGTGCACGGCAGCGGCGGTGTTCGGGGGCAGCGCGCTTACGTGATGCGGTCGGCGGCCTCGGCCAGC
Source organism: Stenotrophomonas sp. GSD10 (assembly GCF_056172695.1). Classification (NCBI taxonomy): domain Bacteria; kingdom Pseudomonadati; phylum Pseudomonadota; class Gammaproteobacteria; order Lysobacterales; family Lysobacteraceae; genus Stenotrophomonas; species Stenotrophomonas sp. GSD10. The sequence continues at coordinate 4,203,653 of NZ_JAOCMC010000002.1, read as the reverse complement.
AGGCGCCATGCCTTCAGCACGGCGTGCAGTTCATCCATGGAGAGTTCGCCGAAGACGTCCTGGCGCAGGCCGATCAACTGGTCTTCCAGCTCGCTGACCAGCGCCTGGCCGGCGTCGGTCAGCCACAACAGGTTGGCGCGGCGGTCGCTGGCATCGCTCTCGCGGCGGACCAGGTCGCTGGCGCACAGCTTGTCCAGCAGGCGCACCAGGGACGGCCCTTCCATGCCCAGCTGCTGGGCCAGCGCCACCTGGCGGATGCCACCGCCGGAGCGGCCGATCATCAACAGGGGCATGGTGCAGGCGGTGGAGATGCCATAGCTGCCGAGCCGGCTGTCGGCCAGGCGCTGCCACTGCCGCCCTGCGTATAGCAGGCCGGAGCTGAGCTGCATCTGCAGCACGGTGCGCTCGTCGAGGGGTCGGTCCATAAGAGATAGATAGGATACTACTAATTTCATTCCTATCAATAGGTTTTTCTGAATGGGTGGGGTGTAGTGAGGAAAGCGCTGCGCCTGCTGGCTATCGGTTGGGGTGGCGGAGGGCCGGATGGTCCAGGACACGCCGTAAACCCATCCATGGGGGCTCGTAGGCGCCATCCATGGCGCCTGCGGTCCTGGCCCATCCGGCCCTCCGCCACCCACCCCACATCCCGCGAGCGCGGTGGGTTGGCTCTTTAAAGGCAAGAGCAGAAGCAGTGCGGACCAAGGTCCGCACCCACCAGGGCGGCGCACCGCTTCCGAAGCCATGAACCCCCGCTTTTGACCCCGCTTTCGGGCGGTTCGGCCGCGCCCGCGGGAAACTGTCAGGGATGGGGAAGGGCGGCAGGGCAGGACCGTGAGGCGCATGGATGCGCCGACCGAGCCCCCAGGGGTGAGGGCGCTTTGCCTGCGAGGCATGCCTCGCAAGCGCCCGAACGCACAGCCGCCAGCGGCTGGGCCGGACCCCGGAGGGGGTTTACGGCGTGTCCTGCCCTGCCGCCCTTCCCCATCCAAGCCGATACCAATCAACGCGCCGCCAGACCCCCGATGAACCGTCCCAACAGGACGACCCACCCCCGGTCGGGTACGATGCTCGCCCCCGTTCGGGACGCTGTACGCAATGAGCAAGAACAACGAAAAGGCCGCCCCGCAGGGCGACGTGACCCAGGACCAGGCCGAGGATGCGGTGCGCACCCTGCTGCGCTGGGCCGGTGAGGACCCGTCCCGCGAAGGCCTGCTGGATACCCCCGCCGTGTCGCCGAAGCCTATGGCGACTGGTTCAGCGGTTACCGCGACGACCCGCGCGCCTACATGGAGCGGACCTTCGAGGAAGTGGCCGGCTACGACGAACTGATCGTCCTGCGTGACATCGAGTACGAAAGCCACTGCGAACACCACATGGCGCCGATCATCGGCCGCGTGCACGTCGGCTACCTGCCGGCCGGCAAGGTGGTGGGCATCAGCAAGCTGGCCCGCGTCGTCGAAGCCTACGCCCGCCGTTTCCAGGTGCAGGAGAAGATGACCGCGCAGATCGCCCAGTGCATCCAGGATGTGCTGCAGCCGATCGGCGTCGGCGTGGTCGTCGAAGGCGCCCACGAATGCATGACCACCCGCGGCATCCACAAGCGCGGCGTCAGCATGGTCACCTCCAAGATGCTGGGCAGCTTCCGCGACGACGCGCGCACCCGCGCAGAGTTCCTGCGCTTCATCGAAGTGGGCGGCAAGCGCTGAGCCGCGTGCCCGCACCCCGCCGGCCCGGTGTGGCCGGCATGCCCACGGCTGCCCGCGCGCCAGCCGTGCGTGACGGCGCGTCCCTGTCAGCCCTACAGACCTCTTTCGCTGCATGAAGCATCGCGAACGCATCTCCCGTTACCGCCATCTGCGCGAACAGCCCCAGTGGAAGCTGCTCGCCGCCGACCACGCCCCGGAAATCATCGGCCTGCTGCAAGGGCTGCTGATGGACGGCGAGCGCACGCTGCCGTCGTCGGTGCTCAACGAGCGCCTGCAACGCGCGCTGGACCAGCTCAACGGCGATGAACTGTCGCGCGAGCTGCCGCGTACCGCGCAGGCCTATATCGCGCACTGGTTGGCCCAGGGCTGGCTGGAACGACGCCTGCCCGAAGGTGCCGACCAGGAGCAGTACGAGCTGTCCACCGCCGCACTGCAGGCAATCCGCTTCGCCGATGGCCTCGAGCAGGCCCGCGTGGCCGCCACCGAAAGCCGCTTGGCGCTGGTCATCGAACAGCTCTCCCAGCTGGCCGCGCAGACCGAATCCGATCCGGACGCACGCCTGTCGGCTCTGCGCGATGAGCGTGACCGCATCGACGCCGAGATCGCCCGCGTCGGCGCCGGCCGCGTGATCGCGCTGGACGGCAAGCGCGCGCTGGAACGTGCGCGCCAGATCATCGGCCTGGCCGACGAACTGACCGAGGATTTCCGCCGCGTGCGCGACGACTTCGAGCAGCTCAACCGCGATTTCCGCGAACGCATCATCGACGACGAAGGCGAACGCGGCGACGTGCTGTCGCAGCTGTTCGAAGGCGTGGACGTGATTGGTGAAAGCGACGCTGGCCGCAGCTTCCAGGCGTTCTGGCGGCTGCTCAACGACGCCGAACAGAGCGCCCAGCTCGATGCCGCACTGGAAGCGGTGCTGGCGCGTGGCTTTGCCCGCCGTCTGGACCGCAGCGAACGCAACTTCCTGCGTGGCTTCACCAGCACCATGCTCGAGCGCGGTGGCCAGGTGCACGACGTGCTGCAGAACTTCGCGCGCAGCCTGCGCGGCTTCGTGCAGAGCCGTGGCTACCTGGAACAGCGCCGCCTCAACCAGCTGCTGAAGCAGGCGCAGTCCGAAGCGCTGGCGCTGCGTGATGAGTTCCCGGCACAGCGTGGCATTGGTCGCGACCTGCAGCTGACCACCAGCCGCCTGCGTTCGTGGTCGCAGTGGAAGCTGCACGATCCGCGCAGTGCCCAGGTCGATGGCAACGTCGAGTACAACGACGCAGCCGCGATCAGCCTGGAAAGCGTCGGCGATCTGGTGGCCTCGTCCGAAATCGACTTCCGCACCCTGCGCCGCGACCTGCACGACCTGCTCGATGCACAGCCGCGGCTCAGCATCGCCCAGGCCCTGTCGCAGCGCGAAGCGCCGCAGGGGCTCGGCAGTGTCATCGGCTACCTGTCGCTGGGCACGCGCTTCGGCAACGTAGTGGCCGGCGAGCAGGAGCTTGCGCAATGGCGTGGTGGCGACGGCCAGATCCGTCGCGCCCGCATCCCGCTGGTTTGGTTTACCCAGGAGAGACGCCATGAGCTGGCATGAAGATCCCATCGACGCATCGCAGGCCGACGTGGCGGAAGACGCCTACGAGGCCGAGCCGGTGGCGACCATGGCGCAGCCCCGCCGTGGCAACGACGTGTACTACCTCGGCGATACCGGGCGGCTGCCGCTGGATGCGCGCCGCGCGCTGTGCCAGCTGCTGATCGGCCCCAGCATCGACCAGCTGCGCCACGCCAAGCTGTGGCCGGCGCTGATCCGCAGTGAAGCGGCGATCCGTTCGGCACTGGCCGACCTGTTCCTGGAACTGGTGCTCGACCGTGACAGTGGCGTGGCCTTCACCCGCCAGGCGGATACCGAAGACGTCGATGCGCCGGTGCTGCTGCGCACCTCGCCGCTGACCTTCATCGACTCGGTGCTGCTGCTGTTCCTGCGCCAGCAGCTGGCCGAGGCCGATGCGCGCGGCAACCGCGCGGTGGTGGCCGACGCCGAGATGGCCGAAGCGCTGGCCATCTACGAAAAGAACCTGTCCACCGACCGCGCCGGCTTCAACCGCCGCGTCGCCTCGGCCGTGCAGAAGATGAAGGACAACCACATCCTGACCCGCCTCAGCGGCCAGGAAGACCGCCACGAAGTCTCGCCGGCGCTGAAGCTGCTGTTCTCCGCCGAAGACGTGTCCCAGCTTTCGGCGGTCTACCGCCAGCTGCGCGAAACCCCGGCCGCCGAGGCCTGAGAGACCCGACCATCGCATGGCTATCTCCAAGCACACTCCCGCCCTGTTCAACGAAGGCCTGCCGGACCCGCGCCTGCAGCAGTTCCGCATGCGCCGCCTGCAGGTGCACAACTGGGGCACCTTCAACGGCCTGACCGAAGTGCCGATCGCCGAGCGCGGCTTCCTGTTTGTCGGCCGTTCCGGCTCGGGCAAGTCGACCCTGCTCGACGCCATGTCCGCGCTGCTGACGCCGCCGGCCATCGTCGACTTCAACGCCGCCGCGCGTGAAGCCGAGCGCAGTGGCCGCGACCGCAACCTGGTGTCCTACGTGCGTGGCGCCTGGGCCGACCAGCAGGACAGCGGCACCGGCGAGATCGCCACCCAGTACCTGCGCAAGGGCGCCACCTGGACCGCACTGGTGCTGGAGTACCGCGCCGGCGATGGCCGCGTGGTCAGCCTGGTGCGCCTGCTGTGGATCTCCGGCAACGGCACCTCGGCCGGTGACGTGCGCAAGCACTACATGATCGCCGAGCGTCCGTTCGACATCGCCAAGGACCTCGGCGGCTTCGACCTGGACCTGCGCAAGCTCAAGCAGAAGCTGGCCGACCTGCACCACTTCGACACCTTCTCCGGTTACGCCGAGCGCTTCCGCGACCTGCTCGGCATCGACAACGAGATGGCGCTGCGCCTGCTGCACAAGACCCAGTCGGCCAAGAACCTGGGTGACCTCAACGTCTTCCTGCGCGACTTCATGCTCGACACGCCGAAGACCTTCGACGCCGCCGAGCGCCTGGTCAGCGACTTCGCCGAGCTCGATGGCGCGCACCAGGCCGTGGTCACCGCGCGCCGCCAGGTGGAGACCCTGCTGCCGGCACGCGCCTACTACGGCGACCTGAAGAGCATGCATCGCCAGCGCGGCGACGACGAAGCGCTGAAGCTCGGCGTCGACAGCTTCCGCGAAAGCCGTCGCCAGGCGTTGATCGAAGCGCGCCTGCGCGAGATGGACGTGCGCGACCGCGGCCTGCTCGGCGAAGAAGCCCAGCGCCGTGCCGCACTCGACAACCACACCGAACGCCTGGCCGAACTGGAACTGCAGCGTCGCCAGCAGGGCGGAGAGCGCATCGAGGAACTGGAGCGCGAGCAGGGCCGTGCCGAGGCCGAGCGCGACCGCCGCCAGGCCAAGCGCGAACAGGCTCGCGAGGCAGCACAGCAGCTGCAGGCCGAGCTGCCCGACGATGCCCACGGCTTCGCCGAGCTGGTCGAGCGCGCACAGAACGAACTGCAGGACCGCCAGCGCGCCTCGGCGGCACTGGACGATGCGATCAGCGACCGGCTGGGCGGCAAGCGCGATGACGAGCGCCGCTTCGGTGAAGTGCGCCTTGAGCTGGAGGCGATGCAGCGCACGCCGTCCAACATTCCTGCGCCGATGCAGAAGCTGCGCGCGCGCCTGGCCGAGGAAACCGGCATCGCCGAAGCGGCGCTGCCGTTCGTCGGCGAGCTGATCCAAGTCCGCTCGGAAGAACAGGGCTGGCAAGGCGCCATCGAACGCGTGCTGGGTGGCTTCGCGCTGTCGCTGCTGGTCGATGACAAGCACTACAACGAGGTGGCCGAGTGGGTGAACCGTACCCACCTGGGCATGCGCTTCACCTATTATCGTGTGCGCCGCAACGATGAAGCGTTCGCCCGCGAACCGTCGGCGAAGTCGCTGCTGCACAAGCTGGAACTGCGTGACCACGTGTTCGAAGGATGGCTGCGCCGTGAACTCGGCAAGCGCTTCGACTACGAGTGCGTGGATGCCAAGCAGCTGCGCAACGTCGACCGTGGCATCACCCGCGAAGGCCAGGTCAAGCATCCCGGTGACCGCTTCGAGAAGGATGACCGCAGTGCCGTGGGTGACCGCCGTCGCTGGATCCTCGGCTTCAACAACCACGACAAGGTCGGCGCCTTCGAGCGCGAGGCACAGGAACTGGCCAAGCGCATCGCCGGTTGCGAGACCGACATCGCACGCCTGCGCGGCCAGCGTGACCGTGACAACGAGCGCCGCCTGGCCTGCCACGAGCTGGTCAGCATCAACTGGAACGAGATCGACATCGCCGCCCCGCAGCAGCGCCTGAGCGATATCGAAGCGACACTGCGCGATCTGCGCGAAGGCAATGCCGACCTGGCCAAGCTGGCCAAGCAGATCGACGCGGTGCGCGCCGATATCGAACAGTCGCGCCGCACCTATGAAGACGTCCGCGTCGAGCGTGGCCAGCTGGTCAAGGAACGCGATCGCCTCGACCGCGCGCGCCAGCAGAGCCGTGCGCTGGTGCTGCCGACCCTGGCCCAGGAGCAGGAAGCCGGCCTGGCCGAGCGCCTGCAGGAGCAGGGGCCGCTCAGCCTGGAAACGCTGGAGGCGCACATGCGCCAGGTCAGCAATGCACTGAACGAGCAGCTGTCGTCCTCACAGCAGGACCTGAATCGCATCGAGAACCAGCTGGTCGGTTGCTTCCGTCGCTTCATCCAGCAATGGCCGGAGGAATCGGGCGACTTCACCGTGTCGGTGGCCTCGGCCGAGGACTTCCTGGCCCGCCTCGAGCGCCTGGAACGCGACGGCCTGCCGCAGCACGAAGAGCGCTTCTTCGACCTGCTGCAGAACCAGAGCAAGAACAATCTGCTGGCGCTGCAGCGCCACAGTGCCGAGGCCCGCAAGTCGATCGGCCAGCGCCTGGACGAAGTGAACGCCAGCCTGGAACAGGTGCCGTTCAACCGTGGCACGCTGCTGACCATCGAGCTGAGCGACCGTCGCCTGCCGGAAGTCGGCGAGTTCCAGCAGCAGCTGCGCGAGGTGCTGTCGCAGCAGCAGACCGAACAGCGTGAGCTGGCCGAATCGCAGTTCACCGTGCTGCGCCAGCTGGTCAACCGCCTCGGTTCGCAGGAGGGCGAGGACAAGCGCTGGCGTGAACTGGTGCTGGACGTGCGCATGCACGTGGAGTTCATCGGCGTCGAGCTGGATGCGGAAACGCGCCAGCAGGTCGAGATCTACCGCAGCGGCGCCGGCAAGTCCGGCGGCCAGCGCCAGAAGCTGGCCACCACCTGCCTGGCCGCCGCGCTGCGCTACCAGCTCGGCGGTGCCGACAGCCAGCTGCCCAGCTATGCGGCCGTGGTGCTCGACGAAGCCTTCGACAAGGCCGACAACGAGTTCACCGCGCTGGCGATGAACATCTTCGACAACTTCGGCTTCCAGATGGTGGTGGCCACCCCGCTGAAGTCGGTGATGACGCTGGAACCGTTCATCGGTGGCGCCTGCTTCGTCGAGATCAGCGGCCGCCACGACTCCGGCGTGCTGCTGATCGAGTACGACGAAGAAGGCAAGCGCCTGAAGCTGCCCGAGCGCAGCCGCCAGCAGGCCAACGAACCGGAAGAAGCCGAGGCCTGAGCGCCCCGGGCAATCCACCTGTAGAGCCGAGCCATGCTCGGCTGCTTGCCGCGACCGGAAACATCGTGCCAACCAAGGTTGGCACCTACCGCGTCATGAAACCCCTCATCAACCGCGCAACGTATCCCACGCCATCCGCGCGATCAGCACTACCACCAGGCCCACGAACAGCTTGCGGATGAAGGGCGTGCCGCCCTTCAGCGCCAACCGCGTGCCCACCACCGAACCGATGATGTTGGCCGCCGCCATCGGCAGCGCGAACAGCCACAGGATGTTGCCGGTCGGCACGAAGAACGAGATCGCCGCCATGTTGGTGGCCAGGTTCACCACCTTCGACGCTGCCGAGGCGCGCAGGAAATCCAGCCCGAAGAAGCGCACGAACAGGAAGATCAGGAAACTGCCCGTACCCGGCCCGAAGAAGCCGTCGTAGAAGCCGATCGCCGCACCGATGACCAGCGCGATGGCCAGCTCGCGGCGGCCGATCTGCTGCGGCCGGTGCAGCGCGCCGAAGTCCTTCTTCCACAGCGTGTAGGCCAGCATCGCGATCAGCAGCACCAGCACCAGCGGTCGCACCGCGTCCTTGGGCAGCAGGCTCACCGCCGTGGCCCCGGCGAAGGAAAACACAAAGGCGGTACCTGCGGCGAACAGCACCGGCTTCCACGGGAAGCGCACGTTGCGCGCATAGCGCCAGGTCGCTGCACCGGTGCCGAACATCGAACTGAACTTGTTGGTACCGAACAGCATCGCCGGCGTCTGCTGCGGCAGCACCGTGAACAGCCCCGGCAACTGCACCAGTCCGCCGCCACCGACGGCGGCATCGACCAGGCCGGCGATGAAGGCGATCACCACCAGCCACCACAACTCAGGGGGAACCAGTTCCAGCACGGCGATCAATCAAGGTGGGGGCGCGACAGCATACGCCTATCGCCGATGGATGCCGGCGGCGTCCCGCGCGACAATACGCACATGAGCCCAACGCCTGCCGATCCCTGCCCCTGTGGCCTGCCCGCCGACTATGCTGCCTGCTGCGGCCGCTTCCATGCCGGCGCGGCCGCACCCGATGCCGAGCGGCTGATGCGCTCGCGCTACAGCGCCTACGTGCGCGGCCTGGCCGACTACCTGCGCCAGACCTGGCACCCGGACACCCGGCCTGCCGAGTTGTCGCTGCAGGATGCGCCCGGCCAGCGCACGCAGTGGCTGGGCTTGACCGTGCACGAACACACGGTTACCGGTGCCGACAGTGCCGAGGTGCGCTTCACCGCCCGCTATCGGGTCGGCGGCGGCAGCGCGGTGAAGATGACCGAGCACAGCCGCTTCCGGCAGATCGACGGCCGCTGGTACTACCTCGACGCGGTCTGAGTGTCCGCCGGCGCGTGCACCTGGTTGCGGCCGGCGCCCTTGGCCGCATACAGCGCCTGGTCGGCAGCCTTCACCACCGCCAACGGACGCGGGTCGGTGCGGCTGTCGGCCAGCCCGATGCTCACCGTCACCTGCACCACCTGGCCGCTGCCACCGCGTCCGCGCTGCTGGCGCCCGGCCTCGTCGTCACGGCTGCGCGTACTGCGGTCGCGCAGCTGCATGCGGGTGTCCTCGATACGCTGCCGCAAGGCCTCCACGGCATCCACGCAGGCCGCCGCCGGGCGGTCCAGGAACACCACCGCGAACTCTTCGCCCCCGTAGCGGAATGCCTGGCCGCCGTCGCCCACCCGTGCCAACCGCGAGGCCACCAGGCGCAGTACATCGTCACCGGTATCGTGGCCATGGGCATCGTTGAACGATTTGAAATGGTCCACGTCCACCATCGCGATGCTGAAGGTGCCGCGCGCCCGCTGCAGGGTCTGGTTGAACGCGCGCCGCCCGGGCAGGCCGGTCAGCTCGTCGCGGAAGGCCATGTGGAAGAATTCCTGCAGCATCGCGCCCAGCATCAGCAGCAACGCGGCACTGCTCAGCGCAGGCAGCAGGACCGGCTGCAGGAACACCCGAGGCAGCATCCACCACAGGCACAGCAGGGCCAGCAGCATGGCCGTGTGCAATGGTCGCGGGTATCGCCATGCGTGCCAGCCCAGCGCGGCGGTGGCCAGCAGGAACAGCAGGGCCGGCAGCTGCGCCAGCGCGTTCCAGCTGGCCGGGATCCAGGCCCAGTGACGATCAGACAGAAGATCGTGCATCCCGCGTGGCTGCTGCACCGCCAGCAGCAGGAAGATCATCAGCGCCACACCCCACACCACGCCGCGCAGCAGCAGGTCGTGACGACGGCGTCCGCGTTCGGGCCATAGCGCCAGCCCGCCGAACAGCAGCGGCACCCATGCCGAGACGGCGTGGAAGCGCAGAGGGTCAACGGGTCGACATGACCACGGCGCAGGTAACCGCCGACATCCTGGTGCAGCAGGGCGAACACCAGCGCCACCACCAGCAGCAGGCACAGCGTGCGCATCTGGTGGTAGAGCAGGGCCAGGCCCGCACCGAGACAGGCCAGCAGCCAGGGCAGGATGCGTTGCGCCGGGCTGGCCACGTCCTCGTTGCCCAGGGCCATCCACAGCACCAGCACGACCAGCACGGCGGGCAGCACGAACAGGTAATGCGCAGGCTGGCGGAGCGGATGCAGGGGCACGCAGGAAGTCCAATGCGGTGACAACGCGGCCGCAGCACTGCCGTTAGCGGCGTTGGCGCATGCTTCTTGAATGCGAGCCGGTCATCCATGTGAACGCGGTGACGCCGAACCATGACATTGCACTCACCCGCGGGCACCGATCCTGCGGCCATGGACAGCGTACCCGTCGCCGTCGCTGCCCCGCAGCGCGATCTCGCCCGTCAGTTCGCCCGCGTGCGCAACCGCAGCGTGCAGCTGGCGGCGCCCCTCAGCGCCGAGGACGCCATGCTGCAGAGCATGGCCGACGCCAGCCCCAGCAAATGGCACCTGGCCCACACCACCTGGTTCTTCGAACGCTTCGTGCTGGCCGGCTTCCCGGCTGCAGCTGCGCATGACCCTGCCTGGGATTACCTCTTCAACAGCTACTACAAGAGCATCGGTCCGGCACACGCACGGCCGCAGCGGGGCCTGTTGTCGCGCCCCTCGCTGCAGCAGGTCTACGACTATCGCCAGCAGATCGATGCGCAGGTGCAGGCCCGCCTGGCCAATGGCGACCTGGACGCGCAGGCACTCCAGCACCTGCACTTGGGCCTGCAGCATGAACAACAGCATCAGGAGCTGCTGCTGACCGACATCAAGCATGCGTTCTGGTGCAATCCGTTGCAGCCGCCGTATCGCGAGGATCTGCTACCGGCCAGCAGCATCGCCAGCGCACAGGGCTGGGTCGAATCGCCCGAGCGCATCGTCACCGTCGGCGCTGCCGCCTGGCCTCGCCACGTCGCCTTCGCCTACGACAACGAGTCACCGCAGCATCGCGTGCTGCTGCCCGCCCACGCGCTGGCCGAGCGCCCGCTCAGCAATGCCGAATACCTCGACTTCATCGAGGCCGGTGGCTATCGCGAACCGCGCTGGTGGCTCAGCGAGGGTTGGGCACTGCGCGAAACCGAAGACTGGCAGCATCCGCTGTACTGGGACGACACCCTGCGGCGCGAATACACCCTGGGCGGCTGGCGCGAACTGGATCCGCATGCACCGGTCTGCCATCTCAGCTACTACGAGGCCGATGCCTGTGCCCGCTGGGCCGGTGCGCGCCTGCCCAGTGAGTTCGAGTGGGAGGCGGCCGCCGCGTCGCGGCCGGTGAGTGGTCATTTCGCCGATGATGATCACCTGCATCCGCAGGCCGCGCAGGGCCACGGCCTGCGCCAGCTGTTCGGCGATGTCTGGGAATGGACCCACAGTGCCTACGGCGCCTACCCGGGTTTCCGTCCGTTCGCCGGCAATCTCGGTGAATACAACGGCAAGTTCATGTGCGGGCAGTGGGTACTGCGCGGCGGCAGCTGCGCAACCCCCGGCGGCCATGTACGTGCCAGCTACCGCAACTTCTTCATGCCGCCGGCGCGTTGGCAGTTCTCCGGCCTGCGCCTGGCCCGGGATCGGACATGAGTACAGTGCACGACGCCCTGCAGGCGCTCACCGACCTGACCCCGGGCCGCCAGCAGATCCTGGCCGATGCGGTGGCAGGCTTGTCGCGGGCCTCGCGCCAGCTGCCCTCCAAGTACTTCTACGATGCGCGCGGCTCGCGCCTGTTCGAGCAGATCACCCAGACCCGCGAGTACTACCCCACACGCACCGAACTGGCCTTGCTTGATCGTGTCCTGCCGGACATCGCACGCGCTGTGGGTCCGCGCCTGCACGTGGTGGAACTGGGCAGCGGCAGTGGCCGCAAGACCGCGCTGCTGCTGGCCGCGTTGCAGGACCCGGTGGCCTACACCCCCATCGAGATCTCGCGGGCGGCGCTGTTGTCCAGCATCGACCATCTGGCGCCGGCGCTGCCCGAGGTCGAGATGCTGCCGGTGTGTGCCGACTTCACCCGGCCCGTCGCTGTGCCCACGCCCGAACGCAGGCCTGCACGCCGGCTGCTGTTCTTCCCCGGTTCCACACTGGGCAACTTCGCCGAAGAGGATGCGGTTGCCCTGCTGCGCGCGATGCGCCGCACCATGGGCGCTGATGGCCTGGCCCTGATTGGCATCGATCTGCACAAGGACCCGGCGCTGATCGAAGCGGCCTACAACGATGCGCAGGGCGTCACCGCCGCGTTCACCCTCAACCTGCTGGCCCGGCTCAACCGCGAGATCGGCAGCGATTTCGACCTCGACGGCTTCCGCCATCGCGCCCGTTACAGCACCGCGCGGCTGCGCATCGAGACCGACCTGGTGAGCCGCTGGGCGCAGGATGTCCATCTCGGTGGCCGAATCTTCCATTTCGCCGCCGACGAACCGATCCGCGTGGAGTACAGCCACAAGTACACCGATGACAGCTTCGATGCGCTGCTGCTGCAGGCCGGCCTGCAGGTCGTGCAGCGTTGGGATGCCGAAAGCCCGGCCTACGGCCTGCGGCTGCTGCGCGTCACCTAGCGGCCGGCAGCCGGCGCCGCTTCAGGTTCAGGGGCGGCGCTCGGCCTAAGATGGCCCTGCAACGGCAACACGGAGGACGCCATGCCCATCCTGACCACGCTCGGCCTGGCGGCCGCTCTGGCGACGGCGCCACAAGCGCCGGCAGCAGCGACCACCGCCGGCGATCCGGCGTTTGCCCGCTGCATGGCTGGCCTGCAGGCCACCGCCGGCAGCCGCGGCATCAGCGCCGAGCGCTTCGCTGAGATCACCGCCGGCCTCACGCCGGACCCCAGCGTGCTCGGCCTGCTCGACGCGCAGCCGGAATTCACCACGCCGATCTGGGATTACCTGGCGGCACTGGTCGACCGCCAGCGCGTGGACGACGGGCGCGCCCTGCTGCAACAGCATCGCGATCTGTTGCAACGCGTGTCGGCCCAGTACGGTGTCGACCCGGCCACCATCGTTGCGGTCTGGGGTGTGGAAAGCGACTACGGGCGCGTATTCGGCAAGCGCCCACTGCTGCAGTCGCTGGCCACGCTGTCCTGCGCCGGCCGCCGCCAGCCGTTCTTCCGCGGTGAACTGCTGGCCCTGCTCACGCTGATCGACCGCGGCGACCTGCAGGCACAGGGCTTGACCGGCTCCTGGGCCGGCGCCTTCGGCCACACCCAGTTCATGCCCAGTACCTATGCGCGTATCGCTGTCGATGGCGATGGGGATGGCCGCCGCGACCTGGTCGGCAGCATCCCCGATGCGCTGGCGTCCACCGCCAACTATCTCAAGCGTGCGGGCTGGCGCACTGGCGAGCCGTGGGGCATGGAAGTACGCGTGCCGGCCGGCTTCAATGCCAGCCAGGCCGGTCGCACCCAGCGTCGCGCACTGGCGGACTGGCGCACCCTGGGCGTGACCGCGCTGGATGGAAGCGCAGTGGTGCCGCCCAATCTGCCGGCCGACGCGCGCGCGGCCCTGCTGCTGCCCGCCGGCAGCAACGGCCCGGCATTGCTGGTGTTCCGCAACTACGACGCCATCTACAGCTACAACGCCGCCGAAAGCTATGCGCTGGCGATCGCCACGCTGGCCGACCAGCTGCGCGGCGGCGGTGGGCTGGCCACCGCCTGGCCGACCGACGATCCCGGCATCGGCCGCGACGAGCGCCGCCAGCTGCAGACCCTGCTGCTGGCGCGCGGCCACGATATCGGTGCCGCCGACGGCATGATCGGTGCCGCCACCCGCCGTGCGATCCAGGCCGAACAGCAGCGCCTCGGCTGGGCCACGGCCGACGGTCGTGCCGGTCAGCGCATCCTGCGCACGCTGCAACAGGAAGCGGCGGCCAGCACCGCCCCCGCCGCGCGTTAGGTCTTGCCGTTCGCACACTGGCCGCGACATCATCGCCGCGGCCATCAAGGAGCGTCATCGCATGCAGTCGAATCCGGACATCAGCACCGGCCTGTTCCACGGGCTTGAGGCGTGGTTGGTAAGGACTCCCGCCGCCACTGCCGCCATCAGCGTGTTCGGTGGACAGCTGCTGTCATTCATTCCGGAAGGACAGCCCGACCTGCTGTGGTTGTCACCCGCGCGCGCCGCGCTGCCGACGCCGATCCGCGGCGGCGTGCCGGTGTGCTGGCCCTGGTTCGGCCGCCAGGACCAGGGCGATGATGTACCGGCGCACGGCCTGGTGCGAACCGCACGCTGGCAGCTGCTGCAGGCCCGGCATGACGAGCACGGTGCGGTGGAACTGCAGCTGGCGCCTGTGGATGTCAGTGCGTCCGGCCTGCGCGTGCAGATGCAGCTGCGTATCGGCCACCAGCTGCGCCAGCAGCTGACCACCGACAACATCGGGTCCTCGCCGCTGACCTTCACCCAGGCCCTGCACAGCTATTTCAGGGTGGGCGACGCCAGCCGGGTCGAGGTCGATGGCCTTGACGGCCTGCAGTACCTGGACAAATACGAGCAAGGCGCGCCGCCGCGACAGCAGCAGGGGCCTTGGTCGCTGCGTGACCGGCGTGACCCGGGCCGTAGCGACCGCATCTATACCGGCGCTGCTGGCCACTACCTGCTGCGCGATCCGGTGCTGCAGCGGCAGATCGAGATCCGCAGCGAAGGCAGCCAGACCCTGGTGGTCTGGAATCCCGGCGCCGAGGCCGCGGCGAACATGGCCGATGTCGGCGATGGCTGGCGCGACTATGTGTGCCTGGAAGTGGCCAATGCCGGACCGGAGCGGATTACCCTTGCGCCGGGCGCGCGCCACCAGATGGCGCAGACCGTGGGCAGTGCCTCACAGTGACGATGGATTCAACAGGGATGGGCCGCATGCAGGATGCGCAGTGGTGGTATGCCAACAGCAGGCAGAGCGAGGGACCGGTGGACCTGGCCGGGCTGCGCCGCCTGCAGCAGGACGGAACGGTGACCGCGCGTACGCTGGTGTGGCGGGAGGGAATGCCGTCGTGGCGACCGCTGGCCGAACTGGACCCATCGGTGGCTGCTGCCGAGCCGGTCGCGCCTTCGCCTTCGCCGGAGCCTGCTGCTGCCACTGCGGTCGCCGTCGCAGATCCCGCCGACCCCTATCGCGCACCCGCGACGGCGCCCGTCGCCACGCCGGCAGCAGGGCTGGACGGTGACATGGCCCTGTATGCCGCCGTGGTCGGGGGCAACTTCCCGATCTACCGTCAGCGCTGGCGGCTGGACCAGGGGTTGCCGATGGCCGCGGCACCTGGCACTGGCCGGCGTTCCTGATCGGTGTGATCTGGATGGCGTACCGCAGGATGTACCGGCTCGCCGCCATCTGGGCCGGCACACTGGTGTTCTTCAGCATTGCCGAAATACTGCTGGGGGTGCCTGAAGGCCTGTCGGTGATCATCACCCTGGGGCTGAACACCACCGCTGCGCTGTATGCCAACCGCTGGTACCTGGCCCACTGCCAGCGCGAAATTGCCCGCGCCAGGGCGCAGGCCGGAGGCGATGAGGCACGCCTGCACAGTGTGCTGGCCGCGCGCGGCGACACCCATGCGCCGGCCGCGGCCATGGTGGCCATCGTCGTCGTCGCGATGATGCTGGTGGCGCAGGGGCTTGCCGGCTGAGGCCGGCGTGGTGATCTCCTGCGCCGGCAGCGTCGCGGGCTGACCTGATTGTTCAGGCCGTCGTCCTGGCTCGCAGCACCAGCAGGCACAGTGCACCGGCCACCAGGCCCCAGAACGCCGAGCCGATGCCGGCCAGGGAGACGCCGGAGGCGGTGACCAGGAAGGTGACCAGTGCGGCCTCGCGGTCGCGCTCCACTGCCAGCGCACTGGCCAGGCTGTTGGCGATGGTGCCGAACAACGCGATACCGGCCACGCAGGCTACCAGTTCCTTCGGAAAGGCAGCGAACAGTGCGGCCACGGTGGCACCGAACAGGCCGATGAGGATGTAGAACGCGCCAGCGGCCATCGCGGCGATATAGCGGCGCGCCGGATCCTCATGCGCATCGCGGCCCATGCAGATCGCCGCCGTGATCGCCGCCAGGTTGAGTGCATAGGCACCGAAGGGCGCCAGCAGTGTATTGACCACACCGATCCACCCGATCAGCGGCGACACCGGGGCGTCGTAGCCGGACGCGCGCATCACCGCCACGCCCGGTATGTTCTGCGAAGCCATGGTGACCACGAACAGGGGCAGGGCGATGCCGGCCACCGCTGTCCATGACAATGACGGGGTCACCCATTGCGGTACCGCCAGTTGCAGCTGCACCTGCTGTGCGTGCAGCAGGCCACGACTGGCCGCAACCGCAATGCCGACCAGCAGGGTGGCGATGACCGCATAGCGCG